>JBDTIZ010000261.1:0-7619 GCA_039936115.1 Gammaproteobacteria bacterium
GTACTCTCTTTCCATGGCATATTTGGCCCCTCCATGGGCTAAATATATCATTTGAAAGTGTAAACCATGTTCCCGGACAGGTGTAAACTATGTCCCCGGTTCATACATTGTCCGCGGGATCCAGTCAACTTGGCATCTGTTTTGATTTGTAGAAAAGGATACGAGACAAAAAAAGTAATGGGAATTTAGAAAATAATCACAGTAGAGAATGTTTCAAAAAAAACATTCTCTACTGATCATCATTAGCTTTACGCAAACTGCGGCATTTTTGAATCGTTCCAGGAAAGAATAAACTTTTCTTTGCGTTTAAAAAAATGTATCCAAGAATAATTATCAGCGCGGCGTTAGAAATAAACACAATAAATAAAGAAAGCAAAATACTTAATTGTAACGATGATGTTAGGTACACAAACAGCATAGCCAGCAAGCATAACCACGCAGAGGAAATTAGCGTAGCACAAATAACAGCGAGGACGAGTACCGTCACCGCCGCTTGTCCCGCTAGGCGTGCCTCTAAATTAATTAGCGCAGTGATATTTGAAATTGTGCTAATTAAGTTAGGCACCAACATCAACACGTCGCGAACAGTATCAACAAGTTGAGATTTTCTCTTACTGGGCATACAAATCCTTATGTACTAAGTGTAAAAAAAATTAGTCTTTTTTGCGCAGCAAAAATCCAATGACTACACCAGTAAACATTGCAAGTCCCAAAGATTTTAATGGTTTGTCAGTGACATATTCCGTTAAATTATCTTTGACTGCAGTTGTTTTCTCTTTTGCATCTTCAAATGTTTGAGAAAACACTTCACCAGCTTTGCCACGGATATCACGGCTTGTTTCAGCCAAAATGGCTTTGATTTTTGATAAATCATCGTGTAAATCAATTTCATGGTTGCGAGCATGCTTTCTAGCGTTGGTCTTATACATGATGCCTTGCTCCTTTAGTTGATTAGATAGATTTATTTTTTTATGACACAAGCTCATTATACCTCTTTTTTTAACGTTATGAGGGATGTGGGTTAACTGATTGGATTTTATGGTTATTTCAAGAAAATAGCCCTTCTCTCCCCTCCCACAAAAAGCGCAGGGGGAGAGGAGGGTTTAATTGTTATAAGCCATTCAGCACATAACTCATGCAAAGTTGTGGCAGATAAATGGCGGCAGCAATGCCCACAACATAAATCGTAAACCAAAACAAATTCGCGGATATTTTTGAAAGAATAGATGATTGTTTTTGCGGTTGGCGAATTGCATCTACTGACATGTTAGTGCTCCTCATTTTTAGTGCTTTATTTTAATTATTTAAATTAATACTTGGGTAAACTTGTGAAATATTTTTAACATATTTTCCTGCTCATCATCCGATAAAACACTAAGCAGTTTGCGTATCACTTCGTGCATATGTTTAATCTGCACTTGATGGATTTTTTTACCTTCAGGCGTCAATGCGCCCAGCACAATACGACGATCTTCTTCGCTGCGAATACGTTGAACCAATTTGGCTTTTACTAATTTATCGACGATTACGGTTATGCTGCTCATGGAAAGCATGGCTTGCTTGGCAATTTCACTCATTGTACAAGGCTCATTATCACCTATGATATTGATAACATTAAGCTCTTGCATGTTTAAGTTGCCAAGTGATATTAAAAGCTCAGCGCCACTTTTATCTTGCAACTTGCGTAATAGGATAAAATATTGCGCTAATTGTTGAATTCGCTGCTCTGTAGGTTGATCTTTTGTCATTACTTCGATTTCGCTCATCATAAATGCTATTTAAACTCAAAATATTTTAATAGTCAAACTATTTTTAAGATAAATAATTAGACTCGGCGGGAGTAATTTAGATAAAGAGCGACCTTATGTATTCGCTCTTAAACAGCTATGGCTTGTCATAACTACACTACCATCTATCAACCCGTATCCAAGTTTGTGTACGTCCCAAGATGGGCAAACCAATATAACCATGTACTTGCATACTAGCGCCGTTGTTTACCAACCTTAAGCTGCAACGATACGTTTTACCGTTATTGGGATCCAGGATTTGCCCTCCTGTCCACTTGTCGCCGTTCACTCTCATTCCCTCTAATATAGTCATGCCGACTATACGCTTGTTATGATTATTGCCTTTGCATGCATCACAGACTTCATTTTCATCTTTACCTGGTTTAGGCCAAATTTTTATGACTTGACCACGTAATGAACCATCAGAAGTTTGAACAATTTGGATAATGCTTTTTTGCTTTCCCGTAACATCATCAATTGTTTTCCAATAACCCACGGGTGAACTTGAATCGAGTGCCCATGCCGTTAAGCTGAAAAACATCCCAACCATAAAAAACAATACCGTCATTATTTTAACAGCGAACTTCATACATACTCCTTTAGCGATGGTTTAATTTCCTACTGTCATCTTATTTCTTCTTACAGCAACTGCAAGAGATATTTTTATTTCAATTCTACTCGCCGCAAGAAAGCAGTAATTATATCAACTGAGTTTGGACGACAATAATAATAACCCTGAATTTCGTCACATCCCAAATCAGTCAGTATTTGTTGTTGATCTGCTGTTTCTATGCCTTCGGCCAGTAATTTCACCTCAAGACTTTTTCCAACGGCAATAATTGCTTTTACAATAGCTAAATCTGACTGGCTGCGAAAAATATCGCTTACGAAAGATTGATCTATCTTGATGCGGTCAAAATAAAATCGTTTGAGATAATTAAATGAAGAATAACCTGTACCAAAATCATCAATCGTTACTTTAACCCCCAATTGCTTTAAAGAATTAATGACAAGCTGGGTGTTTTCTATGTCTTCAATTAAAATATTTTCGGTAATTTCGAGCTCCAAGCTATCGCCACTTAAATTTTCTTCATGTAATACCTGTTTGATAAAATCAACAAATTTAGCGTCAATTAAGTAAGGTGCTGTGATATTGACTGCAATGTGTTGCAGATGTAAGCCTGAATCACGCCAGCATTTCAATTGATGACAAGCTGTGCGTAATATCCACTGTGTCATAGGACCAATCAAACCACTTTCCACTGAAACGTCGACAAATTTTTCTGGGCGAATAACGCTCCCATCCTTTTTTTTCCAGCGTAGTAAAACTTCAACGCCAGTGCAGGTATTGGTTTTTAAGCACAATAAAGGTTGGTAATATAAAATGAATTCGTTGTTTTCTAAAGCGACATGTAAGTCGTGTTCTAATTGTGATTTAGCATTAATTTTATCGAGCATTTCAATTTCAAAAAAACGAAAATTATTTCTTCCTTGTTCTTTTGCATAGTATAGCGCGATATCTGCATATCGTAATAACGTATTATAATCCTGAGTTTCTTTCGTGTAAAAACTAATGCCAATGCTCGCATTAATTCTGAATTGATAATCATCAACAGAAAATATTTTCGAAATTAACAGTAATAACTCTTTTGCATAAGCAGCCACAAATTCTTCTGAAGACGGTTCCATCAGAGCAATAACAAATTTATCGCCTCCTAATGATGCGATAAATTCATTAGACGAAATTTTTTCCCGCAAGCGCGTCGCGATTGATTTTAATAACTCGTCGCCAATGGTGTAGCCATGCGTATCATTGACATATTTAAATTTATTAATATCAAGAAATAACAAGGCAAAATTGCATGGTGTTTTGTGAGTCTTTAAAAATTGGTTTACTTTATCTTCGAGCGAACGACGATTAGGTAATCCAGTGAGCGATTCATGATAGGCAAGATATTCAATTTTTGTTGATTCGTTGTCGATGTGTTTAGTCATATTGGCTGAAAACCTTGGTTACTATGCCACTCTCTGATAGAAAGTATATTTATTAAATATATCACTAAAGTATCTATAACTCCTTTATAATCTATTATACCATTCTAGTCTGATTTTACAGGATGATCGGAGAGCAGAAAAATGGCTATGAATCAATTCAACCTATTAAAAACAAAACGATTTTTGCCCTTATTTCTAACGCAGTTTTTAGGCGCATTTAATGATAATGTCTACAAAAATGCACTATTTATATTAATTGCTTACAGTCTATCAACGAGTGTACAAGTCAATAGCGCATTTTTAATTACAATGGCATCCGGTATTTTCGTCCTCCCCTATCTTCTTTTCTCAGCAACAGCAGGCCAGCTTGCGGATAGGTTCGAAAAAGCCTCTTTAATTCGTTATACCAAAATAGCTGAAATTTTGATTATGCTGCTGGCTGCAATTGGTTTTTATTTTCAGAGCGTGGCTTTGTTGATGTTTGTGTTATTTTTGCTGGGTATGCAAGCCACTTTTTTTGGTCCGATGAAATATTCGATTTTACCTGATCAACTTCCAACGGATGAATTGATTGCTGCGAATGGTTTACTGGAAGCGGGTACGAATGTTGCTATTTTATTAGGAACTATTTTAGGTACTTTTCTTGCAATGTTTCATTCCGGTCCTCTGCTGGTTTCAATCGTCATTGTGTTGATGGCTATATTAGGTTTTCAAGCCAGTTTATCGATACCGCGAGCAAAAATTGCTGCGCCTCATCTAAAGATAAATTTAAATTTTATCGATGAATCGCGTAAAATTGTTCAACATACGATGAAAAACAGAAATCTTGCTTTATCGATTTTAGGTATTTCATGGTTTTGGTTACTTGGTTCGGTTTATATTACTCAATTACCTACTTATACAAAAACTGTATTGAACTCTGATCCTTCGATTGTGACGCTCTTTCTAGTTTTTTTTACGGTAGGAATTGGCATTGGTTCTTTGATATGTAATCGATTACTTAAAGGCAGAATATCTGCAACTTATGTGCCTCTTGCGGCTTTAGGTATGACAGTGTTCGCGATAGATTTAGTATTAGCAAGTGGTCATGTAGTTACAGAGCCAGGTCACTTTTTAACGTTGTTTGAGTTTCTAAAGCACTTCCAAAATTGGCATGTTTTGCTGGATCTTTTGTTTTTATCGGCCTGCGGTGGCGTTTATATAGTGCCGCTTTATGCGATTTTACAGTCTGAAGGTGATGCAGCTTATCGTTCACGCGTGATAGCTAGTAATAATATAATAAATGCATTTTTTATGGTGATTGCCTCAATAGTCACAGGTTTAATGTTACATTTACATTTTTCTGTCACAGAAGTATTTGTCTTGATGGCGATTGGAAATTTAGCAGTTGCGATTTATATCTGTAATCTCTTGCCCGACGAGTTAGTAAAATCATTTTTAATCTGGTTATTTAAAACATTATATCGTGTGGAAGTGCGTGGGCTTGAAAATTATTTTGCAGCGGGTGATCGTGTGCTCATTGTGGCAAATCACACTTCTCTTTTAGATGCTGCATTGATCGCTGCATTTTTACCAGATAAATTAACGTTTGCTATTGATTTTCAGTATGCACAAAAAAGTTGGGTAAAAACAATTCTTAAATTAGTGAATACGTTTCCAATTGACCCAACAAATTCGATGGCAGCCAAAGGCTTAATTGAATATCTTCGTCGCAATCATCGTGTGGTGATTTTTCCAGAAGGTCGGATCACGGTGACTGGCGCACTGATGAAAATTTATGAAGGTCCAGGCTTAATTGCTGATAAAGCACACGCACAATTATTACCTATTCGAATTGATGGCGCACAGTATTCCGTTTTTTCTTATCTCCGAGGAAAAGTCAAAATTCGTTGGTTTCCAAAAATTACACTCACTATTCTTAAACCAAGAACATTTAAATTATCGGATTCCATCAAAGGTCGTCAACGTAGAGCTCAAATTAGCGCGGCGCTTTATGATTTAATGACGGATTCAATGTTTTTGAGTAGTGATGTAAAAACTACCTTGTTTCAATCATTGCTGGATGCGAAATCTGCTCATGGTAAAAAACAATTAGTGATAGAAGATATTGAGCGAAAACCTATTAGTTACCAGCGTTTGATTATGGGTAGTATTGTTTTAGGACGCCGCATTGCGAAACTGACAGCCCCAGGTGAATATGTAGGTTTGATGTTGCCAAATTCTGTAGGTGCTATGGTTACATTTTTTGCGATGCAAGCGCATCATAGAATTCCTGCGATGCTAAATTTTAGTGCCGGTAAACAAAATTTAATCTTGGCGTGCCGTACTGCAAAAATAAAATATGTTTATACGTCTAGACGATTTGTTGCGCTTGCCGATCTCTCAACACATATTGAGGCGTTAACGGCGGAAGGTGTTAAAATTGTTTATCTAGAAGATGTGCGCGCTAAAATGAGTTGGAAAAATAAATTATTTGGCATGTTAGCTTCACAGTGCCCTGAATACTATTACCGTTTCTATAATAAAATGGATAAAACGCATCAAGCCTTGTTTGCAGAAATGCCTGCGGTTATTTTATTTACCTCAGGGTCTGAAGGTGTGCCTAAAGGTGTTGTTTTAAGCCACGAAAACATTCAATCGAATCGTTATCAATTATCAGCGCGTGTGGATTTTAACTCTACGGATAAAGTGTTTAATGCTTTACCGATTTTCCACGCGTTTGGATTAACGGCGGCAACATTGTTACCGATTATGTCCGGGATGCGCGTATTTATGTACCCTTCTCCTCTGCATTATCGTATTGTGCCAGAGATTTGTTATGACACTAATTCAACAATTACATTTGGTACGGATACATTTCTATCGGGCTATGCGAGATACGCGCATCCTTACAATTTTTATAGCATTCGTTATGTGTTTGCGGGTGCTGAAAAATTACGTGACGAAACGCGTCGTGTTTGGATGCAAAAATTTGGTATTCGTATTTTTGAAGGTTATGGCGCTACAGAAGCATCTCCTGTCATTTCTATGAATACGGCTATGCAATATAAAGCGGGTTCCGTCGGACGCTTGTTACCCTGCATGGCGTATGATTTAAAACCGGTAGAAGGAATTAATGATGGTGCGAAGCTGATTATTGCGGGTCCTAATGTCATGATGGGCTATATTTTTTCGCACACACCAGGCGTTATTCAACCTCCTGCTGATGGTTGGTATGACACGGGTGATATTGTTGATATCGATGAGGGTGGTTATGTTTTCATTAAAGGTCGCGCAAAACGATTTGCAAAAATTGCTGGCGAAATGGTATCGCTGACGGCTGTTGAAGATGAAATTTATTTATTATGGCCTAACAATCAACATGCAGTT
This sequence comes from Gammaproteobacteria bacterium, assembly GCA_039936115.1. Taxonomy (GTDB): domain Bacteria; phylum Pseudomonadota; class Gammaproteobacteria; order DSM-16500; family DSM-16500; genus DATIJJ01. The sequence continues at coordinate 7,152 of JBDTIZ010000261.1, forward strand.
TTGAGCATTCCAGATCCACGCAAAGGTGAGCAATTGGTTTTAGTCACTAATTTTAAAACAGCGCTGCAAAAACATTTGGTTGAGCATTTTAAAAATCGAGGGCTTGCAGAAATTAGTATCCCACGTAAAGTCTTAGTTGTAGATAAAATGCAGGTATTGGGGAGTGGAAAAGTTGATTATCAAGCGGTTAAAGTATTGATAGACAATAATTTGCCGCAAGATGATGAGTTCGAGGGTGATGAAGATAAGTTGTGATAGCTGTTATGGTATAAGAACGTAGGGTGGATTAGGTGCGCTTTTTGCACTGTAATCCACCTTTTATTGCTAGTATTGGTGGATTACAGTGCAAAAAGCGCACCTAGTCGAACGTGAAGAACCCCCAATTTTAAAAACCAAGTTGAAATTGGGGTCGTTTTAAACCCGCAAAAATCCAAGCCAAAATAAGCAAAAAAAGATCCTTCAACCAGT
>JBDTIZ010000262.1:0-7651 GCA_039936115.1 Gammaproteobacteria bacterium
TTGATTTCATGGTCGGGCCTTATGGCAAAGCGGTGGTTGTTGGCTCCATGATTATTGGAGTGACAACATGGGTCGTATTACCAAAGGAGGGCATTTTAGGCTATGCCATCCGCGCTGTTGTTGCGGGTGTGGTGATTCTTAACATCGCAACTTGGATGGGCATGTTTAGCTAAGGGTTAAGCCGTGGAAAATAAAAAACAAAAAAATAGTAGCGGTTTTATCACTGATCTCCATGATGAGTATGGAATTTACGATAAATTCTTACTAACACAATACGGTTCCTTGATCGGTGCGATTGAGCTAGGAGGGCGAGACGCCGACTCTCTTTTAATGGACGATCATTTAGGCCTTGCCCACATTACACGAAACATTTACGAAAAAGTGGATAAGAGCATTATTATCACACAATATTTTTCTCATTTCGATCAAGTCAAAATTGAGTTAGAAAAACGTGACTATTCTATTTCTAATACACTTTCTGAACGCTTGAAATATTTTTTAAATAGCAAAAACCTGACAAGCTCGCATTTAATTCATTACTTTGAAATATTTCCTGCAAATAAACTAAATAACTTAAAGTTTTGGCACACCATAAGACATTTATTAGCAAGCCCATTTTCAAAAACAAGCTGGTCTGTGATCAAAGAAAAAATCAATGAAAGTTTTGGCCATCACGCAGCACTCATTGTGCAACTCGAAGAACTGGATCGGCAAGTGATAGAACTCAAAAAAACGTTAAATGAAGTCACGGCAAAGTGGGGCAGCATCATGTCAGCTAAAATATGTGACATTCAAGAAATATGGGCGCATAAACGTTTTCTGGCAACACTGGATGCCAGCTTGTTAAAAGAAGGTTTAAACGAACATTGCCCTGCATCCGATTGGGACAAGACAGTGCAAAGCGGTGATATCAAGCAAGTGATTATTCAAAACACCGACATGTTAAAAATACACGGAACAAAAACGCGCTATGCACGTATTGCATCCATCATTGGTTTTGGCGACAAACAAGTATTGCCGGGTATATGGAGCATGGATGATGCCGCGCCCCTTAAATTAAATTGCAACTTTATTGCGATGATGCGCTGGTCGCCCATTAACGCATTTGAACGCGCGTTATTGTTCAAAAGCAAAAAAGATGAAGTCGCACGCAGTAATTTAAACATGGGTGATTTACTCAGCGGTAAACAAAAATCCGAACTGGATAAACACTTAAGCATGAAGCCAGCCATTGAACAGAAAGTCAAAGAATTAAATGAAGCTGAAAATGTTGTCGATAGTTGGGGGCTAGTCCATGCCTCATTTCTTATTTTTAACGAAGACCCAACAACGATCCTTGAGAACAGTATTCAAGTAGACAAGGCTTTCGGTGGATCCGGTATGCGAGTTGTCTGGGAAACGCTTTATTTGCCAGACTCATTTAAAACTATGCAACTCTCTGGCGGTCAAAAATCTCAGCGTGATATTTATTTTACCTCCACCCAATTAGGCGCGGCATCATTGATTTATAAATCAAGCGAAGGCCAAAAAACTATAAAATTTGCAAGTACTGAAGAAGCCCAATATATCTTTCAAACCACTGACGGCTCAACATTTCATTACTCACCCTTTGTCGGTGGTAAATCCTTAGAAATTGGCACAGGTGTCACCCGCTCCGGAAAGAGCTTTCTTAAAAATACCATTGACGGCCATTTCTTAAAATATGGCGGTCTACTTCGCGCCATTGATATTGACCCAGGCACAGAAATGCTAGCTAAAGTATTTGGTGATGACGGTTCTGTTTTTAAATTAAGTGAGGGCATGATCCAAGGTTTAAATTTATTTGCTAGTGCCAAAAGTCAAAATGATCGAGGTTTTATAAAACATTTACGTATTATGCTATTGGGTATGCTTGCGGCCAACGATCAAATTGATTTGCGAACCTTAAAAGAAGATGAGCAAGATTATTTAGATAAAGCCATCCGAGACACTATGGCTTTACCAAAGGAGATGCAACGCCTCGGTACACTGGTACAACATATGCCAAAATCATTATCACGAAAATTTACTCGGTGGGTCTATCAACAGCATGAAACAGGCATGTATGCCGATTTATTTGATGCAGCTATCGACTCAATCGGCACATTAGACAAACGAATCGCTGTCTGTAATCTGCAAGGCATTTCTCAAGACCATACCGCATTGGCGCTGGTCATGATGGATTATTTTTATCGTGTGACCTCATCCTTTGAAAACGAGGATTTTCGTGATATTCCTAAAAAATTGGCGATAGATGAAGCCCATCATATTTTAGCCTATCCGGAGATCGCGGATTACGTTGTTAAAAAAATTCGAACATGGGGGAAATACTTTGGTGGTATTTCTCTCTGGACACAGTCCCCAGAAGATTATTTAAAAATACCCAATTGGAGTGCAGTTCAATCATCTGCGACCAGTTTTATTTTTACAGCCGATCCTGCAATGAAACAAGACCTCTATCAAAAAGCATTTGGATTGACGGACGGCGAGTGTGCACAAATTCGTAATCTGCAACCAAAACGCGAAGCCTATATTGTGCAGCCTGAACTTGGGATAAGTAAAAAAGTGATTCTGGAAGTCGATCGTTATCAATATGTAATTAGTACGTCAGACCCTGTGGAATGCACGATTCGCAATAAGTTGATCAATCAATATGGGTTTGAAGAAGGTATTCAATCAACAATAGATGTACTAGATGCAAAAAATATCACAACCGTTAATCAAAAAGCACTCGAACTCGAAAAAATAAAACAACAATATTATGGGACGTAATTAGCATGAAGTTTAAAAAAACTATTTTATTTTCTATTATAACGACCACCATAAGCCCAGCGGTCTCATTCAGTATGTTTGTGATTGATCCTAGTAATTTAGTCCAAAATACACATACAGCTATGCAAACATTTCAAATGGCGCGTGACACGACACAATCGTTAGAAAATTTAAAAAACATGTATCACCGTATCGATGAATTGCGTGACATTGATTTACTTAACTTAGAGCAACTAAGCAATTTAGGGACGCTCATACAAAGCACTGACAATAGCATCGATGACAATTATGGGATGATCGCATCCCAACTCGCCGTGCTTGATCCTACAAAAAGCGATTATGCAGAAAAGCGCGATGATGTGCTGGCCAACTATTACGAAAAGCCTACTGACCCCAATGAAATTCAAGCGACATTTAAAGGTGAAATGAATCAAGAGCAAATTGATGCAATGAAAGTAGAAGCTAAACGGCAACAACGCGATTATCAAATAGTACAGCGTGCAGCAGATGATGGGGCAAATGAACAGCGCATAGCAAAAAAACGCCAAGTTTCGATTAACAAGCATGGCGACACGATTAAACATTTGGGCGAAAAATCAGAATTAAAAACACAGCAAGTGATTGCATCCGAGGTCAATTTGCAATTGCAACAAAACGAGCAGCTTATTCAACAACAAAATGAATCATTGATGAATGCCAAAATGCAAAAAGCGGATGAAGCAAGTGAGAAAGCCAAAGAAACGAAATATGAGCAAGAACGCTTAAAAAAATCTATCAACCAAGGTACGAGTGGACTAGGCCGCGCAAACTGGGGTGATCTGTAAATGCGAATTCAGGTATTAAGTATTCTTGTTCTCATAGTATGTTTGTGTAATACAGCGAGCGCACAACCAACTGATATAGACCATGGGAGTTTTGAATCGGTTTCACACGGGCTTAATCAGTTTTATGTCTATGTCGCACCCTTTATTCATAAAGTCGTGACCAGTTCTGCTGTTCTGACGATGAGCGAAACCTTATGGAAATTTTTTGCCGTGATCATGATTGTTTGGGAAGCGTCGATGTTTTCTCTACGCGGTATCGATTTTCCCGATTTATTTAAAGTCATTTTCTTAATAGCGACCACCCATGTACTGATGCTGCAATTTGATACCTTGACAACTGCTTTATGGGGTTGGTCAGAAGCATTTGCAACCGGCATACAGACCGCCGCAATTGGTATACAAGACCAATTTTTTGCACCGCGCTTTATCTGGAATTTAATTACCAGTTTTTCATGGGCAGATATGGGCAGTTTACTTTTGCACCCTGTAAATCTAGTCCTAATGATTGGTTTGTCTCTCACATCTTTTATTTTTTCAGCGCTGGCCTTCATTGTTTCTATTTGGGGGTTGTGGGGCTATAGCTTGGCAAAAATGGTCGGTCTTATGTTTATTCCAACGATCCTTTTTGAAAAATTGAGTTGGTTGTTTGATGGATGGTTGAGGCTGTTTTTTGGTTTTCTGATCTATAACGTTTTGGCAAAAGCAGCATTAATGTTAGTTGTAATTGCAATGGCGGCTTATAGCGGATTATCACCTTCCACTATTCCAACAGGCGTGGCACACCAATTTACCGAACATTCTTATATAGAAATATTGAGCTTGTTTGTTTTCTTTCTGCTTTCGATTTACGGGCTAATCTGTACTGGAAAATTTGCCGGGACGATAGTGGGTGGTTCACAAGTGTGTTTGAACAAGGCCATTACAAGTGGTGCGGTCAAACTAGCAGGTTTATTAAAATAAAAAGGCCTTTTTATGTGGAAGATATTAAATAAAATCATACAGCGGAAAAACGGACAGAATGTGTTGGTTCCTCCCTTTGAGGAATCCAGAGCAGTAGTGATGAGTCAAGATATGCAAAATACTATCAATGCTCTCAAGCCTAAAATTGAATTATCAGCCATTCTTGTTGATCGAAATAAATGGGCATTGACAGCAATGGTATCCACTCTGGCAGTAGTGATCGCGTGCTGTGGTTGGTACCAAGCTAATGAGAGATATTCAAACCATGTTCGTGTCGCATTTGTAAAACTGGATGAGTCAGGTGAGCATAATGTTTCAATTTATGACGAAAACAGTACGCCAACTTTTTTTATGAATACAGTTTACTCGTTGTTAGGCCATTACATCGAAAGACGTTACAGCAAGACACCGTTTGCGATCAAAGAAGATTATGGTTTTGTCTCGAATTTCATGTCGCCGGCGTTAAAAAATGATTTTTATACTAATTATCATGCTGCAAAAGTAGCGGCTGATTTTGAAATTTGCAAAACCTGTTCGCAAACCAAAGTCACTGTGCGAACAATACAACATCAAGAAAGCGATCAAGTGATTTTAAACGGTAAAGTAGGGAGCGTATATCGCAGTACTGTGTTTGCTCGTGCGACTTCGTTTAATTCAGATGGTACTGAGATCAGTAGTGTTAATCAGATTATTACCCTGACATGGCGATTAAAAGACATTGCTTCACTCTCTAATAATCTCGATGTTATTCAAGCAAACCCGATTGGCATTGAAATTTTATCAGAATCTCTGAAAATCGATCCGACACCTGTTAATGAAACTAAATTGTCATAAGGAAAAAAATGAAAATAAAAAACAAAACGTATTATTTTGCAATGGGAGCGGTTGCCTCAATCGTCATAACGAGCACAGTGATTGCATTTGCAGATGTGCCGAGTACCCACATAATGCCTTTAACCGCAGTCAGGGAACCCAACGCAAAATTTATTTCATCAGAGCACACAATTATTAAACCTGCGTATGAAGCTAAAATCGCGCAGCAGTGCCAAATGATTCATTGGATCGGAAACCGTGTTTATACGATCAAAGGCAGTATGAACATGGCTACCCATTTCGTTTTTCCGGAACCCTCAGTTGATGTCATTGTAGGCAACAAAGATTTATGGGTTGAAGAACATAAATTAAATCATGTGTTCGTCAAACCTAATACCAATAAATCAGATGGTTCAGTCAGCACGTTGACCTATATCGGCGAATCCAATACTTCGTACGAATTTATCTTAAAACGTGTCCCCGATAGCGAAGCTGTGCCGTGTGTCATTGTGGATCGAAACGGCAGTATGTTGAATTCAGGTAGTTGGAACCGTTATCAAAATAGAGACAAAGAAATCATTCAGGCACTTTCATCGCAATTTGAAAGAGAAAAAACCCAAATCATCAAACAGCAACAGAACGCATTAGATAAATATCGCGGCACGATTTATACGAGTTACAAGTGGAGAGAAGCGGGCGGTTGGTTTGGTCATAACTTTGTGTCAGATGTATATGACGATGGCCGCTGGACATACATTAGGGTGAATTCAGACAACAAAGGCGTGATGTCAATTTGTGGTTGTGTGGAGGGAAAAAATGTTGTGTTGCAGTTTAGCTATGATGAAACCACCAAAATGTACCGTGTTTCCGGCATTTATCCCAAGCTGACATTGGCATATGGTAAGGACAGCGTTGTGATTGAAAGACAAAACATATAATAGGACATTCACATGGCTGAGACGCAACCTAACGAAACTAAAAATAATGAACGTTCAACAACGTATGATAAAAAGATTGCAAATGGCGGTTTGGTTATACTTTTTATTATCGGGCTTGCGATAGTCGTAAGTATGTTTAATACATCAAAAGCCCCTAAAGAACCGCCTAAAATTGATGGCCACGCAGAGGAAATGATACCGCCCACTGATTTTAGTAAACAGATCAAGTTTGAAGAAAGCCAATTGAGCGCGGCGCGATTACATCATACCAATGATGAGACGGCGGGAGATGTTGGTGATGATGATTCTGATTGGGACAAAAAGGAAAAAGTGCGAGCGCTCGATGCTAGAAAATCGACGTTTGGTTTAGAAAATTCTGCAAATACTGACAGTAAAAATGAAGTACACGCTCAAATAGAGAGAGCTGCTCTTTTACCTGTTATGCCAACCCGTCCAGCTGCAAATATCGTTGGACGTGAAGTTGATAATAGCTATGCGGGAAAGGTGCAGGGCGAGAAGCTGTTAGTACCAACGGGTACTGTCATTGATGGTGTGTTGGATCGAGATATTATCAGTGATTACCCAGGTGCTTGGGAAGGCCACACTATTCAAGATATTTATAGCATTGATAATCAATTTATTTTGGCACCGAAGGGCACCAAAATCATGGGACAAAGTTTACATATTGGTAATGTAAATGAGCCGATCCAAAATCGCATGGGCATGACAGTGGAATGGGCTGTGCTACCAAATGGGAAACGTATTGATTTTCATAAAAATACACCAATGGATATTGCAGGCGTTCCGGCCTTTGAAGGTGAAGTAAACCGACATTTTATGGCGCAATTTTTAAGTGTCACTGCGTATGCGTTAATTAGCGCGGAAGCACCACGAGACAACCCCAATCAATATGGTTCGGTACAGCCGACATTTCAGGGACAGTTTGCCGATAGTTATCGCGGCGCCATGCTGCCATTTGTTATGAAATATTTAAGCTTGGTGCCAACGGTAACTCTAAAGGCTGGAATGCCGATTAAAATCCATACTCAAGATGATATGTATTTGAAACCTTGGAGCCGAGTTAACACGACTATTTATTCAACGGAAAATTAATATGAGAAATTTATTCCTTAAATTCATTGTTCTTATATTTGCGTCACTATCAATTGTAGCGAATGCTGATGAAACTGAAACATTAAAACTCGGTGTTAATACGGCCTATCCCTCAAATATTAACACGGTGGGACAAGGCTTGATGTATGTGTTGGCGGTGACTGATTACAAACTCGCCCTCGGTTATCCTGCATCGACATCGGCATTGGAAAT
>JBDTIZ010000263.1:0-21050 GCA_039936115.1 Gammaproteobacteria bacterium
CAATCCATATAAAACATTCCGCCCTAAAAATTGGTAACGATACAGACTAACCGCTGCCAGTGCGCCAATCCACATGGCAATTGTCGCAGCCACAATGCCTAACACTAGCGAATGCAAAACCGCGATCCACAAATCCGTATCAGCAAATAATTCGCGATACCACTCTAGCGAAAAACCATGCCAGACCAAAGAGTATTGGGCGCTATTAAATGAATACACAATTAATACAATAATAGGGATGTAAAAAAACAAATAAATCGCAGTCAGATAAGACCCGACGGGTAAGTGCTTCATAGTAAATCCCGAGGTTGATTACCGCGCGTGCTGCGCCAATAAATAAGTAACAAAACAGCTAAGAGTAACGTAAACACCGTGCTAATGGCTGAACCCAGCGGCCAATTTTGTGCAATCAAAAATTGATTTTGAATTAAATTGCCAAGCAAAATTGATTTTGAGCCGCCTAATAAATCCGGAATATAAAAAATTGTCATGGCGGGTAAAAATACTAGAATACATCCGGACAAAATTCCAGGCAGTGTCAATGGCACGATAATTTTTCGAAACGTGGTGAGCCGATTGGCTCCTAAATCCCGCGCCGCATCAATTAGACGGCTGTCTAATCTTTCGATGTTGGTGAGCAGCGGCAAGATCATGAATGGCAACAGGTTATAAACCAAGCCAATCATGACTGCTGTGTCAGTAAACAAAAGCGTTAATGGTTTATCAATGACACCTAATCCAATGAGGATAGAATTAATGACGCCTTTGGGTTTTAAAATCGTAATCATTGAGTAACTGCGAATCAGCGAGCTTGTCCAAAATGGAATGATGATCAAGAGCACAAACAAACCTTTAAACCGATTTTGCATACGCGCAATCGCATAGGCGAACGGATACCCTAATAACAGACAGATTAACGTGCAAATGCCTGCAATATAAAAAGATTCGTTAAAAATTCTGAGATAAACAGAATTAGTGAGTTGATAATAATTGGCGAGAGTGAATGGCAATTCAATCAGATGTTGATCGCTGTGATTCATGAAGCCCGCTATCGTCACTAACCCAAAGGGTAGTAAGGCGAAAATCAGCAGCCAAAACCAAATGACTGAAAGAGAAAAATGCTTAAACACGTTGTCATGCTTCATGAGGCAAGATAACCTCCCAGCCGGAAAGCCACGTTGTCCATACCTGTTCGCCAATCGCATATTCCAGACGATCATCATCTTCGTCAAAAAATTCAGTCGCCGCAACCATTTGGTTGTTGGAGAGGCGCACCATGAGATCAACGGTTGTCCCTTTGTAAATCACTTCTTCTACTACGCCTGGAAACATATCTTTTGTGTCATCGACTTCAGAATGATCCCAAACGCGCAAATCTTCAGGCCGTACTAACACATGCGCTTTTTGACCTGCGACAAATGGGCTGGAACATTTGATGACGCGTTTACGTCCTTGAATATCGACAGTAATTTTGTTGTCAGCAATATCAACAATTTCACAGTCAAAAATATTGGCTTCCCCAATGAATTTCGCCACGCTCAGGTTTTGTGGTTTTTCATACACTTGGCGTGGTGTACCCACTTGTTCAATGCCACCTTCATTCATGACGACAACACGATCAGACATGGACAGCGCTTCTTCCTGGTCATGTGTCACGAAAATAAAAGTAATACCAAGCTTGCGTTGTAATTGTTTTAATTCAATTTGCATGGTTTTACGTAAACGATAGTCTAACGAACTCAAAGGTTCATCCAATAATAAAACGAGTGGCCGATTCACGACAGCGCGGGCAATCGCAACGCGTTGCTGCTGCCCACCACTCAATTGTTCTGGTTTGCGTTGTACGTATTTTTCTAGCTTCACAATTTTAAGTACGTCAGCAACGCGTTCTTCCAATTCTTTTTTAGGTAATTTCTGGCAGCGCAATCCAAACGCGACATTTTCATAAACTGTCATGTGTGGGAAAAGCGCATAGCTTTGGAAAACGGTATGGACATGACGTAAATGCGGCGGCAGGCCATCAACATCTTTACCATTAATAAAAATTTTGCCTGTAGTGGGTTCTTCAAAACCTGAAATTAAGCGCAGCAGTGTAGTTTTGCCACAGCCGGATGGGCCGAGTAAGGTGAGAAACTCACCATTACGGACTTCGAGATTAATATCATAAAGAATTTCATGATTGTGGATCGACTTCGATACACCTCGAAGCTCAATTACATTGTTTGTCATTTTCCCCTGCTGTCTCCTAGGCTCACGTGAAGAAAAGTCGCAAATTATGTAGCCTAACCTGGGTGATGTCTAGCAATAAAAAGACTCTTGCAAATACACCCGGACAAGGCTGTGGTTACAATACCAAGATTGGGGGAATATTGCATAATATTTTTGCTGATAATGCCACTATGTTTTTGCCGCACAGTCGCGCACTGCTTTTGTAGGGGCGAACCTATGTGTTCGCCCTGCGGCCTTAATGCGCAGATGTTATTTCTTCGAGCAAAAGGACGAACACACAGGTTCGCCCCTACAAAAGCGCACGCATAAGGAGAAGGAGGATTTCCCATCGAAAAACCTATCGCCCCAAATAACATTCCATGTTATCTTAGCGCCCTAAAACTTCGGGGGTGATTCTTCCATGCTCGCACATCCAGAGATCCTAGATTTTGCCGAGTTATCACGTGACGTTATCCAGACGTTGCTGCAGAAATATAATCTCGTCTTAACCGTCGATGAAGCCCTCACGATCCAAAACACTATTTTAAAACGTCCGCCTACACTCGCCGAGTTGGTTTTATGGTCAATTCAGGGTTCTGAACACTGCTCTTACAAATCCAGCCGCAAACATTTGAAAAAGCTAGTCACTGATGGCCCAAATGTTATTTTAGGCGCCAAAGAAGATGCAGGTATCGTCGAAGTCGCGCGCGATCATGCAGGCAAACGTTACGGCATTGTGATGAGTCATGAGTCACACAATCATCCGTCACAAATTGTGCCCTATGAAGGTGCTGCAACAGGCGTTGGCGGGAATGTACGTGATGTGTGCTGTATGGGTGCTGAAGTCATTGCGATCGCAGATGGCTTACGCTTCGGCGATATTCGTCGACAAAAAACCAACTGGATCCGAGATGGTGTTGTTGCGGGTATCGCAGGTTATGGCAATCCAATTGGTGTGCCGAATCTTGCCGGCGATGTCTATTTTGATCCAGGCTACAACGAAAACTGTTTAGTGACCGTCGTGACCTTAGGTATTGTGCGCGATGATCATGTCATTCACTCATATGCACCCAAAAACGCAGACAATTATGTCTTTATTTTAGTCGGCAAACCAACAGACAACAGCGGTTTCGGCGGCGCAAGTTTTGCATCAACCGATCTTGTTGCTGAAAATCAAGAACAAAACAAAGGCGCTGTACAAGAACCCAACGCATTTTTAAAACGGCATTTGCTCAAAGCCAATTACGCTTTATTCGAGATCCTGCAAGAAAAAAACTGGATCGATAAAGTCGGTTTCAAAGACTTAGGCGCAGGCGGCGTGGCTTGTGCGTCGGTTGAAATTGCAGAAGCAGCAGGTTATGGCGCTGAAATTGATTTAGAAAAAGTCCCAACCAGCATGCCGCATTTGCATCCTTCCGTCGTGCTTTGCTCTGAAACCCAAGAACGTTTCATGTGGGTCGTCCCGCCTGAATTCGTGGAGCTTATTCTCAATCATTACAATCAAACGTTCGCACTGCCCGATATTTCCTTAGGCGCTGCCGCAGCTGTTGTTGGAAAAATTCGTACAGATGGTATGTATGTCGTAAAACATCACGGCCATGAAATTGTGCATGCACGTGCTTGTGATGTCACAAAAGGCATTCTTTACGATCGCCCCTACGCACCGAGCAATAAAAAATTTAGCGAACCCACGCTCGCAGCCCCAAGCAATTATAACGATGTCTTATTAAAATTATTGGCACATGAAAATATCGCTTCACGCGCTCCCATTTTTGAAATGTACGATAAACAAGTGCAGGGCCGAACGGTCATTGAAGCTGGAGAAGCCGATGCGGGGGTGATGCAGCCTTTCAACGAAGACAAATATCCAGTAGAAGTGCGCCAAGTGGGTATTGCTTTATCATTGGATCAATGCCCGCGCTACAACAAAATCGATCCATACTGGGGCGCAGTGAACGCTGTGGTTGAGTCAGCACGAAACGTCGCAGCTGTTGGCGCTTTACCTCAAGCAGCAACCGATTGTTTATGTTTTGGCAATCCAGAAAAACCTGAGCAAATGTGGGATTTTACAGAGTCAGTGCGTGGTATTGCCGATGCATGCCAAGCGATAGGTTTGAAAGAATTTCCAGATGCAGCCCTGCCAATTATTTCCGGCAACGTATCGCTTTATAACGAATCTCAATCGGGCGCAATTCCCGCAAGTCCCATGATTAGTTGTCTTGGCAATTTACCCGATGTTCGAAAAGCGATTACAAAAAATCTCAAGCAAACCAATTCATTATTAATTTTAATGGGCGAACGTAAAGATGAATGTGGCGGCAGCGTTTATTACGATCTACACGGTGAGTTAGGCGCAAATGTGCCTAAACCGGATTTAAGTCGTATTGCTGCGGAAATTCGCGGAATGTACGATGCGATCCAGCAAGGATTAGTGTTATCTGCGCACGATATTTCTGATGGTGGCCTTGCGGTTGCGCTGGCTGAAATGACATTTAAACACAACATTGGTGTCACCGTTGATGTGCCAGGGGATTTATCCAGCGCGAAAAAACTCTTTAGTGAAACGGGCGGATTTGTACTGGAAGTTGCAAAAGACAAAATGCCCGCTTTGAAAAAAGTCTTTGCGCATTATCATATTCCGCTCTTATTGTTGGGCGAAACGAGCAAGCAACCTCGTTTAAAAATGCTGGACTGCATTGACTTAGATGTAATGGATGCTAAACATGCTTTCGAAAATGGGCTGAGAGAAAAATTATTGTAATGGCGAGGTGACCCGTGTCAGCAATTGATTATAAATCCGCAGGTGTTGATATTGCCGCAGGCAACGAAGCTGTGAAACGCATTAAAAAAGGCGTTGAAAGCACTTTTTCATCGGCTGTGCTGACGGAGCTGGGTAGTTTTGGTGCGCTATATGATTTAGCAGAAATTATCCGTGATTACAAAAATCCCGTACTCGTGCAAAGCATAGACGGCGTCGGCACGAAAATCATGTTAGCCCGCATGATGAAAAAATTCGATACGATAGGCGCGGATCTTGTGAGCGCAACGACTAACGATATTATTGTGTTAGGCGCAAAACCACTGACCTTATTGGATTATATCGCCAACGATAAATTACAACCTGCGATTGTAGAGCAAATTGTATTAGGTATGGTAAAAGCCTGCCGCGAAAATCAAATTGCGCTAGTCGGAGGCGAAACGGCTGAGATGCCCGGAACGTATCTGGCTGGCGAACATGATTTAGCCGGCGTTATTACAGGTGTTGTGGATAAGCATAAAGTGATTCAAGGCAAAGATATTTGTCCAGGCGATGTGGTCTTGGCGTTTGCGTCGAGTGGTTTGCATACAAATGGATATTCTTTAGCGCGCAAATTAATTTTCGAGATCGGAAAATTTTCTGTGGACAGTCTGCTGCCTGATTTCGATCGCACGATTGGCGAAGTGTTACTCGAGCCACACATCAATTACACCCGTCCTGTTTTGCATTTGCTGCAACAAAACATAAAAATTAAAGGCATGGCGCATATTACGGGCGGCGGATTATTAGAAAATATTCCCCGTATTTTACCCGCCGGTTGTCAGGTTGAAATTCAAAAAAATTCCTGGCCATCGCAACCCATTTTTTCAGTGTTGCGTGATCTGGGTAAATTGGATGATACAGAAATGTATCGCACGTTTAACATGGGTGTTGGCATGGTGATGATGTTGGCGGCTGATCAAGTCGAACATGCGGAGCGCGTGTTGCAAGTGATGCCAGAATTTACGTTGTATACGGTTGGAAAAGTGACGGCTGGGGAGCGCAGCGTTAAATTAGTTTGAGGAAAGCAGTCCTCCTCTCCCCAACCCTCTCTTCCCACCCAAAGCGTGGGAGGAGAGGGGGTTTAATTTTTAGGATGAGCTACACAATTACGTCGTCCTCTCCTCCACGCTTTGGGTGGGAGTAGAGGGTTGGGGAGAGGAGGGGCGCTGCCCCTAAACTAAATTAGGCAAAAACCATGCAAATCGCAATCATACAATTTCCAGGTTCTAACTGTGAACGTGAAACCATGCTCGCCGTCAAGCGCGCCGGCATGGAGCCACAAGAATTTTTGTGGAATGCATCCAAAGAAAAACTCGCATCATTCGATGGTTATATCATCGTCGGTGGATTTTCCTACGAAGACCGCTCGCGCGCTGGCGCAATCGCTGCACTTGATCCGATTATGCGAATCATCAAAATGCAAAGTCATCTCGGCAAACCGGTATTAGGTATTTGCAATGGTGCACAAATTCTCGTTGAAACAGGTTTAGTGCCCGGTGTTGAAAATGACAAAGTTAGCATGACACTCACAGATAATAAGCGTGTTCAAAATGGCAAAGTACTAGGCACTGGTTATTATAACGCATGGATAAACATGCGTTTATCCGATGGATATCAATTAAATGCATTTACAAAACATCTAACACCTAAAGATATTTTGCAAATTCCAGTTGCGCATGGCGAAGGACGTTTTGTGATACCGCCCGCTTTATTATCAGAAATGCAAGCGCAAGGTTTAGATGTTTTTCAATATTGTGACGAACAAGGTCAAATCATCGATGAATTTCCGGTGAATCCAAATGGTTCGATCAACAATATTGCCGCTGTCACCAATAAAGCTGGAAACGTGATGGCAATGATGCCGCATCCTGAGCGAACGCCAAATGGCGATCGAATTTTTCAATCGATGCGTGACTACATCAAAGAAGGTTACGCGCAACGAGTTGCACCGTTAAATTATTATCCCCGCCAATTACCGATAACAGCTTACCAAGCTTCGAGGGAGCACCACGAATTAATTATTGATTTAATGATTACTGATAACCAGGCGATGTCCGTTGAAAATGCGTTAAATCATTTAGGCATCAAAGCCAAAATCAAACGTCAGATACATTGGGAAATTGCTTGTGATTCACTTGCAACAGTTGAAAAAATAAAAACAAGCGGCGTGTTGTATAATGATCGCAAAGAAAAAATCGTTCAAACCAAAGCAGTCAAAACTCCTAAAAACACTGTCTTTTTAGTGCGTTCCAAAGATGACATGCTGGGTAAACAAAAGCAGCAAATGCTCGAAGATCATTTTGACGTGAAAAATATTCAAGCGATTCGACACAGTGTTTTATGGCATGTTACGTGTGACGAAGATTCCATTAACGATATTATTAACTCACATATTTTATTTAACCCTTATGCCCATGACTACTACTACTTCTGAAAAATATGCAGAACACATTCGTCGTTCTCTGCGGCATTGTTTAACTACGACCGATTTTCCGATCGGGAAAAAATACCAAGGTAAAGTGCGTGATACTTATGACTTGGGCGATAAACTAGTCTTGATCACAACAGACCGACAAAGTGCATTCGATCGTGTGTTGGCATCTGTTCCGTTTAAAGGACAAGTACTGAATCTCACAAGTGCTTGGTGGTTCGAACAAACCGAATCAATTATTCCAAATCATGTGATAGTCATTCCCGATCCGAATGTGACGATTGCAAAAAAATGCACGGTTTTTCCCATTGAGTTTGTGGTTCGCGGTTATATCACAGGAACGACAAGCACATCACTTTGGACGCAATATCAAAACGGAGTCCGTCATTATTGCGGGCATGCCTTATCAGAAGGCCTGCAAAAAAATCAACGTTTAGATAAACCCTTGCTAACACCTACCACAAAACAAGAACACCATGATCGTCCAATTAGTCCTGCTGAAATTATTCAAGAAGGATGGATGACGGAAGCAGATTGGGAAATTGCCGCGCAGTCAGCGATGCGTTTATTTGAATTTGGCGTAGAAACCGCGAAACAAAACGGTTTGATTTTAGTAGATACCAAATATGAAATGGGTAAAGATGCTGAGGGTAATATCGTTTTGATCGATGAAATTCACACACCCGATTCTAGTCGATATTGGTTGGCTTCGAGCTACGAAGATCGTTTTTTACAAAAATTAGAACCAGAAAATATTGATAAAGAATTTTTACGCTTATGGTTTGCGAAAGAATGTGATCCGTATCACGATAAAGAATTGCCTGCCGCGCCCGACGATCTGATTGTGACTTTATCGTCTCGTTACATTCAGCTTTATGAAATGATCACCGGCAATACATTTAAATTTCCAGACGCATCGAATGCAATTTCTCAGCGAATAATGCGCAATATTGCAGCTTATTTAGTATAAGGTAGTTAATTTATGTGTGGAATCATCGGAATTTATAGCCATGCACCCGTGTCGGCTGAGTTATACGATAGCTTGATTCATTTGCAACATCGTGGACAAGATGCGGCAGGAATTCTGACCTGTTCAGAACGTTTTTATTTAAAGCACGGCTTAGGTTATGTGCGAGAAATTTTTTCGCCCGATGACATTATGCAATTGAAAGGCAATATTGGCATCGGGCATACACGTTATCCAACGGCAGGCGGTTATGCGATCGCGGATGTGCAACCACTTTGGATTGGCAGCCCACGCGGTATTGCTTTAGCGCATAATGGTAACTTGGTTAATTACAAAGAATTAGCGGAAGAAATCACGCAAAAAAAACATCGCCACTTAAATTCAACGATTGATTCCGAAGTGTTATTGCATTTGTTAGCGGATGGTTTAGATCAAAACTCTAGCGCAAATGATGAAGGAAAAGATTTTTTTAAAGAAATCTGTAGTTCTGTCAAAAATATTTTTACCCGAGTCAGCGGTTCTTACTCCGTGGTCAGCACTATTATAGGCAAAGGTTTGCTCGCGTTTCGTGATCCACATGGCATACGACCTTTAGTGATGGGTGAGCGTCTGACTGCGAATGGCACGAAAGATTATATTTTCGCCTCAGAAACTACTATGTTTTATGCATTAGGTTTTGAACCGGTTGGTGATGTTCAGCCGGGCGAAGTAGTTTTTGTGAATCGATCCGGCGAATTATTTCGCCAGATTTTGACACATGAAAAATTCACGCCATGTATTTTTGAATATGTGTATTTTGCGCGGCCTGATTCAACTTTAAATGCGATAAGCGTTTACCGTTCGCGTTTACGCATGGGACAGAACTTAGCTAAGCGTTGGAAAGAGAAATATCCCGAGATAATACCTGATGTCGTGATTCCAGCACCTTTTACATCGAACACGGCTGCATTGTCTTTTGGTCATGAGTTAGGTGTGCGTTATTCTGAAGGTCTTTATAAAAATCCTTTTATCGGTCGCACGTTTATTATGCCTGATGGACAGCAGCGCAGTCGTAGTGTGCGATACAAATTGACGCCGCAAAAAACTGAAATTAAAGATAAAAAAGTCTTAATTCTCGATGATAGTATTGTGCGTGGTACGACGAGTCGTGAAATTGTCAAAATGGTCAGAGAATACGGTGCAAAAGAAATTTATTTTGTATCGGCTTGTCCACCGATCAAAAATCCTTGTTTTTATGGGATTGACATTCCTACACGGTCTGAGTTAATTGCTGCTAATAATTCAGAAGAAGAAATCCGTCAATTTTTGGGTGTGGATAAATTGTTGTATCAGGAGTTGGAAGATTTGGTCGAAGCGGTGACGCGTAAGGGTGATCATCATATTGAACGTCCTTGTATGGCGTGTATGGATGGGAAATATGTGACGGGGGATATTGATGAGAAGAAAATTCAGATGTTAGAAAAGCAGCGGCATGTTTAAGGATGCTTTTGTAGGGGCGAATCTATGTGTTCGCCCTTGCTAAACTTCGAATTGGCGCCACTGGGCGAACACATAGGTTCGCCCCTACAAAATTTAACAACAGGTTAAACATGAATATCTTAATCATAGGCTCCGGCGCACGCGAACACGCTATCGCAAAAAGCTTTCGCCGCTCCCCTCAAAATCCCACTCTATTTTGCTGCGCGAGCTCAAACAATCCCGGCATTCATGCATTAACAAACCAATACTGGATCGGCGATTATTGTGAAATTAACCAAGTCGTAACGAAAGCCAAAGAATGGAAAATAGATTTTGCCATCATCGGACCCGAAGCTCCCCTAGAGCAAGGCTTAGCCGATGCATTGTGGGAAAGCAATATTCCAACCATAGGCCCGAAAAAATTCTTAGCGCAAATAGAAACAAGCAAAGCATTCACGCGTAATTTATTAAAAAAACATCACATAAACGGTTCGCCACGTTATCAAGCATTCCATGATTTAACAGGCACAAAAGAATTTTTACAACAACTGGGCGAAGACTGTTATGTGATTAAAGCCGACGGCTTAATGGGCGGTAAAGGCGTCAAAGTGGCCGGCGATCATTTGCATTCGCTCTCAGAAGCTTATGAGTTTTGTGCTGAACTGAATGCTTTAAACAAATCCTTTGTGATTGAAGAAAAATGCATAGGTGAAGAATTTTCTTTTATGTGTTTTTGCGATGGAAAAAATTTAATTCCCATGCCTCTAGTGCAAGATCACAAAAGAGCATTCGTTAATGATCAAGGCCCAAATACCGGCGGAATGGGAAGTTATTCTGCCGCGAATCATAGTTTGCCTTTTTTAACAGAGGATGACGTCACATCAGCGCTCGCTATTAATCGTGCAGTCATCGATGCACTTGCACGCGAATCAACAGAGAAATATATCGGCATTTTATACGGCAGTTTTATGGCGACTGAAGATGGCGTACGTTTAATCGAATTTAATGCACGCTTTGGTGATCCAGAATCTTTAAATGTGTTATCCATCTTAGAATCTGATTTCGTCGCGATTTGCGAGGCTATGATTCAAGGTCGATTATCCAAAGAGCTAGTGCACTTTGCAAAATCAGCAACCGTATGCAAATACGCTGTGCCAGAAGGCTATCCCGATCAACCGATTAAAAACGAATTTGTCGATGTCTCTGCATTGAATCAAGACGAGCAATTTTATTTAGGTGCAGTGGATGCGCGAGATGGAAAATTAATTGCAACGGGCTCGCGTATTGCTGCAATCGTTGGATCTGCTGATACCATTACTTCAGCTGAAAAAATTGCCGAAGAAAAAATTCAACAAATAAAAGGGCGAGTGTTTCATCGCCAAGATATTGGCACAAACGAACTGATCAATCGTCGTATTCTTGCGATGCAAAAATTGCGTGGTAAGGTATGCGAATAACCCGGCTTGGTATTTTGGGTTCAACGCGCGGGACGGATCTGCAAGCGATCATGAATGCCATCCAACAAAAACAGCTGGCTGCTGATATAAAAATTGTTATCAGCAATAAAAAAGATGCTTATATTTTAGAGCGCGCTAAACAAAATGGCAGTGAAGCAGTTTATATTAATCCTACTTCATTGACGCGCGATGAATTTGATCAGCAAATTTCAGACATAATGCACACGCATGAAGTTGATTTAATCGTGTTGATTGGTTATATGCGAATTTTATCAGCCAAGTTTGTTGAAGAGTGGCGTGACAAAATCATCAATGTGCACCCCTCTTTATTGCCTGCGTTTGCGGGTGGGATGGATCAAGATGTCCATCAGCAAGTGTTGGCATCGGGGGTGAGTGAAACGGGTTGTACCGTGCATTTCGTGACAGAAGAGGTGGATGCGGGTCCTATTCTCGTGCAGAAAAAATGTAAAGTATTGGCTGGTGATACAGTGGATAACTTGAAAGAAAGAGTGCAATTATTAGAAGGCGAAGCGTTGATTGAAGCAATAAAGAAGCTATCAAAAATGCTTTTGTAGATGGATACCTATGTGATTAACCCAGCGTCGGTTAACTACCGCACTTAACAGTGTTAAGCTGGGCGAATCACATAGTAACCACCTACAGAAGTCCAATTTGATATTCAAAATTTTTATTTAAGAGATAAACCAAAATGAACCAATCAAGCACCGAAGTAAAACGTGTCCTGATTTCCGTATCAGACAAAACCGGTATCGTAGAATTTGCTCGCGGGTTACACGAATTAGATATTGAAATTATTTCTACCGGCGGTACTAGCAAATTATTACGTGCAGAAAATATTCCAGTACGTGACGTATCTGATCTGACCGATTTTCCTGAAATGATGGATGGGCGTGTCAAAACATTGCATCCCAAAGTTCACGGCGGAATTTTAGGTTTGCGTGATGAGCATGCCGAAGTGGCTAAAGCACATCATATTCACTGGATTGATTTAGTTGTTGTGAATTTATATCCATTTGCAGAGACCATTAAAAAATCGACAGCCACATTCGATGATGCAGTAGAAAATATAGATATTGGCGGCCCAACGATGATTCGTTCTGCAGCGAAAAACATGGGCTGGGTGGGCGTGGTCATTGATCCACAAGATTACGATTTAACACTAAAAGAGTTACGCGTAAAAAAACAGTTAACCTTCGCTACACGCAAAAATCTTGCTACAAAAGCGTTTGAACACACGGCAGAATACGATGCAATGATTTATCAATATCTTGCCGGACAACAAAATTCCACACAAACTTTTCCTGACGGATTAGAGTTACATGGCACAAAATATCTTGAGCTCCGTTACGGTGAAAATCCACATCAAGCTGCTTGCGCTTACCGTTTATCAGAAAAATCAACGGGTGTTTTGTCAGCTAAACAATATCAGGGAAAAGAATTATCGTATAACAATATTGCTGATGCCGATGCGGCTGTAACATGCGTACGCGAATTTTCAAAGCCAGCTTGTGTGATTGTCAAACATGCCAATCCTTGCGGCGTGGCATCTGCTGATAATATCTTTGAAGCATTTGAACGCGCATTTAAAGCGGATTCTTTATCTGCGTTCGGCGGCATTATTGCATTGAATCGACCGTGTACAAAAGTAGTAGCGGATGCGGTTACAAAAATATTTTTTGAAGTGTTAATTGCGCCGGGTTATACACCAGATGCATTGGAGCTCTTTGCCAGTAAACCCAATTTACGCGTTTTGGAATTAAATTCAGAAACGAATGCAACCACTAAGCACGATATGAAATTTATTGATGGCGGTGTGCTGATCCAAGAAAAAGATATCAAACAAATCGCAGAACATGATTTAAAAATTGTGACAAAACGCAAGCCCTCAAATGATGAAATTCAAACGATGTTATTTGCTTGGCCCGTGCTAAAACAAATTAAATCCAACGCCATCTTAATTGCAAAAAATAATGCAACATTAGGGGTGGGTGCCGGTCAAGTGTCTCGCGTGGACGCAGTTGATATTGCACTTAAAAAAGCAGGGGAAAATCTCGCCGGTGCTATTCTGGCCTCCGATGCATTTTTTCCGTTTCGTGACAGCATTGACCGTCTAGCCAACACGGGTATTCATGCTATTATTCAACCCGGTGGCTCGATGCGTGATGATGAAGTCATTGCGGCGTGTGATGAGCATAATATTGCGATGGTGTTTACTGGGACACGTTGTTTTAAACACTAATTTTCTGTCAATAATAACAATCAAAGGGGATAACAATGTTTAAACCAGTTTCGATGCAAGAGTTTGATCCGACTTTATGGCGAGCAATAGAAGATGAAAAACAACGCCAGGAAGATCACATTGAATTGATTGCTTCAGAAAATTATGTCAGTCCGATGGTGTTGGAAGCACAAGGATCTGTGTTAACGAATAAATATGCCGAAGGTTATCCGCACAAACGTTATTACGGTGGTTGTGAATTTGTAGATGTTGCCGAAGAATTAGCAATCGAGCGGGTTAAAAAATTATTTGGCGCAGCTTATGCAAACGTGCAACCTCACGCGGGATCACAAGCAAATGTCGCTGCGTACGCCGCCATGATTAATCCAGGCGATACTGTTTTAGGAATGAGTTTGGCGCACGGTGGTCATTTAACGCATGGTTCGAAAGTCAATTTTTCTGGGAAACTTTATAATTTTTTCTCGTATGGTCTCGATCCTAAAACGGGTTTGATTGATTACGCAGAAGTTGAGCGGTTAGCGAATGAACATAAACCTAAATTAATTGTCTCTGGTTTTTCTGCTTATTCTCGAGTGGTTGACTGGCAGCGGTTGCGCGATATTGCCGATGCTGTTGGCGCTTATTTAATGGCAGATATTGCCCATGTCGCAGGTTTGATTGCTGTCGGACTTTATCCATCACCGATTCAGATCGCAGATGTTGTGACATCCACTACGCACAAAACATTACGCGGCCCACGTGGCGGTTTGATTTTAGCAAAAGCCAATCCAGAGCTTGAAAAAAAATTAAATTCGGCAGTATTTCCTGGCGGACAAGGCGGCCCTTTAATGCATGTTATCGCGGCAAAGGCGGTTGCGTTCTTAGAAGCGTTGCAACCTGATTTTAAACTTTACCAACAACAAATTTTAGCGAATGCTCGGATGATGGCAAGCGTGGTCATCGCGCGTGGCTACAAAGTGGTGAGTGGCGGTACGGATAATCATTTATTATTGATTGATTTGATCGATAAAAATATTACTGGCAAAGATGCTGAAGCGGCATTAGGTCGTGCATACATTACCGTCAATAAAAATGCGGTGCCGAATGATCCACAAACCCCTTTTGTAACCAGCGGTCTGCGTGTTGGGACGCCTGCGATTACGACACGTGGTTTTAAAGAAAAAGATACCGAAACACTGACTCACTGGATGTGTGATATTTTGGATAATATTCAAAATGAAAAATTGATTTTGGAAATACGTGAAAAAGTGGTGGAGCTTTGTGGGCGGTTTCCGGTTTATGTGAGTGAGCGGCATATTGCTAGCGCATGATATGTCATCCTAGTGTCATGCAAGCCAAAAATTTAAACGCTGTCACCCCGCACTTGTTACGGGGTGACAGTATACAAGTGCGGGATGGCGGTATACAAGCGAGGGGTGACGGTATACAGTGGGGATGACATCAAATCAGTAACACTAACCCAAACTCTTTTCCACAACTCCAATCGCCTGGCTCAACCAAGGCGTAAATTTTTCCGGCGAACGTTCTATTTCCTGTTTTAATTCCGCTAAACTAACAAACCGATAATCTTGCACTTCTTCCGGATTTATCTGAAACGTTTCATCTGAAATAAACCCAATTAACACATGATCCACTTCATTTTCTGTTAACCCATTATCAAAATGAGCAATATAGTGGAAACGCCCAGCTGACTTTAAGCCCGCCTCAATCCCCATTTCTTCACGCAAACGACGTTGGCCAGCTTGAAGAATATCTTCGCCAGGGCGAGGGTGAGAGCAGCATGTATTAGTCCAAAGATCCGGAGAATGGTATTTGTGCGCGGCACGTTGTTGGAGCAAAAGCTCTTGTTGTCGGAAAACAAACACCGAAAATGCTCTATGGCACAAAGCGTCACGATGGGCGGCCATTTTTTCGGCAGTGCCAGTCGGATTATCATTTTCATCAACAAGAATCACTTGTTCGGTTGCTGTCATGGATCTTTTTCCAGTAAAATGGAGGGCTTTTTATAGCATAGAACGCTATGCTGGACAAAACTGATTTTGTTTGAGGCACGGGATGCTTCTACCCTGATTGTTTTTATTGGATAAATACTCTTTATGCGCTGGCAAACCACTGAGCAAATAGCAACAGTTCCAATGCGTTTAATCGGCCCGTTGAAATTTAGCGGCCCTGAAGTTGATGCGGAATTGATGATTCCGCTTGCAACATTTGAAACCCCTTTATGGCCATCGACCCATCGTGGCGCCAAAGTCTGTACTCTATCAGGCGGTATAAAAGCCGTGATTATTGATGACCGGATGACACGATCAATTTTGCTTGAGGCTGGAAATGTGACGGAGGCGTATGAAGCCGTTATCAATTTACAGCAGCATAAAGAAGCCATGCAGACCATTATTGCTGAAACCAGCCGTTATGCGCGCTTGGTTGATATGCATATTCAAGTCGTTGGTAATTTGCTTTTTGTGCGTTTCGAGTTCAATACGGGCGATGCGGCTGGGCACAATATGTCGACATTGGCCGCAGATCGTTTGATGGAATGGATATTGTTACGATTTCGTACGCTGAAATATGTTTCTATTTCTGGAAATTATTGCTCAGATAAAAAAGCATCTGCTGTGAATGGTATTTTAGGGCGTGGAAAATATGTGATTGCAGAAGTGATCATTCCGTATGACGTCTGCGAAAAACAATTAAAAACTACACCAGAACAAATCGTTCAACTTAATATTAAAAAGAATCTCATCGGTAACATCATTGCAGGCGGTTTACGCACAGCCAATGCACATTTTGCCAATATGTTGCTAGGTTTTTATCTTGCAACAGGACAGGATGCGGCTAATATTATCGAAGGATCACAAGGGATGGTGTATGCAGAGGTGCGCGAGAAGGATTTATATTTCTCTGTGACTTTGCCTAATGTGATTGTTGGATCAGTGGGTAGCGGCAAAACGTTTGATTTTGTCCGCGAAAATTTACGTATGCTAGGCTGTCTTGAAGAGCGTGAACCAGGCGATAATGCACGGCGTTTGGCGATTATCGCAGCAGGTGCCGTGTTATGTGGCGAATTGTCTTTATTGGCAGCCCAAACGAATCCAGGCGAGCTCATCAAAACACATCTAAAGTTAGAACGTAAAAAATCTAGCGAGGGTCAACCGCGTGCTTAAAGTTGGTATCGATACAATTGCTTTTTATACGTCGCATTACGCTCTAGATTTGGCAACATTAGCTAAAGAGCGCGGTGTAGACCCAGAGAAATTCCATGTTGGATTGGGTCAGCAAAAAATGGGTGTAGCGGCGCCAGGTGAAGATGTGGTCACATTGGCTGCTAATGCAGCATTGCGTGCAATTCGACACATCGATTCTAATTCGATAGAAATGTTGTTGTTTGCAACCGAATCAGGTATTGATCAATCGAAAGCGGCAGGCATTTATGTACATCATTTATTAGGATTGTCAGAACGCTGTCGTGTGATTGAATTAAAACAAGCTTGTTATAGCGCGACACTTGCGTTGCAACTCGCATTACCCTATTTACGCCAACATCCAGAAAAAAAAGTCTTATTAATCGCATCCGATGTGGCGCGTTATGGGTTAGAAACACCGGGTGAATCATCGCAAGGTTGTGCAGCAGTTGCGATGGTATTGTCTGTAAATCCCCGCATTTTGGCATTGGAGCCTGAATATGGTGTCGTCACAGAAAACGTCATGGATTTCTGGCGCCCCAATTATTCAAATGAAGCATTTGTTGAAGGTAAATATTCCAGTAAATTATATTTAACGATGCTTGAAAAATCCTGGCAGCAATATTCTGCTTGGTCAGGTCGTGGTTTCAACGATCATGATTATTATTGTTATCACACACCTGTCCCAAGACTCGTAGAAAAAGCGCATCAGCATTTAGCCAAAATTAATGGCCAACAAAAATTGACTGATGAGCAATTGAATACACAAATGAATCTTTCGCTAGAGTATGGCCGCAATATTGGTAATAGTTATACGGCATCATTGTATGTTGGTTTGACTGCGCTTCTAGATTTAAGTCCAGATGATTTATCCAATAAGCGTATTGGTTTTTACAGTTATGGTTCAGGTTGTGTTGCTGAATATTTTAGTGGTGTTGTGCAGCCCGGTTATAAAGACACGCTGGATACAGAATATCACCAACAACTTTTAGCTTCGCGAACCCTGCTAACCTATCCTGAATATAAAGCGTTTTATACGTTTGATTATCCGGAAGATGGTAGTCATTGTGAAATACCGCCGCATCAAACAGGCAAGTTTCGTTTGAGCGCTGTTCGTGATCATAAACGGTTTTATGAGAACACCGAATGAAAGTACACGCACCCGGTAAATTAATTCTCTCCGGCGAACATTCAGTTGTGTACGGCAAACCTGCGCTCGCAATGGCTGTGAATCGTTACGTGGTGGCAACAGCAACCCCGCAATTATTGCCGTTAGTTTCATTTGATTTATCGGATTTAGCTTATGAACACGGTTTAACGTTTACAGCATTGAGCCGCTTAAAAAATCGAATTAAACATAAATATCAGCGTTTTATTACCGGTGATTTTAAAATTCGTGATGTGTTACAAAAACCAGTGGAATTAGCGCAATTTGCATTTACCCTTTTTTTAGAAACATTAAATTTAAAATTAACTCAAGGCATCAAAATTCGTGTGCAATCGGATATTCCAATGGGTTGTGGCATGGGTTCGTCTGCCGCAACTGTGTTGAGTATTGTGCACGCGATCGCACATCATTTGCGAGTTGATATTTCACCGGAACTCTTTTTTCGTTTAGGACTTGAAGCGGAAAACATGCAGCATGGTTATTCTAGCGGTTTGGATTTACGCGTGTCTTTGCATGGCGGTTGTATTTTGGTTCATGAAGGAAAAATCGAGCAACGTAATATTCCCTCACTTCCCATGTATTTAATCAATACGGGCGTACCGAAAACCACAACAGGCGAGTGTGTGCAGCACGCTGCAGTGCATTTTAAAACAAATCATATTGGTGATGAATTTGCGGCTGTTACGCACGCGATGGATGCAGGTTTGCAAGCAAATAACTTAGCTGAGACGAATCGCGTTGTGCGCGCGAATCATGAATTACTTGTGCGACTGGGTGTTGTACCGCAAATGGTGCAGCACTTTATTCAAGATGTAGAATACTTGCAAGGCGCTGCAAAAATTTGTGGTGCGGGTGCTGTTTCCGGCGATAAAGCGGGCGTGGTGTTAGTGATGACTGATGATGTAAAAGCACTGGCAGAGCTCTGTGCACGTTATCATTATGCGATTTTGCCGGTGAGTGGCGAATCACGAGGTGTGCATGTCGTTTAAAGCATCGGCACCCGGTAGTCTTATGTTGTTGGGTGAATATGCAGTCTTGCATCGCAAACAAGCATTAGTGTGTGCGATTGATAAACGTATAACAGTCACTTTGACGCCGCGCCTCGATAAGAAAATTTATTTGGAATCGTCTCTTGGTTCTTACCAAACAACACTGGATCACTTAAAGCGAGTACCTCCTTTTCAATTCGTCTTGGCGACACTCGCTGCGCTGAAAAAATATCTCAAAGTGGGTTGTGATATCAAAATCGAGTCGGAGTTTTCAGCCACGGTAGGTTTTGCATCCTCTGCTGCGGTGACAGTCGCGACACTTTCAGCTTTATCAGCTTGGTTAGAAATGTCTTTTTCTGATGTTGAATTGATTATGCTCGCACGAAAAATAGTTCATCGTGTGCAGGGATTAGGTTCGGGCGCAGATGTCGCAGCTTGTGTAATGGGCGGGATTGTTTTATATCGCACAAAGCCGATGCTTGCTGAAAAATTACCGCATGCGCATCCTATCACTGTTGTCTATTCCGGCAGTAAAACACCAACTGTGACAGCAGTAAAACAAGTGACGGAAAATTTTTCTGCCTATCCAAAATTATTTAAACAACTTTGTCGTACCATTCACTATTGTACGACAGAGGGTGTTGCTGCGATTTTAGCAGAAGACTGGCGTAAATTAGGCGAGCTCATGAATATTCAACAAGGATTAATGGATAGTTTAGGTGTGAATACACCGATCTTGGGCGAAATCATCAATACATTGCGCGCACAAAAAACGGTTTTCGGCGCAAAAATTTCAGGCGCTGGATTGGGTGATTGCGTGGTTGGATTAGGCGAGGGTTTTTTTGCCACTCAAGCAAATGGCGCACAACAAATGCAAGCGCAAATAACGAATCACGGAGTAAGCTGTGAGAAAATCTGATGTTGTTCAAACTATTTTGGCCGATCGCAAAGGATTGTTACCGTTGCATACAACAGCGAAAGCTTATGCGCCTAGCAATATCGCGTTATGTAAATATTGGGGTAAGCGTGATCAGGAATTAAATTTACCCGTGACATCAAGTTTTTCAGTTGGCTTAGGCGATAAAGGTTCGACGGCGGAATTATCGGTTGGTAAAGGCCCGCATGATTTCGTGTGTGTGAACGGTCAAGAAATTGAATGGATTTCTCCGTTTGGAAAACGCTTGCTGGAATTTTTTGATTTATTTCGTCCTAAACGTGATTTGCATTTTAATGCCAACATCAAAACAAATATTCCGATTGGCGCAGGGCTTGCTTCATCGGCATGTGGTTATGCATCAATGTTGCAAGCGTTAAATTTGTTGTTTGGGTGGGAATTGAAAGATAATGAATTATCGATTTTAGCGCGCATTGGTAGTGGCAGCGCATGTCGATCGATTTGGCAAGGATTTGTTGAATGGCATGTGGGTGTCAGACCTGACGGCATGGATAGCTTTGGTGAACCTGTCGCAGATGCGTGGCCGGAACTATGTATTGGTTTGCTTATTCTGAGTGATCAAGAAAAACCTGTTAGCTCGCGTGATGCGATGCAACGCACACTGACGACTAGCGCGCTCTACTCAGCGTGGCCGGAAAAAGTGAGTCGTGATTTATCAGCGATTAAGCAAGCGATTAATTTAAGAGATTTTTTATTATTGGGTAAAACAGCGGAATCCAATGCATTAACGATGCATGCGACTATGTTAAGTGCTTGGCCACCGGTTTGTTATGCATTACCTCAGACAATTACCGCGATGCAAAAAATCTGGCAGCTACGTCATGATGGCTTGATGATTTTCTTTACTCAAGATGCTGGTCCGAATTTGAAATTAATTTTTTTAGAAAAAGATATAGATGTGGTGAAAGAGCATTTCCCTCAGGTGGATGTCGTGCGGCCATTTTCAACCTCGTAAAGGGGGCGCACCGATTCGCTTCGCACAAAATTTCTATTGTGCTCTAAAAATCCTAACGAGAAGTCTATGCTAATTTGACTGGATACCGGGGACAAGCCCCATAAGCGCTAACCTAAGGAAAAGCCGTAAGACCTAATCTGCGGCTTTCTTTTTCTTGAGCTTTCTGCGAGTGCTTGCCTTATTTCATTCCATCTACTTATTACTTCATTTAATGAAATAA
>JBDTIZ010000264.1:0-15968 GCA_039936115.1 Gammaproteobacteria bacterium
AGTTGCCAGAAGGTGTTGAAATGGTAATGCCAGGCGACAACATAAAAATGGTAGTACAGTTGATTGGACCGATTGCAATGGAAGAAGGTTTACGATTTGCAATTCGTGAAGGTGGCCGTACCGTTGGGGCAGGCGTAGTCAGCAAGGTTATTGAGTAACCTAGACAAGATAGGTCAGTAGCTCAATTGGCAGAGCGGCGGTCTCCAAAACCGCAGGTTGGGGGTTCGATTCCCTCCTGGCCTGCCACTTAAGTGGCGGGTGAAAATGTTGATTTGAGAGAGTAAGGCACACAAAGTGATGGCGTTCAAAACAGAAACCCAGCAAGAAACAACCTTTGATTGGCTAAAATGGCTAGTAATTGTCATTTTAGTAGTTGCCGGAATAGTTGCTAACTATTACTATAGCACCCAGCCTTGGCCTTTGCGTCTTTTGGCTTGGTTATTTTTATTAAGCATAGTGACAGCCATTGCATTGCAAACCCGCCAAGGGAAGCTTGCATTAAGTTTTGCGCGGGAATCACGAATTGAGTTGCGTAAAGTATTTTGGCCTACGCGTCAAGAAACCTTACAAACTACTTTATTTGTGGCTGTGATGGTGGTGATTCTGGCCCTTGTTCTATGGGGTATTGATAGCATGCTAATGTGGCTGATTGGGTGGCTTACCGGGCAAAGAGGATAACAGCATGACCGATGAAGTAAAAAAGAAAAAGCGTTGGTACGTCGTTCACGCATACTCGGGTTTTGAGAATTTTGTAAAACAAGCATTGTCTGAGCGTATCCAACGTGATGGATTAGAGGACAAATTCGGTGACATTTTAGTTCCAACTGAAGAAGTTGTTGAGCTTCGTGCCGGACAAAAACGAAAAAGCGAACGTAAATTTTTTCCTGGCTATGTCCTAGTAGAAATGGACATGGATGATCAAACCTGGCACTTAGTTAAATCTATACCTAAGGTGTTGGGCTTTATAGGCGGAACAAGTGATAAGCCTGCGCCTATTACTTCTAAAGAAGCAGAGATCATTTTACAAAGAGTCCAAGATAGCAGTGATAAGCCAAAACCAAAAGTATTGTTCGAAATTGGCGAAGTTGTAAGAGTAATAGATGGTCCATTTGCAGATTTTAACGGCGTAGTGGAAGAAGTTAACTATGAAAAGAATCGCATGCGAGTTGCTGTTCTCATTTTTGGTCGCTCTACACCAGTAGAATTGCAGTTTGATCAGGTAGAAAAAGGTTAGCGTATAGATTCATCGGAGCAAAGAATGCTGCAACGGTGAAAGTTGATTTTGTAATAACAGGGGAGCTTTTTAGAAAGCGTTTGTACCCAATTGGAGTAAACATGGCTAAAAAAGTAAAATCGTTAATTAAACTACAAGTAAAGGGTGGGGCTGCTAACCCAAGTCCTCCAGTAGGACCCGCGTTAGGTCAGCATGGCGTTAACATTATGGAATTCTGTAAAGCGTTTAATGCGCAAACACAAACTCCAGATCGTCAAGGCAAGCCATTACCTGTGGTTATTACAGTCTATGAAGATCGTAGCTTTACATTTGTAATCAAAACACCTCCAGCATCCCATTTAATTAAGGAGGCTGTTGGGATTGAAAGTGGCAGTAGTACTCCGAACACAAATAAAGTGGGCAAGCTTACACGTAAGCAAGTAGAAGATATTGCAAAAGCTAAAATGCAAGATCTAAATGCAGCCTCTTTAGAAGCAGCTATGCGTTCGATCGCAGGCAGTGCGCGTAGCATGGGTATTGATGTTGAGGGAGGAGTGTAATGGCTACAATGTCGAAAAAAACACGAGCTATTCGTGAAAAAATTCAAGAAGGTAAAGTTTATAACGTGGCTGAAGCAATCGCTTTGTTAAAAAGTCTACCGTTAGCTAAGTTCCGTGAAAGTATTGATTTGAGTATTAATTTAGGTATCGACCCACGCAAATCGGATCAAGCAGTTCGTGGTTCGGTTGTATTACCAAAAGGCACGGGTCGTGAAATTCGCGTAGCTGTTTTCACAACATCGGCTCATGCAGAAGCAGCTCAAAAAGCTGGCGCTGATTTAGTTGGTTTAGAAGATTTAGCTGAGAAAGTGAAAGCCGGTGAGATGAACTTTGATATGGTTGTTGCGACACCAGATGCTATGCGTATCGTCGGTCAATTAGGTCAGATCTTGGGACCACGCGGTTTGATGCCAAATCCAAAAGATGGCACAGTGACTGCGGATATCACAAATGCAGTAAAAAATGCAAAAGCAGGACAAGTTCGTTATCGCACAGATAAAGCAGGCGTCGTGCATTGCCCAATTGGAAAAATTGATTTTGAAGTTGCAGATTTGACTCAAAATTTGGAGTCAATCATCGGTGCTTTAAAGAAAGCAAAACCAAGCTCCGCAAAAGGGGTGTATTTCAAAAAAGTTACCATCTCAAGCACGATGGGACCTGGATTGCAGATTGATATCTCAAGCGTTGCTGGTTAACGACTGAGATTGTAAAAGACTTTGTGGGTTCGGGCGAACAAGTTCACTTCACAAGTGTTGTGAAGCAGAGCGAGTTATACGGATACCCGTCAAAGACCGTGGGCGCTTTAGCTTAATCTACTAGTTCAACAAAAGTTGCGGAATTATCCACAATGATTGTAGAAATAGTTAGCCTACGCAGACGGTGATGTCAGCCATCAAACGGATGGCGTTACTGTTCGCCAATGGCGTTACCAATTTTGATAACGTCGAATGAAGGAGATATAGAAGTGACCTTAAGACTAGATGGTAAAAAAGCCATTGTTGCTGAGGTAGCTGAAGTTGCAAAGCAGGCTACGTCTGTTGTTGCCGCAGATTATTGCGGATTGACGGTTACACAGCTCACCGAGTTGCGTAAAAAAGCACGCGAATCTGGCGTTTATATGCGTGTTATTCGTAATACGCTAGCACGTCGTGCATTTGAAGGAACAAAATTTGCCTGTATGGAACCTGCATTAATTGGTCCATTAGTCCTGGCGTTTTCTAAAGATGAGCCAGGTGCAGCCGCGCGTATATTCAAAGAGTATGTCAAGAAATGGGAAAAGTTAGAAGTTAAAGCTCTATCAATCGATGGGCAATTACTTTCAGCAACTGACCTAAATAAATTGGCAAGCTTACCAACGCGTGACGAAGCTATTTCGCAATTAATGTCTGTAATGCTCGCACCAATTACCAAATTTGTGTGCACATTAGTAGCGCCTCACACCAAGTTGGTTCGTACAATTGCGGCTATACGCGATCAAAAGCAAACAGCAGCATAATCTCAGCTCGCACAAAGTGCTAGCAGAGAAGTGAAAGATACAACTGGTTAATTTTTTTAATTTAATTTTTTTGTGGAGTGATGAAAATCATGGCCGTTAGTAAAGAAGATATTTTACAAGCAATTTCAGATATGAGCGTAATGGATGTTGTTGAGTTAATCAAATCCATGGAAGATAAATTTGGTGTGACAGCTGCTGTTGCAGTTGCCGCTGCTGCTCCTGCAGGCGATGTTGCTGCAGTTGAAGAAAAAACCGAATTTAACGTTATCATGACCAAAACAGGCGAAAACAAAATCAATGTGATTAAAGCTATCCGTACAATCACAGGACTTGGCTTGAAAGAAGCTAAAGATCTAACCGAAGCTTCACCTGCTGTTGTTAAAGAAGGTGTCAACAAAGCTACTGCTGCCGACATTAAGAAACAGTTGGAAGAAGCAGGGGCGACTGTTGAAGTTAAGTAATAACTTATCTGTCAGCAAGCTAATTAATTTAGCGGGCATAAGTTTAGCCGGGGGCTTTTTGTCTCCGGCTTTTTCTATTTCTTGATTTTGTTTTTGTGGCGAGTCTCGGATTCATAGGTTGTATCGATGAATCATGAGGAAATTATTTAGGCACGCTTGCTTTAAACGACCATCATGCAGAGGTATCTTACATGGGTTCAACATACTCATACACTGAGAAAAAGCGCATACGTAAAGACTTCGGTAAGCACCCCAGTACAATTGGGACTCCTCCATTGCTTGCTTTGCAGTTAGACTCATATCATAAGTTTTTGCAAGCAGACATAGATCCAGATACTCGCGGCAATTTTGGATTACATGCTGCATTCGCGTCCGTATTTCCTATTACCAGCTTCTCTGGAAGCTCAATTTTAGAATATGTAAGCTATCGCTTAGGTGATTCAGTATTTGATGTAAAAGAGTGTAAGATGCGCGGTCTAACCTACGGCGCTTCTTTGCGCGTCAAAGTTCGATTGATACACTACGATAAAGATGCATCTGGCGATGCCAAAGTTGTTAAAGACGTAAAAGAACAGGAAGTTTATATGGGAGAAATCCCGTTAATGACTGAGCACGGTACTTTTGTCATTAATGGAACAGAGCGTGTTATTGTTTCACAATTACATCGCTCACCAGGTGTCTTTTTCGAACACGATCGTGGAAAGACCCACTCATCCGGTAAATTATTGTTTTCCGCGCGCGTTATTCCTTATCGCGGATCATGGTTAGATTTTGAATTTGATCCAAAAGATTGCATTTACGTTCGAATAGATCGTCGACGTAAATTACCTGCTACAATTTTATTGCGTGCATTAGACTATTCAGTCGAAACTATTTTAGGTCTCTTTTTTGAAAATAATGTTTTTCATCTTCATAATGGAGAGTTCAGTTTAGATCTTATTCCTGAACGTTTGCGTGGTGAAATCGCACCCTTTGAAATCAAGAAAGCAGGTAAAGTTATTGTTGAGCAAGATCGTCGTATTACAGTTCGACACATCGCTCAATTAGAAAAAGCAAATATAAAGAAACTAGAAGTACCAGCAGACTATCTCTTAGGAAAAGTGCTGGCAAAAACGGTTGTCAACGACGAAACCGGCGAAATTTTAGCAAATGCAAACGACATTATTACAGCTGAAATTCTAAAAGGATTTATTGCTGCAAAAATCAAGCAATTTGAAACCTTGTATATCAACGATATCGATCATGGCGCTTACATGTCCGATACATTGAGAGTTGATCCTACAGCTACTCCACTAGAAGCGCTTGTTGAAATATATAGAATGATGCGCCCAGGCGAGCCACCTACCAAGGAAGCAGCCGAAGGGTTATTCAAAAACTTATTCTTCAGTCCTGAGCGTTATGATTTATCCGATGTAGGCCGTATGAAGTTTAATCGCCGTGTCGGACGTCAAGAAATTTTAGGGCCTGGCGTATTAACTAAAGATGACATCATTGATGTTCTTAAGACATTAATCAGTATTCGGAATGGCGAAGGCTCTGTAGATGATATCGATCATCTCGGTAACAGACGTGTGCGTAGCGTTGGTGAAATGACTGAAAATCAATTCCGCGTAGGTTTAGTGCGAGTTGAGCGTGCAGTTAAAGAGCGTTTGAGTTTATCCGAATCTGAAAACTTAATGCCACAAGATTTAATCAATGCAAAGCCTGTTTCTGCTGCGGTTAAAGAATTTTTTGGTTCCAGTCAGTTGTCTCAGTTTATGGATCAAAATAATCCATTATCTGAAATAACACATAAACGACGCGTCTCAGCGCTTGGGCCGGGCGGTTTAACAAGAGAACGAGCTAGCTTTGAAGTGCGCGACGTTCATCCAACTCACTATGGACGTGTATGTCCAATTGAAACACCGGAAGGTCCAAACATTGGTTTGATAAACTCACTTGCAGTTTATGCGCGCACCAATGAATATGGTTTCTTGGAAACACCGTATCGTAAAGTTGTAAATAACAAAGTAACAGATGATGTAGTTTTCCTTTCAGCGATTGAAGAAGGCGATTACGTTATTGCTCAGGCAAATGCGACACAAGACAATAAAGGCAAATTGGTCGACCCGTTAGTACCTGTCAGACACAAAAACGAATTTACCTTGACGACACCTGATCGCGTTCAGTTTATGGATGTTTCTCCAAAACAGATTGTGTCAGTTGCCGCAGCATTGATTCCGTTCCTAGAGCACGATGACGCAAACCGTGCATTGATGGGATCAAACATGCAACGTCAAGCAGTCCCAACATTGAAGACTGAAAAGCCATTAGTTGGTACGGGTATGGAAAGAATCGTAGCAAAAGATTCTGGAGTAACCGAAGTAGCTAAACGTGGTGGTTTTGTTGATTACGTCGACGCATCTCGTATCGTTGTACGTGTAAACGACGATGAAGCAGAGTCTGGCAAAACAGGTGTAGACATTTACAATCTGACAAAATACACCCGTACTAACCAAGACACTTGTATTAACCAGCGTCCATTAGTTCAGAAAGGCGACATTATTGAACGTGGCGATGTTCTTGCCGATGGTCAATCAACAGATTTAGGCGAACTTGCATTAGGCCAAAATTTATTAGTGGCATTTATGCCTTGGAATGGATACAACTTTGAAGATTCAATCTTGATTTCAGAACGAGTTGTTCAAGAGGATAGATTTACTAGTATCCACATTGAAGAACTTACCTGTGTTGCACGAGATACGAAATTAGGCGTTGAAGAAGTCACTGCGGATATTCCAAATGTAGGCGAAAGCGCATTATCTAAATTGGATGAGTGCGGCATTGTATACATAGGCGCTGAAGTTAAGTCAGGCGATATCCTTGTCGGCAAAGTGACACCAAAAGGTGAAACCCAGCTGACACCAGAAGAAAAATTGCTGAGAGCAATTTTCGGTGAAAAAGCATCTGACGTGAAAGATACCTCATTGCGTGTACCAACCGGAATGGAAGGTACTGTCATTGACGTGCAAGTTTTCACACGTGAAGGTGTTGAAAAAGATACTCGTGTTCTAGAAATAGAAAGAAATGAATTGTCTAAAGCGAAACAAGATTTAAGCGATGAACTACGTATTCGTGAAAATGATATTTTTCAGCGTATTGAAAAGCTTGTTACTAATCGTACTGCTGAAGGGGGTCCGAATAAGCTTAAGAAAGGATCCAAGATTACAAAAGGATACCTAACAGAAGTCGCGCGCGAAAAATGGTTTGAAATCCGCTTACGTGATGCAGCTGCAAATAAGCAATTAGAAGCAGCGGCTAAGCAATTTAAGCAAGAACGTCTTGATTTCGAAAAAGCTTATGAAGCAAAACGTAATAAGATTACACAAGGCGATGATTTAGCACCTGGCGTGTTGAAAATTGTGAAAGTGTACATGGCCGTCAAACGTCGTGTGCAACCAGGCGATAAAATGGCCGGTCGTCACGGTAACAAAGGTGTTATTTCAACAATCGTTCCAATTGAAGATATGCCGTATATGGCAGATGGTACCCCAGTTGATATCGTATTAAATCCACTAGGCGTACCTTCACGTATGAACGTCGGACAAGTGTTAGAAACTCACTTGGGTTGGGCTGCGAAAGGACTTGGATTGAAAATTGGTAAAATGCTAGAAGAACGGCAATCAATCAAAAATCTTCGTCTGATGTTGAATTCAATTTACAACACAACCAGCAAGCGCAAAGAAAATATCGTTGATCTATCGGATGAAGAAGTCATGAGCTTAGCGCAAAACCTGCGCGGTGGTGTGCCAATGGCAACCCCAGTGTTCGATGGTGCTTCAGAAGATGAAATTAAGGCGATGTTGAGATTGGCAGATCTTCCTGAGAATGGTCAAACAACTTTATATGACGGCCGAACAGGTAAAGCATTCGAGAGATCCATAACAGTTGGTTATATGTATATGATGAAGCTCAATCACTTGGTTGACGATAAGATGCACGCACGTTCAACGGGTTCATACAGCTTAGTCACACAACAACCATTGGGCGGTAAAGCACAATTTGGTGGCCAACGATTTGGTGAAATGGAAGTCTGGGCATTAGAAGCTTATGGTGCAGCTTATACGTTGCAAGAAATGCTAACAGTAAAATCAGATGACGTGGGTGGACGTACCAAAATGTATAAAAACATTGTGGATGGCGATCACTATATGGAATCTAGCATGCCAGAAGCGTTCAACGTGTTAATCAAGGAAATTCGTTCCTTAGCAATTAATATGGAGCTTGAATAATCAGGTTTAGATTTAATCCCCTCTCTCGTGCGCGAGAGAGGATTGAGGATTTAACAGTGATACAGCGATGAGAGGAAATAACCTTGAGAGATTTATTAAGTTTAGTAAAGCAGCAAACACAGCTTGAAGAATTTGATGCTATTCATATCGGCCTTGCATCGCCAGATATGATTCGCTCTTGGTCGTATGGCGAAGTTAAAAAGCCAGAAACGATTAACTACCGTACGTTCAAACCAGAACGTGATGGATTGTTCTGCGCCAAAATTTTTGGACCAGTCAAAGATTATGAATGTTTATGCGGCAAGTACAAGCGACTGAAGCATCGTGGTGTTATCTGCGAAAAATGCGGCGTAGAAGTCACTTTGTCGAAAGTTAGACGTGATCGCATGGGTCATATTGAATTGGCTAGCCCTATTGCGCATATATGGTTCTTACGTTCTTTGCCATCGCGCATTGGATTGTTGTTAGACATGACCTTGCGTGATATCGAACGAATTTTATATTTTGAAGCATATGTTGTGATCGATCCAGGCATGACTCAGTTAGAGCGCGGTCAATTGTTATCTGACGAAGCATATTATGATGCCATCGAAGAATACGGCGATGAATTTGATGCTCGAATGGGTGCTGAAGCTATTCAAGAATTGCTCCGTGCAATTAATGTAGAAACAGAAATCATCAAAATTCGTGAAGATATTGCAAGCACATCTTCTGAAGCAAAATTAAAGAAACTCACAAAACGCTTAAAACTCATGGAAGCATTCTTATCATCAGGCAATAAACCTGAGTGGATGGTTCTAACTGTGTTGCCAGTATTGCCGCCAGATCTTCGTCCTTTAGTTCCTTTGGATGGTGGACGATTTGCAACATCAG
Source organism: Gammaproteobacteria bacterium (assembly GCA_039936115.1). Lineage (GTDB taxonomy): Bacteria > Pseudomonadota > Gammaproteobacteria > DSM-16500 > DSM-16500 > DATIJJ01. The sequence continues at coordinate 8,874 of JBDTIZ010000264.1, forward strand.
ATTTAAATGATTTATATCGACGTGTTATCAATCGTAACAATCGCTTAAAGCGTTTATTAGATTTAAATGCACCCGATATTATCGTACGTAATGAAAAACGCATGTTACAAGAATCCGTCGATGCCTTGTTAGACAATGGTCGTCGCGGCAGAGCGATCACGGGCTCTAATAAGCGTCCACTGAAATCACTTGCTGACATGATCAAAGGTAAAGCCGGTCGATTCCGTCAAAACTTGCTGGGTAAGCGAGTTGATTATTCAGGTCGTTCAGTAATTGTTGTGGGTCCAACACTGAGATTACATCAGTGCGGATTACCTAAGAAAATGGCATTAGAGTTGTTCAAGCCATTTATATTTAGCCGATTACAAATTCAAGGCCAAGCATCGACGATTAAAGCTGCGAAGAAAATGGTTGATCGCGAAGACCCAGCAGTATGGGATATTTTAGAACAAGTTATTCGTGAACATCCCGTATTATTAAATCGCGCACCTACCTTGCACCGTTTGGGTATTCAAGCTTTCGAACCCGTTCTGATTGAAGGTAAAGCTATCCAATTGCATCCATTAGTCTGTACAGCATATAACGCGGACTTTGACGGTGACCAAATGGCAGTTCACGTTCCATTGTCACTAGAAGCGCAGCTTGAAGCGCGATCATTAATGATGTCGACGAATAATATTCTCTCACCTGCAAATGGCGAGCCTATTATTGTTCCTTCACAAGACGTCGTTTTAGGTCTTTATTATTTGACGCGTTCTAAAGTCAATGCGCGTGGCGAAGGCATGATCTTTGCTGATATCAATGAAATCCATCGCGCCTATGAAAGCGGTTCTGTAGAGCTACAAGCGAAAGTACGTGCACGCATAAAAGAATATTTACCTGATCCTGAAGCAGTGGGTGAGTACAAACTAAATATTCGTTTAGCAGAAACAACAATTGGCCGTGCTTTATTATCAGAAGTCTTACCAAAAGGCATGTCATTCGATTTAGTTAATCGAACGATGAATAAAAAAGCGATTTCTAGCCTTATTAACACTTGCTATCGCGATGTGGGATTGAAGGCGACGGTTATATTTGCTGACCAATTGATGTATACCGGTTTTTCTTATGCGACTAAATCAGGCGTTTCTATTGGCGTTGATGATTTGGTTATACCAAAAGAGAAGACTGAGATTATTGCTCAAGCTGAGGAAGAGGTCGGTAAAATTCAGGCACAATATTCTTCTGGTTTGGTGACACAGGGTGAACGTTATAACAAAGTCGTTGATATTTGGTCGCGCACTAACGACCAGGTAGCAAAAGCGATGATGAATGAACTGTCAACCGAGTCAGTCAAAGATTCTAAGGGTCATAAAGTTCAACAAGAATCATTTAATTCGATTTATATGATGGCAGACTCTGGAGCGAGAGGCTCGGCAGCTCAGATTCGTCAGCTTGCTGGTATGCGTGGCTTGATGGCAAAACCAGATGGATCGATTATCGAAACACCAATTACAGCAAACTTCCGTGAAGGACTAAACGTATTACAATACTTTATTTCAACTCACGGTGCTCGTAAAGGTCTCGCAGATACTGCATTAAAAACAGCTAACTCCGGTTATCTGACACGTCGTTTAGTTGACGTGGCACAAGATCTTGTTATCACTGAACTAGATTGCGGGACAGCACAAGGTGTCACAATGATACCGTTAATTGAAGGCGGTGACGTTGTAGAGCCTCTGCATGAACGTGTTCTAGGCCGTGTTGTAGCGCTTGATATTTATGATCCAACAACAAATCAGATTCTTATTCCCGCTGGAACGCTCTTAGATGAAAGGTTGGTTGCGAGACTTGAAGAATTAAGTATTGATCAAGTATTAGTACGCTCGCCTATTTCATGCGAATCACGTTATGGAATTTGCGCCGCTTGTTACGGACGTGATTTAGCGCGCGGGCATAGAGTTAACATTGGCGAAGCAGTCGGTGTTATCGCTGCACAGTCAATTGGTGAACCAGGAACACAGTTAACCATGAGAACCTTCCACATTGGTGGTGCGGCATCTCGAGCAACAGCAGCTAATAATGTGCAAATTAAATTAACTGGAAAAGTTAAGTTACATAATATCAAGATTATTCAGCATCATAGTGGAAAATTCATCGCTGTTTCACGCTCGGGCGAATTGGCTGTAGTCGATGAGCATGGTCGGGAACGTGAGCGGTATAAGATTCCATATGGCGCGGAATTGTCAGTGCCAGATGGCTCAAAAGTTGATTCAGGTCAAATTGTTGCTAATTGGGATCCACACAGTCATCCAGTTATCACTGAAGTTGGTGGTGTCATTAAATTTGCTGACTTAATTGAAGGCGTTACCATGAATCGTCAAACAGATGATCTCACGGGTTTAAGCAGCATCGTTGTTACCGATCCAAAACAGCGTAGTAGCAGCGGTAAAGAATTAAAGCCAATGATCAAGCTTGTGGATGATAAAGGTAAGGACGTTTACCTTGCTGGCACAAACTTAACAGCACAATATTTCTTACCAAACGATGCTATTGTGAATTTCGAGGACGGCGCGCGCGTAAAAGTCGGTGACGTAATCGCAAGAATTCCACAAGAAACATCAAAAACACGTGATATCACCGGTGGTTTGCCGCGTGTAGCAGATCTGTTTGAAGCAAGACGGCCTAAAGATCCTGCTATTTTGGCAGAAATTTCAGGTGTTATAAGCTTTGGTAAAGAAACGAAAGGAAAACGTCGTTTAATTATCACAGGAACAACAGGTGACGTTCACGAAGAGTTGATTCCTAAGTGGCGTCACGTAAGTGTGTTTGAAGGCGAGCATGTCGAGAAAGGTGAAATCATTGCTGAAGGATCACTAAATCCACATGATATTTTACGTCTGCTGGGTATAAATGCACTCACAAACTTTATCGTCAATGAAGTTCAAGATGTTTATCGTTTGCAAGGTGTAAAGATTAACGACAAGCATATTGAAGTGATCATCCGTCAAATGCTTCGAAAAGTGTTGATTGCTCATCAAGGCGATACTGGCTTCTTGAAAGGCGAGCAAGTTGAATTCGGACAATTACGTGATGAAAATGACAAAATGAAGAGAGACGGCAAAATGATTGCGCGGCATGAATCAATTCTGCTGGGTATCACAAAAGCATCTCTAGCAACAGAATCCTTCATTTCTGCTGCATCGTTCCAAGAAACAACCCGCGTTCTAACAGAGGCGGCTGTTAATGGGAAGATAGATGAGCTCAGAGGACTGAAAGAAAACGTTATTGTTGGTCGATTAATACCAGCGGGAACTGGGCTAGCCTATCACGCGGAGCGTCGGGTCAGAAAACAACGCGTTGCTGATCGTGCAGAAGAGCATAAATCTTAAAAAAAGGGCTTGCGCTCACATTAATTCATCAATGTGAGCGCGAGTGTAAAAAAGTGATAAAAACGGAGTTATTGGAAGATTTGTCTGAGAAATCCTTAAAGCATGCCGGAAAACTCATAAAAAGCAAAAAAGTTACCTACTTTTAGATAACTAGGCTTGACATACAGCTCACTCCTTTTTAGAATCGCGCCTCCTCCTAATGAGTTAGGAGTGATAGCACACACATTGTGTTTTAATTTTTGGATATAACCTGAGTTATTAGGCTGGAGTTTTACGAATGCCAACGATAAATCAGCTTGTGAGAAAACCACGAGCATTGAGAACTGAAAAATCAAAAGTACCCCATTTGGGTAAGTGCCCACAAAAGCGTGGGGTATGTACACGTGTATATACAACAACGCCTAAAAAGCCAAACTCAGCATTACGTAAAGTAGCGCGTGTTCGTTTGACCAATGGTTCAGAAGTAACAACCTACATTGGCGGTGAAGGTCATAATTTACAAGAACATTCGGTCGTTTTAATTCGCGGCGGACGTGTTAAAGATTTACCAGGCGTACGATATCATACAATTCGCGGCAGTTTAGATACTGCTGGCGTAGCAAATCGCCGCAGAGGCCGTTCCAAGTACGGTGCTAAAAAGCCGAAAGAGTAGAATTACATGACATTTTAGTTTTAATGGGAATAGAGCAATGCCAAGAAGAAAAGCCGCGATTAAGAGAGAAACACTGCCAGATCCATTATACGGCAGTCAACGATTAGCTAGATTCATTAACGTAGTAATGAGAGCTGGCAAGAGATCTATTGCTGAGCGTATCGTTTATACGGCCCTAGACGAAGTTTCAAAGCGTCTCAAAAAAGGGAAGCATACTAAAAAATCAGAGACTGAAGATGACTCCGATGGATCAACCACGAGTGGTTCAGGTTCAGCTGACGGCAAGTCACAAGTTTACAATAAAGAAGCTTTAGAGATTTTAGATAAAGCGCTTGGCAATATTCGTCCGACTGTCGAAGTGAAGTCTCGCCGAGTAGGTGGAGCGACTTATCAAGTTCCTATCGAAGTAGATACAGAGCGTGGGCTTGCACTCGCTATGCGTTGGATTGTAAAAGCCGCTAAAGATCGTGGTGAAAAAACGATGACTTTACGTCTAGCTGCTGAAATGTTCGATGCTTATGAAGGGCGTGGTACCTCGGTTAAAATACGAGATGATATGCATAGAATGGCTAAGGCTAACCAAGCTTTCGCACATTATCGTTGGTAATTTAGGGGTATATAAACGTGGCAAGAGCAACACCAATTGAACGTTATCGAAATATCGGCATCATGGCGCACATTGATGCGGGCAAAACTACAACGACTGAACGAGTTCTGTTCTATACTGGCGTGTCTCATAAAATTGGTGAGGTTCATGAAGGCGCAGCCGTTATGGACTGGATGGAACAAGAGCAAGAGCGCGGGATAACCATTACATCAGCTGCAACAACATGCTTCTGGTATGGAATGGACAAACAATTTCCACAGCATCGTATCAATATTATTGATACACCTGGTCACGTAGACTTTACCATCGAAGTTGAGCGTTCCTTACGCGTACTCGATGGCGCATGTGCAGTATTCTGTGCGGTTGGCGGTGTTGAGCCACAATCAGAAACTGTATGGCGTCAAGCAAATCGTTATGTTGTACCGAGATTAGGTTTTGTTAATAAGATGGACAGAGCCGGTGCAAACTTCTTGCGCGTTGTTGGCCAAGTACGTTCACGTTTGGGTGCAAATCCAATCCCAATTCAATTACCGATTGGAGCGGAAGAGCATTTTGAAGGCGTTGTTGACCTTGTTCGAATGAAAGCTATTTACTGGGATGATACAACTCAGGGCATGAAATACGAAGCTCGTGAGATCAGTCCAGCTATGATCGATGAGTGCAAAAAATATCGTGAAATCATGGTGGAAGCTGCTGCTGAAGCTGATGAAGAGTTGATGAATAAATACCTTGAAGAAGGCGATTTATCTGTAGAAGAAATTAAGAAAGGTTTGAGAATTAGAACAGTACGAAATGAAATCGTACCGATGTTATGCGGTTCAGCATTTAAGAATAAAGGCGTTCAGGCTATGTTGGATGCCGTTGTCGAATATCTTCCATCACCAGCGGATGTACCTGCTGTGAATGGACATATTAATAATGCAGCTGAGACACCAACGCAAAGACATCCGACGGATGATGAACCATTTTCAGCGCTAGCATTTAAAATCGCAACTGATCCATACGTTGGAACATTAACCTATTTCCGCGTTTACTCAGGCATATTGCAATCTGGAGATACAATCTTTAATCCAATTAAAGATAAAGAAGAGCGAATTGGGCGTCTCTTGCAAATGCATGCAAATACACGTAGCGAAATTAAAGAAGTTAGAGCAGGTGATATTGCAGCTGCGGTAGGCCTGAAAAAAGTTACAACTGGCGATACGTTATGTGCAACAGACAAAGTAATTGTACTTGAGAAAATGGTGTTCCCAGAGCCTGTTATCTCTGTTGCTGTAGAGCCAAAAACAAAAGCAGATCAAGAAAAAATGGGCATAGCGTTAGGTAAGCTTGCGCAAGAAGATCCTTCATTCCGTGTTCATACAGATGAAGAATCAGGTCAAACCATTATTTCAGGTATGGGTGAGTTGCATCTTGAAATTATTGTTGACCGTATGAAGCGTGAATTTAACGTAGAAGCAAACGTTGGTAAGCCACAGGTTGCGTATCGTGAAACCATTAGAAATATGGTTGAACAAGAAGGTAAATACGTGAAGCAATCGGGTGGTAAAGGTCAGTATGGTCACGTTTGGATTCGCTTAGAGCCACGTGAGCCAGGTGCTGGATATGAGTTTGTTAATGATATTGTTGGCGGTGCGATTCCTAAAGAATTTGTTGGACCAGTCGACAAAGGCATTAAAGAACAAATGGAAAACGGCGTTATTGCAGGATTCCCAGTGGTCGATGTTAGGGTCACATTGTTTGATGGTTCGTATCATGATGTTGACTCTAATGAAATGTCGTTTAAGATAGCCGGCTCTATGGCATTTAAAGAAGGTGCCAAAAAAGCACGTCCAGTATTGCTCGAGCCTGTAATGAAGGTCGAGGTTGTTACCCCAGAAGACTATATGGGTGATGTCATGGGCGATCTCAATCGACGCAGAGGCGTCGTGCAGGGTATGGATGACTCTCCTTCCGGCAGAGTAATTCGAGCTGAAGTTCCGCTTGGAGAAATGTTTGGTTATGCCACAGATCTTCGGTCTATGTCTCAAGGTCGTGCAACCTATACGATGGAGTTTTCTAAGTATAACGAAGCACCTGCAAGCATAGCAGAACAAGTAATGACTAAAAGCACAGCGTAATTGAGTAAAAAAAGATTTAATTAAGGGGAAATAACATGGCAAAGGCAGTATTTGAACGCAAAAAGCCACATATGAATGTTGGAACAATAGGACATGTGGATCATGGTAAGACAACATTAACAGCAGCACTGACAAAGTGCATGGCTGAAAAATTTGGTGGTGAAGCATTAGCATACGACCAAATTGACAAGGCACCGGAAGAAAAAGCCCGAGGCATCACGATTGCAACAGCCCATGTTGAATATGAATCAGACAAACGCCATTATGCGCATGTTGATTGCCCAGGCCACGCAGATTATGTCAAAAACATGATTACCGGCGCAGCACAGATGGATGGAGCGATAT
>JBDTIZ010000265.1:0-7917 GCA_039936115.1 Gammaproteobacteria bacterium
TATGGTTATCGGCTATCAATTGCTCAAAACGCCCTGCAGAACCTTTATTTTAAATGCGACGATTTTTTAAGGGGAGCATGCTAACTCATTGATTTAGAGATTTCTATGTACTAATGCTTCAGGGCTGAGTAGAAACGTTTAATATCATTAGAAATATTTTTTTTGAAGAGAGCTCTGTACTTGAACATGCAAAAATTTTTTATAGAGAGATGGACGGCGATCGATCTATTTCTTTATGGCCTAAAAATTAAAAACTATACCTTCAGGAACACTAAAGTGGCATCCCTTTAGAAAATCTCATGTGCGCTCTATCCGGATTTTCATTCCAAAATAACTATCACAATGTTTCAGAGTGCTATCCGAAGACTTAGCGCCTTTTTGATCTAAGTAAAGGAGTTTGAGCGTTATCATTATTAAATTCATCATCACTTGGAGCGGGTAAGAGGCTGGCAGGCCCATCCTCTCTCTTTTGCTCTTCTTTACCTTCCTGACTGTGTGCAAAGGTAGACAGTAAAATAGGAGGTGTGCTTGAGAGAGTTTCATCTCTGTGTTCATCAATTACTTCACGGATCTCAAGTGAAGTAATACTGACACTGCTAAGAGGAACCAAATTACTATTCTGGTTCTCAGATACAACGCTTGGTCTTACTGCTGGCAAAAGTCGATAACGGCTATCTGCCTTACCTAGGCCATACATTAATGAACCTTGCATATAAACTGAAAGAATAGCGAGCATAGCTGCGAGAGGATTTTCAGTTATGGTATAAACTAAAAAACCCGCTGAAAAAGCTGCAAAAAGGCGAAGCACATTGCGACTAGCAAAAATGACTAGCGATTCGTCTTGCGCAAATGGATCAGCTTGATTTCGTAATAATCTTCGCGGATTTCTCAGGTATTCTTTAGCTTCTACTAATGTATTGGCAGTGTTTCGCGCGCTGAGATAAGCATAAGGAAGTCGAAGAAAAGGACGTGCGACTACCGCTGCTGTGAGATATGAATTATTACTCCACTGCATACGACGTTCAGTACTGAATATTAAGTCAGCTGCCATAAAAAAACTTAAACTGGAGAGTACAGCTAAAGAATTTATTTGCTCTCTTATTCGTCCACTCGCAAAATCTTGAAATACAGCTAAGGTACTTGCTATGGATGGAGTTGCGAAAAGACCTGGAGCAAAAGACATTGACCAAGCTATCAGAAAAAAGGCAAAAGTCATTGATTCCATGCATAACTTTATCATCGGATAACACAATGAAAGACCGGATGATGAAAGTGCTACTAAAATTACCTCATTAAATATATTCAGCAAACAGAAAGGAGTAACGGCTTTTGCTATAATAAAATATCGATCAGTAAATAATGTATATTGATCATGACGAGGGCGATGGATAAACTGCTGACTTTGATACTGAATAACAGCATATTGAAGACGTTCAATAAAGCGTGCTATGGCAGATCGCTTATCGTGACCTAGGATAAGAGGAATAAAATTATCGAGCACAAGATCAGTTGCAATCACACCTAAATAAAGAGATTCAAGAGATAAGTTCTGTAAAAATCGGCGTAGTAAATTTGGTATCCAAGGAGGAAGAACTGAATTTGGCGCGCGCACGTGAGTTCTTACGGTAATGGGAGACGGATTATTACCTAGTAATGGTGCCAATAGTTCACGACCAGCCCTGCGTTCACGTTCGATTTCAGCAATAAAACTAAGGTGAGAACCGCCGCGACTTTCAATTAATGAAACCAATCCTGACAAGGTGCGCAGATCGTGTTGCTGTTCCACATTCATAGAACGCGTGATGAACCGCTGCTCCGCCATCAGAAAATTCATATTTTCTAAATTAATCCCGAAACTCGTAAGTTCACCGGAATTGATAGCATCGATAACTGACTGTCTATTGTAAAGCACTGGCGAGATTCTACTATGGATAATGTAGACAGGATCATTTAGGAATTCACCGCTTACAGGACATAGAAATCTATTAGAGATAGGAAACCAATAATCAATGACTAAGTCTACTAAGTTTCCATTACCCCGAAAGCTTTGCTCAAGCGGCTTCAATTCGTTCTGATATTGTAGCGATAAGGTTCTTAATAATCTGGCGGGCATTAGCAGACGGCGAGTATTACTCATTGTTTACCTCATGTTTTTGTAAAGCAACAAACGTTAATCAGTCATTACATCGTATTTTCGATAGCTTCTAGTAAAACCATATAATATGTTGTTGAATATAGTTTGTGCATCCGTAGAATTTACGGTATTTAAAATCATATGAAGTATTAGGTGATTAGTCAAATCGAAAATTGGGTGCGTAACCGGTAGAGCATTTACTTGACTACCGTCATTTTTATAGATACTTTGAAATCATCGTTCCGCTATTATATGAACAGTTTAATCTTGGGTGGTTAACAGGAGAACAACCAATGAAACCGATAAAAGACCCCCTATTTGATAAGCTTTCATTCGAAAATATAATCGCAAATATCCCCGGTTCTCTGTGGCTTAAGGATTTAAACTTACGCTATGTTGAATGTAACCAAGACTCATTAAATTTATTTGGCATCCCTGCGAAAGATTTTATTCTTGAAAAAAATGATTTTGATATGCCTTGGGCAGACCATGCTGCACAATTACGTGCTAATGATCAACAAGTTATTAAAACTCAAAAATCCTATGCCTTTATTCAAACCGCGCGCATGTGGGATGGAAAGGAATTTATTGTTGTCAGTCATAAATCTCCTTTTCGTGACGCTACAGGAAATGTGCTTGGTGTTATGGGTTTTGATACTTTATTTCAAACGCCTAAAATAACAGAGGCAATAAAAAAATTACATTTTACGGATACTGGTTTGTTATCATTGCACCGTTCTCTTAATCCTACCTATATATTATGTGATGATTTTTCAATTTTTAATCTGACAGAACGAGAAGGGCATTGTCTTTTTTATTTAGTTAGAGGAAAAACATCTAAAGAAATTAGTGAAAAATTATATTTATCAACTCGCACTATTGAGCAATACACTGACAATATAAAAGTTAAATTTAACTGCAAAAAAAATCGGATCTCATTGAAAAAGCAATTCAGCTGGGTTTTGTGAATATCTTACCGAGAGCTTTTTTACAAGATATTTAATTATTTTTTTATTGCAGTCATTTATCAATGTCAATAAATCAAATTTTACTTTTTAGCGGATAACCTTCCCTCTATCGCTACATCGTTTTCGATTCTAATGACTGCTTTAGAGGGTCTGCGGACATATAAAGCGAAAAGTTTCATAAAGCGATGTAACTTGTTGATTTGAAAAAAATCTCTATATTGGGGTTCTAGGCGTAAACCGTCGAAATTTCTGTCCACTTAGTTAATGACTATTTTACTTCAAAATCAGTTTTTCTATTATCGCATCAAGATCAATAACAACACTATCTGAAAGTGTTAAATATGGGGTACCAGCCAGATTCGTCCGTAAATGCAACACAAGGATAGATAACCTACTTTTTTAAAACCGATACTTTTTTTGTAATAAATTTCATCATTGAAGAGATATCTACTTCCCTCCTAACAAGCTCACTTATGTATGATGAGCTAAATTCATCAACTAGTATATGAGTGGGTATGCTGGCTAATATTTCATTTATAGTTTTTCTTTGATTTGTATTGTTAATAGCGTTATGTAATTTTTCTATAAATTTTGAGAAAGTTTCTTTATCAGGATTATTTGTATACAAGGCAAATGAGATTTGATTTGTAAATTTATCTGAATATAGAGTTAAATTATAACTTTCATTAAAAAATTTCAACCATAAATACCCAGTTCCTAATAACAAAAGCGACTGCCCAATTATATACAGGGTTATATCGTCGTAACTTTTTGGCGGATTCCAAAACCAGGTGCTTAGACAGACAATAAAATATCCCGTGAGGATAAAAGCAGTGAGAAACCATCCTATAGATTTTTTTGTAATTTTCTCCGAATTTTCACTAATGTTATCAATTGCAATTTCTACCTGATTACTTTTAAAAGGAGATTTATTGGAAATAATAATCTTATTGCTGTTTTGGTCTATATCAATTGTTCTTTTTATAAAAGGAAATTTTTTTTGATGAATAGAAGAATTGTTAGTCATAAAAGTACCTATTTCACAATAAGATTTTATTATCTGTTAAGTCTAATAAAACGATCGTTATTCTGCACCCTCCAGCTCTGACGCATCAGTCTCTTAAAATCCTACTTTTTTAATTACTTCTTAACAAACCTACCCACGCATCAAGTAACATTGCCAATTTTTCATGAATTTTAATATTTTTATTATGACTTCCGTTATCTCTAACGTATTTTTTTAATTTCTTTGAAAATTGCGTCAGTGCATTTAACGCATGTCCAAGACGCATCAGAAGGTGAAATCCCCTCATGGCATTCCAGTTATGAGAGAATAAATGTTTATAATGATAGCCACGATTTTTTTCTGTATTAATTGAATCTTCTATCGCTTCTTTTTTTCTAGCGCCTAAATTTAAAAGTTCATGCGCATTATCAATCGATATTGGGATGCTTGAGATCCAGGTATGCTCTGAATATTTTATCTCAACAGAACCTGTTTGCCTGTTCACTTCTTCGCGTCGCTCTAAACAAGCTACTAAGCTTACTCTAAGCTCCCAATCATAACCATGCTCTAAATTATTTTTCCAATAAAACTCCTGTCGTCTTCCACGATAGTACGGTTGTCCTGGAATAACTGTTCTAGCTTTTCTCTGCTTGTTAAGAATTTCCGCAAAGTTTTTTAATCGGTTTTTTGAAAAATTAATGACATATTCCCAATGGCATTGATGTAAAATACCCATCACGCTTTGCGTTGCATAGAGTGAATCCATAAATACAATAATTTTAAGTCTGGGAAAATGCTGTTTTAGTCTTTCTGCTAAGCGTTCAAAAGCATTCAACTCGCAGTCTTGTTTGCTTACCGGGTTGCTAAGCTGATTATTTTCCATCGACAAATATTCAGTGAGTAGTGGTATGCTCAAACCATTTTTCAAAGTAATGTTGGCTTCCATCGCATAAACATATTGTTGATCTGTTTTACTTTCTTTGCTACCAACAGTCCGTTGTAGCCAATGCGAATCATGAAGCAGCCCGTTCCGAAATAGTTTTTGGCAACCATCTATCGTGATAGGCAAGCATCCGTTAATCAGAAGTTTTTTTAATTTCTTACCGTTAATTAATTGTTTAATCAGTGCGATATGTGAAATTTCAATGTCACGCACATTGATTTTTTTTAAAAGACGTGCCAACGTATCTGCATGAGGAATTGAATTTAATTCAGGAAATATTTTTTGCAAATGATGATTGATCACAGCTCCTGTCAGCTCTCGATTCATTTCACGACGTGAGCTGAGACGAAAGACAAAAGCCAGCAATCCAAAAATCATCAAAACAACCATCTTATGTTTGATGCTCTTGGGCCTTCTGGGATCAGGAATGCATGATAATTTTTTAAGGAGGGGTGGTAATGTTCGTCGCCAAACTTTTATCTGTTCTGCAAGAATATCTTGGCGAGCTACTTTGTCTTCTTCTACGGTTTGATAAGATCGTTTTGCATTAACTGCTTGAGTACGATGAATAATGTTTGCATCAGCCGCATTAATACCTTCACGGACCTGCTTTTGAGAAACGGATATCTTATTTTTTAAGTCCGCACGATAAATGCTATGAGTCACAGGTGATTTGATATTGGTTAACATGGCTAATCCCTCTTCATGTTTCTCCATTTAGAATTATATTGTATCATAATGCAGCTCGACGAAAATTTTTGATGGTTAGCGTAACCTGTTGATTTTTAATGAGCTTGAAACTGATGCGTTAGAGCTGAACAGCTTCGTCCGTAGTTTATTTGGATTGGCAGCATAGTTTGTTGATAAAGTAAATTACGAGATTTTTTTAGTTAAAAATTTTTTGTAACAGTGCCAAATATCGTACTATACTTGATTGAGTATGCTTTCAGAGGTGTTGTGTATGAGCCTAGAGCGTGACGCAAAAGATCAGCAGGGAAAATCCGGAGACATGGCATTTGTTGCAATCGAATTGCCAAAAACACCTGGTGGTTTGAGTGTAACGCAGCAGATTAATAACTTAATTGCTGCCGTTAGAGATAGTTGTGAACAATTCAAATCAAATAATATTCCTGGTATGTGGGTGATGGCATGGCGTGAGTATGGCCTAATTGAATCTGGCGATATTGTAATACCTGACGAAGCAATCAATGAACTGATAAAAGCCATGCAACAGTTTACTAAAAAATATCCTCAATTAGTTATATTTGCAGGCAGCATCGCATCGATTGAGCATCTCCATAAAGATCAAGAAATTTTAGCTGAAATAGAAAAACGCTATGCTGACATACGATGGGTAGAAGGGAGGATGGGTGGTGGTGAACTTGAATCTCACAGACAAAAATTCTTTGAACAAAAAGAAGCTGCAAGTAACGTGATTAGTGTCCTACAAAATTATACATTGGTTTTTCAAGCTGGAAAAATCATTAAGAAACATTATAAAACTATTCCTTTTCAAGAGACTGGAACAAGCAAACTGGCTGGATTGGTCTTTGAGCCAGGTTCTAGTGACGACGATAATTTCTATTTTGACTTAATAGATCCTATTACGAAAACTAAAAGAACAGCTGGACTAGAATTATGTGTAGAGCATATCGCAGGGGCGTTGCGAAATAAAAAACCACATGAAAAAGTAGATGTACAGATTGTATTATCGTTTGGCGCTGAATTAAACCCAGTAAATTGTCTTGGTGTACACACTTTCGGTATTGATAGCTCTCGGGCGCCAACCTATATGACAAGCTTTGTCGATTCGGACAATATCGTGTTCTATCGATATGATATGGCGAGAAAATTATTGTCGAAAGCGAGCGATCGCCACGTTCATCCTTTTCAATGTGCACTTGATAGTGAATATATAATGGTAGATAGCGTAACAGGGCCGCCCTCTGCATTTTCTCGCACAAACAATTTTTTAGGAATGTGTGATGAAACATTTGTGGCCGAGCATCGAGAAATGATTGGTGCAGTCACTGTAGGTAAGAAAACAGCACTGCATGCCGCTGTCGAACGAAGTCATAGTAATGCTTTTCAGAATAGAAGTAATTACAAAAAATTAATAGGAATTTTTATCAAGTATGGCGCTGATGTAAATGCACAAGATGAACGTGGTGACACTCCGTTGCATCAGGCTGCATTTAATTCGAATGTTTATGCTACGCAACAGTTAATGGAACATAAGGCCGATTGTTTGCTGAAAAATAAATCTGGCAAATCACCACTCTCTATAGCTATTAAAAAGAAATCTTGGGAAGAATTAGTCTACATGTTAATTGCTATGAAAGACTGTGATGACCCAGCAATAAAGAATCTAAGAGAACATCGTCCAAAGCTTACCAACGCTTTTATTCAAGTGATGAAAATGAAAGAAGATAAGGCTGATAGAAGGAGAATTATTAACGAAACTATCTTAGGAGAAAATGCATTAGGAAAAATTTTTGCAGAGCGGAGCCATGAGCTAACAAAACCATTTCTACATAGTAAATCAAAATATACTAAAGATGGAATAACACCTAGCATCTCTAGCATTATTGCTCAATTTGGTTTGGATTTGGACGTCGACAGCAAAGAGAATGCATCTTCTAATATCGCACCAACAGAGGTGCGAAATCATCTGAAGAAAAAGAATCCAAGCTAAGCGACAGAACCCTGATATTGCCAAATTCAACCAAGAATATCTTGACGGATTTGTCAAAACTGAGTCCCAAATGATGCTGTTGTAATAAAGTTTCGTATAATGCAGGGTATTTTCTAGCCAAATGGAAGTTGTTATGAATTGCCCTGACTGCAAATCAAAAGATATAAGGCC
>JBDTIZ010000266.1:0-10533 GCA_039936115.1 Gammaproteobacteria bacterium
ATGCCAATTTGACTGGATACCGCGGACAAGCCGCGGTATCCAGTCAAATTGGCATAGACTTCTCGCCAGGGCTTTTAGAATTTGTGTAGATACTAATTGTAAAAGAGAATGTCAGCACTATCACAAAGGCAGCCCCACAGAAGAAATCGTTAGTAAATGATATAAAAGGATTTGCTTATACGTTTTTTTTTATATAAGCTTAGCCGCTATTGTTTTCAGGCTAATCGTTTTTGGCTCTAATGTGCGCTCGTAGCTCAGTTGGATAGAGTACCTGGCTACGAACCAGGGGGTCGGGAGTTCGAATCTCTCCGAGCGCACCATATTAAAAAGTGTTACGTTTTTTTATCGCAAAGAGTACCATTTCAGCATCACATCATTAAGCGCCCGTAGCTCAGTTGGATAGAG
This sequence comes from Gammaproteobacteria bacterium, assembly GCA_039936115.1. Lineage (GTDB taxonomy): Bacteria > Pseudomonadota > Gammaproteobacteria > DSM-16500 > DSM-16500 > DATIJJ01. Next base: position 406 of record JBDTIZ010000266.1, read on the forward strand.
TATCTGGCTTCGAACCAGGTGGTCGGGAGTTCGAATCTCTCCGGGCGCACCACTTTCAGTTAAAATCAATCTGCTTGATCAATTATTGGCTACCGGCTAGAACAATGGTATAATTTTTGCCTAATTGAATAGTTGCGGTTTATTTTATGCGCCATTGCTTGTCATTTTTTCTCTCAGAGCGCCTCGTAAGTGTCTTTTGTCTAGTTGCATTATTGACTGGATGCGCCTCTGTTGAGCAAATCGGTGAAATCGGCCCTAAAAAACTGAAAGTGTATTCGGTTTCGCATAATGATTTTTTAAGTGCGAGTCGCATGTTGGTGGTTCTTAATGAAAAAGGCGACTTAGGTGCCACTACAGGCGGAACTGTCTCAGGCGCGGGTATTGTTGGATTACAAGCAGCAACATCGGTGGTTAGTTCAGGTGCGATTCTATATGGAGCGAAAGCTATTGAACATGGCATGGAAAATGCCCATGTCAAAGGTATTCCTTCGAATGTTAATCTTAACGCCAACGCGAATATTAATGCCAATTTGCATGCATCGGGTGAAATTATTCATCATGACGGATAAGCCATCCATTGTATCGGCACAATACATTATCTGCTGATGCCATTGCTGTCTATTTTGCATATTTTTCTTCAATAAAACGTATATAATTCCGGACTATTATCTTGAAACAGAGGAGTGTTCATGCAAACTCAAAACCCTGGATTGATTGATGTGACAAGACTAAGTAAAAAGTTATGTCAAACATCGATTGACTGTAAATTAGCGTATGCAACACAACAAAATTTTTTAGGACGTATTGTTGATGGTTATCATCCAGATGCTGCGCATATTTGCCTTATGGCATCGAGCGCGGCGCATGCTCTTTGCGCGGTGCAAAATAGTTTAAGTGAATTGCAATTGGGTTTATTTGTTTTTGACAGTTATCGACCGTTACGTGCGGTGCGTGATTTTGGTCGATGGATGCATCTAGCGGTGCATGATGATCATGAGCTAGTTCGTAAAGAAATTCATTATCCGCATATTGGAAAAAATCAATTAGCGCAGATGGGTTATGTATGTGATCACGTTTCAGATCATTGCTATGGCGATACGATTGATCTAACGCTGATTGATTTGAAAAATAAAACGCTTCTTGATATGGGCGCGTGTTTTGATTTTTTTGATGAGTTGTCACATAGCACTGCAACTGTTGAAATGATTGGTGTTGATGCACTTAAGCATCGGCAAATATTATCGAATGCTATGCAAGCAGTGGGTTTTATACCTTATGAAAAAGAATATTGGCATTTTACTTTTCGTGAGAGGGAAATTGAGGTGCCTATTGATATTGCGATTACGGCTGAGCTGGGTGAGTCATCCTGGCCAAGTTGACTGGATACCGCGGACAAGCCGCGGTACGACGGCATCTTTCTGAAACTAGCTATTTCCCCAGGCTTTTGTAGGGGCGAACCTATGTGTTCGCCCTAGCCTTAATACGCCATTGATATCACTTCGATAGAGAGGGCGAACACGCAGGTTCGCCCCTACAAAAATCTTAGAACCAAATAAAAAAATCATTCCATTCTCCGCCCATTAACCGTCAACTTCCCCTCAAACCATTTAAACAAAACCAAATACTTATTATTTTCTTCTTTAACAAAACCTTGTTTCACAAAATCATCCAGCTGCGTGCTCATTTGTTTTTTAATCGCTTGCTGATACTCATCAACTTTGCCTAATAAAAATAAATAAGGTAATTGAATTTGCGCATATTGTAAGTCTAATTGATTCGCAACAGATTGCGTGATCTGTTTCTCACGCAAAAATTCAGACACTTTTGCCGAATATTGAGCCTCGGGAAGCAAATTGGTTTGCATTAACAACAGTTCGTCGCCAATTGCCTTCGTTATCTGATGCCCTGCTACCCATTTGTTAATTAATAAAGTGTTATGCTTAACCGCCAAAGTCATTTGATCTCGCGCTTTCAGTAAAACAGGTCGATCAGGTTGAGACATTTCGCGCACAGCGCCAGGCATTCCTGATGCGTAACCAATTACATCTTTCATCAGCGATTTTGAAATATGCACCTTCAATTCTGCATTCGCCGTTTTAAATAAATCGGGCACATTTTCGGGTGGGATAAAATTAGCATCCGGCCAGAAAACCGCCGCATTCAGCTGAAGCTGTCCTTCAGGCGCATTTAAATCAAATTTATCTATTTTAATTGCGGAACCTGACGTTACAATTTTCGGCACTAACGCAATTATCTTTCGTCTGAACTGTCCTTGATACACTTCACCATGTTGCACGAACTCTTGATAAACGGTGACGATACCTTTTATTGCACTTGCATTTAATTTATGTGCACTAAATTGAAAATGTATCGGGCCCGCATACAATTCCGGCAATTGAATTTTATCAATATCAATTGTTCTGACGCCTTCTAATTGCCCTGCAATTTCTTCAGAGGATCCATGCGATTGAAAGCCTTTGATAAAAAAACTTTTCCCACCTGTTTCTGTTAAAGTCATTTCTGGCAATTTAATCAAACTCTCACCTAACCAAAACCCACCCTCACTCAATTGCTGATTGATTGTTAAATTCATTTTTGGCACAGTGAGAAAATCACCCGTATCCGCTAACGTAAAGTTTTCAAGCGCGATACTACCATCCATTTTTCTTTTTTCCGGTTGCACCCAAAGATTCATCACCGCATTGCCTAAAGAAATTTTAATCGCACTATTTGGAAAACTACCGCGCACATTCAGGAATTCAACGTGATGATAAAAATTGCCAAATAACGAAACAAAATTATTTTCTGACTTTACAGAAAAATCTTGAATGCCAAACGTTGCAATTAACTTTTTCAGCTCAGGTGATATCTCAATTTTATTTTGAATTGCACCTAACCCAAAGATAGTCGGCAAATTTTCAGTATGTTGATAAATAATCGGACCATGTTGAATATGCTGTTGCACTACAAATTGATAATGGGTAGGAAGTGGTTGATGAGCTCCTAATGCTTGCAGAAAATCTTGCAACTCTGGTGTATTCTGCAGATCAACAGTCAACGTCACATCAGAGCTCATCCAACCGCGCTGATAATGCGTGATTGCAACTTGAATTGCGCCATCTGAATTATAAAAAGAAATTAAGTGATTATAATTTTGCTGCAGCCAACGTCCTGACGCCCAAGGGCCCAAGACGATAACGATGATGATTAAGAGGAAAACACTACTGAGCAATCTGCGCATAGAGTCAATCCTTCGTTCACCATATCCTTATGTTGGGTTGATTCGATTCTAGCTGGGCGAACACATAGATTCGCCGCTACAAAAGGTTTTAAGCAGTTTCAATATGTTCTACTATTAATTGTACACTACGTTTACCACGATATTCGTTGATATCGACTCGATAGGCAATGTTGATATTTTCGCAGCGATAATTAGGCCATTGATTTAAATCAACATTAAATGCAATCGCATCAATGGTTTGATTTTCTTTACCTAAAGTCATCTTTAAATGTCGGCTGCCTACTAAGCGTTGTTCTAATATAGCAAAAACACCATCAAAGATTGGCTCAGGAAAAGCCTGCCCCCAAGGCCCCCCTTCACGCAAAACTTCAGCGACTTCTAGTGATAAATCTGTCGAAGCTAACTCACCATCACTCAAGACAGTATTTTGTAAATCTACTTGATTCAGTTTGTTTGACACAATTTCATTGAACGCTTGTGAAAACTTTTCAAAAGAAGCACGCGCTAGTGTTAATCCTGCCGCCATCGCATGTCCACCAAACTTACCGATCAAATCGGGATATTTTATTGCAATATCTGCCAAGACATCACGAATATGTAAACCCGGAATGGAACGTGCGGAGCCCTTTAATTCTGTTTGATTCGCGAGAGCAAAAGCAATCACAGGGCGATGTAAGCGTTCTTTAATTCGTCCCGCTAAAATACCGATAACACCTTGATGCCAGTCTGCGTCAAATAAACAAATGCCGTGTGCTGGTTTTGAATCAGGTTGAATTTTTTTAAGCGCGTGCAGCGCTTGTTCTTGCATTTCAGATTCTATGATCCGGCGTTCGTCGTTCAAGTCCGTCAGAATTTTTGCCATTTCGCGCGCAGCCGACAGATCATCTGTTAACAAACATTCAATACCAAGCGCCATATCATCAAGACGCCCCGCTGCATTCAAGCGAGGCGCAACAGCAAACCCTAGATCTGCAGCCATTAAACGCGATTGATTTTTTCCGCTAATTTCAAGTAGTGCAGCAATGCCTGGGATACAATGGCCTGCACGAATGCGTCGCAATCCTTGATAAACTAAAATCCGATTATTCTGATCAAGTGCTACCACATCAGCAACTGTGCCAAGCGCCACGAGATCTAGAAGACGTGACATATTTGGTTCAGGAATACCACGTTGTTGAAACCAATTTTTTTCACTTAAATAACGCCGCAATGCTAGCATCACATAAAAAATAACTCCTACGCCCGCCATATTTTTACTCGCGAATAAATCACCGGGTTGGTTAGGATTCACGATAGCATCAGCTAAAGGTAATGTGTCTGCTGGCAAATGATGATCAGTGATAATGACTTTAATTCCAGCCGCTTTAGCAGCACTCACACCTGCGTGATTTGCGATGCCATTATCAACTGTCACAATCACATCAGGATGAAACTCTTTCTTTGCGACTTCCACTAATTCAGGTGTTAAACCATAACCAAATGCAAATCGATTCGGTACAAGATAATCCACTGATTCTGCGCCAAAACTTTTTAATGCGCGTATTGCTACTGCGCAACTGGTTGCACCATCCGCATCAAAATCACCGACAATTAAAATTTTCTGCTGCGTCATGACAGCAACCGCCAGCAATTCTAATGCTAGCTCCATACCTAACAAATCATGATACGGTAATAAACGTTCCAAACCGCGCTCGAGCTCTGCAACAGATGCAATGCCGCGAGAGGCGTAAATGCGTTGTAATAATGGGTGAAGTTCGTGATTGATGGTGTTTGAAATTTCTGTCCGACGTTTTATTTTTTTTTGAGTTGACATGGATTCTTCCGTTGAAATTTTTTTTTGAAAAGAAACTGTCACCCGGCGCTTTAATCCCACTGTCACCCCGCACTTGTTGCGGGGTCTGGAATCAAAAACATAAAAAAGTCATTAAAAAAATAAAATGTATTTTTTATTATTTAAAGCCCGGATCCCGCAACAAGTGCGGGGTGACAATGGTTAAAGTGCTGGGTACAGTGGATTAAAGTGCTGGTGAAGCCCAGTCAAATTGGCATAGCCTTCGCGGAAATGACGCTCGCAATGGCGATTATCTTTACTGCAAAATCTTTTTGTTATAACGATTCGCCGCACCCACACCCCAAATGCAAGAAATCATCCAAGCTAAAAATACCAAACCGTATAATTTCATCCGCATTGCAATAAATCCAAAGAGAATCATTACAATGCCACCGACATACGAAGAATACAGCAAACCAACAGGCCCCAGAATAGCGCAAAATATTAAGGCGACTGCCACACTTTTCAAAGGCAATAACCCATTTGATTTTTGTAGTGTGATTTCATTCATACCGATACATACTCCGATGAAAATGTTGGCGTGGGTAAATCAAATTCTCCACGCATAAATTGTGAAATATTTTTTAATGCTTCCTGCATACGTTGATCATTTTCGACTAACCCAATTCGAACATACTCATTACCATATTCACCAAAACCAATGCCAGGAGACATAACTACGTTCGCTTGGTGCACAAGTAATTTAGCAAATTCCAACGAACCCAGATGTCTAAATTGTTCAGGAATTTTTGCCCAGATAAACATAGTTGCTTGTGGAATACTAACATCCCAACCTGCTGTTTTTAAACCTTTGCACATCATATCACGACGATGTTGATACATCGTGCAAATTTCTGTGACACAATCTTGCGGTCCTTCTAATGCCGCAATGGCTGCCATTTGAATTGGCGTGAAAGATCCATAATCCATGTAAGATTTTATACGTGCTAACGCTTGAATTAATTTTGCATTACCGCACATGAAACCTACACGCCATCCTGCCATATTGTATGTTTTGGACAAGGTGTAAGATTCGACCGCAATTTCTTTAGCCCCTGGGACTTGCAAAATTGAAGGAGCGCGATAACCATCAAATACGATATCAGCATATGCCATATCATGAACAACCCACAATTGATGCTCTTTGGCAATTTCGATAATTTTTGTAAAAAAATCGAGATCAACGCATTGCGTGGTTGGATTGGCTGGAAAATTGATGACAAGCATTTTCGGCTTAGGCCATGCGTCTTTCAGTGTGCTCTCGAGTGTCGATATAAAATCGACATCCGGCAACAATGGTACATACAGCACATTCGCATCTGCAATGACATTGCCAAAATGATGCACAGGATAACAAGGATTAGGTACGATCACGGTATCTTCCGCACTCATGGTAGCCAAAGCCAGATGCGCCAATCCTTCTTTTGAACCAATCGTCACAATGGCTTCTGATTCGGGACTTAAATCCACATTGAACCGCCGACCGTACCAGTTACAAATCGATTTACGTAATTCAAGTATCCCTTTTGAAGGCGCATAACGATGCACACCGGGCAATAAAACCGCTTCGCGCAAGGCTTCAACAATATGCGGAGGTGTCGGTTGATCCGGATTGCCAATGCCAAAATCAAATACATCAGTCCCTTTTGCCATTACCTGTAATTTCAATTGTTCCATTACGCTGAAAACATATGGAGGCAAACGATTCATACGGGAAAATTGATCCATAGATTACTCTTTTTCTAGTTAATTGATTAACAATAACACTACTACAACTACTGTGAATTGGAAGTATTTTTTGACATATATTGGATTTTTTTATGATATTGACTCAAAGCATCAATGATGTTTGAATTACAAATCAATGTGGGGTTAGCTCACCCCCCAATAAGTTAAAACACAGGAGTGAGAACGTATGGGTTTATCCATTGATGACAATCAAGCGAAGTATCAAATTCGAGCTTATAAACCAGGAAATATCCAGGTTAACGATCAACAATATACGCAAAGTGTTATTGTTTCACCGGAACAATTAATTGACAATTGGCCACCGCAGACGATTAACGAGTTAACGCACGAACATCTTGCCATCATTAGTGAATTAAGTCCGGCTATCTTACTCATTGGCACTGGTGCTACTCTACAATTTCCAGATCTGGATATTTATGGCGATCTGATTAACGAAGGTATCGGCATAGAAGTCATGGATTCAAGTGCTGCCTGTCGAACCTATAATGCATTATCGGCTGAAGGTCGAAATGTGGTTGCCGCCTTAATCATCAAATAATTTTAATCCAATAACTTATTAGAAGAATCACATGAATACACTTAAATATACTTTTCTTGCTTCTATCATTTGCATACTGTCAGCTGCATTTTACATGTATGAATTCACACTTCAGGTTTCATTAGGCGTTATGACGAGTGAATTAATGCGTGATCTTAGTTTAAATGCAGCTACGTTAGGTGTGGTTTCTGCTGCTTACTATTATGCATATACACCGATGCAAATACCGGCTGGATTATTACATGACCGCTTTGGGCCGCGTCGCGTTTTAACCGTAGCTATTATGACTTGTGCGATTGGCGCTCTCTGTTTTAGTTATAGCACAGGCATAGCAAATGCTTCTGCGGGCCGATTCTTAATGGGTATTGGTTCGGCTTTTTCGTTTAGCGGGGCATTAATGTTAATCGCCCGTTGGTTTCCAGCGAAATATTTTGCCGTGTTATCAGGTATCGTACAGTTGATGAGTTCTGTCGGTGCAATTGGCGGTGAATTGCCATTGGCGGTCGCTATACATCATTGGGGCTGGCGTCATAGCATGATCTATTTGGGTTTATTGGGTTTCGTGCTGGCTTTAGTCGTTTGGTTAGTTGTACGTGATTTGCCAACGAATTCTCATTCTATGACCCCTGAATTCCATCCGCGCAAAACAGCGTTAGAAGGCATGCCTAGTAAGTTTAAACTGGTCTTTGGGCGAAAAACTACCTGGTGGATCGCAGCTTATTCGTTTTTAATTTGGGCACCCATTGCCGCATTTGCGGGACTTTGGGGTATACCTTTTCTGGTGAGCGCTCATAATTTGACAACGCAAAGCGCATCACTGGCTTGTGCTGCGATCTGGATTGGTATTGGAATTGGATCGCCATTAAGTGGATGGATATCGGAATTTATTCAGCGTCGTCTGATCGTTTTAACCGTCTGCGGGGTATTGGGTGTCATTGGATCGATACTTATCATTTATTGTTCGATTTCAATGCCGGTACTTTATGCCGCTCTTTTTATTTTAGGCCTCGCAGGTGGTGGTCAATCACTTGCATTTTGTGTTGTACGCGATAACAGTCACCCATCAAGCTTGGGCGCGGCAATAGGTTTGAATAACATGGCAACCGTTGCAGGCGGCGCGATTGTTCAGCCGTTGATTGGTTATCTGCTTTATATAAACTGGAATGGCATGTTCAGCGCGAACCATACGCCGATTTATACCATTGCTGATTACCGCCTTGGATTATTCATGATTCCACTCTGCTATATTTTTGCTATTTTTGTGAGTAGTCGGTTATTGAAAGAAACGCATTGTAAGCAGCAATTTGCGTTTTGATTGAAGATACCTGTCATTCTCGCGAAGGCGGGAATGACAGGTCTCTATTTCAGAAATCTTTCTACAACATTTCCGATTCTTCCGGCAATAATCTCGGAAACACATGCGCCACTTTAACGCGGTTGTCTTGAACTTGCATAATCTCAATTGGATAATCGTTAATTCGCACACAAGTCCCTGGATGCGGAATAGACTCAAGGTATTCAACAATTAATCCATTCAATGTACGTTGTCCCTGGCTCGGCAAATTCCACTCCGTAATCCGATTAAATTCACGCAACGTGATCGAACCATCCACTAAATAACTTCCGTCTTTTTGCACTTGAATAATTTTAGTCGTATTGGAAACATTACTCGCAAACTCGCCAACAATTTCTTCCAAGATATCAGCCAGCGTCAGCAAACCTAGAATTTCACCATACTCATCCACTACCAACGCTGTGCGTTTATTATGCCTTTGAAAATTATGCAACTGGGTGTTAAGCGGTGTTCCTTCTGGCACAAAATAAGGTTCGCGCATGAGTTTCAGTAACAAATCTTTATTCATGGTTTGATTAGATAATACGATATGCATCAATTCACGCAAATGCAGCATACCAATCACTTGATTGATATCATCGCGATAGATCGGCAACCAATCGTGCGTACTGCTGCAAATAACCTGCTGCACCTGCGACCACCCGAGATCGAGATCAATACCCACAATTTCATGTTGCGGTACCATCACATCATTCACAGTCACCTTGTTTAAATCCAGAATGCTGAGCAACATATTTTGATAGTGGCGCGACAAACGACCACTGGTTTCAAAGACGACGCTGCGCAATTCTTCGCGGCTGAGTTGTTCGGTGTTGTGTGACGTGACATTAATGCGAAACAAACGCAATAAACCATTTGATACGCCATTGATAGACCAGACGATCGGATATAATAATTTCAACAAAACAAACAGCGGCCAAGCGACCGCCTTAGAAATTCGCTCTGGATATAAAGCAGCTAAAGTTTTGGGTGCAACTTCCGCAAAAATCAAAACCACAAACGTTAATAAAAACGTTGTAATAATAATCCCTGTATCACCTAAAAAGTGCACTGCCAACAAAGTGGCAATTGCCGATGCCATAATATTTGAAAAACAATTACCAATCAGAATGACGCCTAATAATCGATCGGGACGTTTTAATAAACGCAAAATTAAAATCGCTGACTGTTTTTTCATTCGAGCTTTATGGCGTAAGCGATAACGATTAATCGACATCAAACCTGTTTCTGCCAACGAAAAAAAAGCGGCTATTAAAATTAGCAGCGCTAGCAAAACACAGAGCATAATTAATTGCGCGTGACTCAAAGCAAAACCTCAAAATTAAAATGTGTTATGACAACTGTTATCCTGAGAAGAGCGCGTTGTCATGCAACAAAACGACCTGTCATTCCCGCAAAGGCGGGAATCTATCCGG
>JBDTIZ010000267.1:0-17168 GCA_039936115.1 Gammaproteobacteria bacterium
TTGGTACTGGATTAACCTTAACACCACTCGCTGTGATAACGGATGGCAATAGCGGAAATAATTACTCAATAAGTTATGTTAACAACTTAACTGGTGTTATCACTGCACGTGCTTTAACAGTGACTGCGGCAACTAATACGAAAATTTATGATGCTAATACTTCAGCACTTGCCACACCAACAATTACATCTGGCGCATTGCAAGGTTCTGATAGTGCGGTCTTAAGTGAAACTTATGCGAATAAAAATGTTGGCACTGGCTTAACCTTAACACCACTTGCTGTGATCACCGATGGCAATAGCGGAAACAATTACTCAATAAGCTATGCGAACAACTTAACTGGCGTCATCACTGCACGTCCTCTAACAATTACTGCTGCAACTAATACAAAAATTTATGATGCCAACACTTCAGCACTTGCAACACCTACAATTACCTCCGGTGCATTACAGGGTTCTGATAGCGCCGTCTTAAGCGAAACTTACGCGGATAAAAATGTTGGCACCGGATTAACACTAACACCACTCGCTTTCATCACTGATGGCAACAGCGGCAATAATTATCAAATTAGTTATGTTAATAATTTAACTGGTATCATCACAGCACGTCCTCTTACCGTAACTGCTATAACAAATACTAAATCTTATAACACTACTGTTTCAGCTGCTGCGATTCCAATTATTTCATCGGGTGCATTACAAGGCTCTGATAGCGCTGTACTCAGCGAGACTTATGGAACAATCAACGTCGGAACTAATTTGACGTTAACCCCTGTTGCTAGTATTAGCGATGGCAACAGTGGTAATAACTACTCAGTTTCATATGTTGCAAACAATACCGGCATCATAACCGCCGCACCTTTAACCGTGTCTGGTCTCATTGCAAGCAACAAAGTCTATGACACGACAACCGCGGCTACCTTAAATGCTAGCAGCGCAACCTTATCGGGGGTATTTGCAGCAGACACAGGTAACGTAAACTTGACTGGTACCGCCTACGGTATATTTTCTAGTGCAAATGCTGGCAACGATATTTCTGTCATTACAACCAGTGTTCCACTTAGCGGCTCGGCTTCCAGTAATTACACTGTGTTACAACCAGCGGATTTAACCGCGAATATCTCTCCTGCAACACTTAATTTACTGAGTGCATATGCAAACAACAAATCTTACACCAGCACAACCTACGCTAGATTAAATCTAATCAATGCTGTTCTTAATGGTGTGCTGCCATCCGATGTCGGTAATGTTGTCATTAATAACTCAGGCTACTCAGCAAACTTTGTTAGTGCAAATGCGGCTCTTGGCATTCCAGTCAATGCAACCAATCTGCTAGCTGGTTCAGCCGCTGGAAATTACATCGTCTCTAACCCATCCTTTAGTGGAAACATCACTCCTGCAGGTCTTGTCATTAGTGCAAATCCTGCAAGCAAAAAATTTGGCGCAAGCAATCCTGTCTTAACCTATGCAGTGGGTGGGTTAATCAATAACTCCAGCAGTCAAGCGCTGGCCGGAGAACTAAGTCGTCAACCTGGTGACGCCGTTGGGCAATATGCTATTACCTTAGGCACACTCAACAGCTATAACACCAATTATATGATTACTACTTTCAACAGCAATACTTTCACCATTCTGCCAGCTGCTAACACCTCCGTTTCCGCTAGAGTAGTTAATATCTCTGCCAACATACTCGCCGGATTTACACCGATTACAACACCTGGCACTAGTAATTCTTCTGTTCCAGGTGCATTGCCTGGCATACCAAAAAACATACAAATCGAGACTGCATTTACTAAGATTACTCTCTCGAACGCTATGCAGGATGTGCTCAAATCTGTTATAAATACTTCGATAGATATTCATATTGGTACACAAGATCTCCACAACCAATAAGATAAGTTAGCGTTTCGAGGATGTTTCTTTAGACTTAAGGACAAGTAGATGAGCGTCGGTGTTAAGCGATTTATAAAAATCTGGATAACTAGCTTAATACTTTTTTGTTTAACGACTGCATTCGCAGCTCAAATTGCGAATCTTCCAAGCACGGTTTTCCCTAGCCGAGTACAACAGTCACTCACTGATAAAAAACCTGACCTCGCACTTAAACCCACAAGACTCAGCCCATCTGACAAAACGGGTAGCAATGCTACAATGATGGCGAATGCACAAAAATTATTTTTTACCCTAAAAAAAATCATTTTAATTGGCAATCATGTTTACTCAGATCAAGAACTTTCTGTGCTCTATCAAGACAAATTAAACAAACGCATTTCACTGGCTGAGTTAATTGAAATTGTCGATAAAATTTCTAATTATTATCGCAGTCATGGTTATATTATTAGCCGCGCGGTTTTGCCGCCACAAACCATTGCAAATGGAACAGTCACTATTCAAGTGATAGAAGGCTATATTTCTAAAGTTGATGTGATCGGTCATCCGTATGGCGCTAGAGCATTAGTGCAAGCTTATGGTGATCATATGGCAGCTGATAAACCTATTCGACTCAGCACGCTTGAACACTATATTCAATTAGCGAATGAAATTCCGGGTACCACTGTCAGATCCGTTCTTAAACCTTCTAAAACTACGCCTGCCGCATCAGACATTGATCTTTACACTGAAACCCAAACAGCAGTCGCGAATGTCTCCTACGATAATTACGGGACGCGCTATATTGGGCCACAAGAAACAACGATCTCAACTGCATTCAATTCGATTTTTCGCTCGGGCGATGCAACGGGATTAACCTTAACCGGATCATCCAACTTGCAGGCTTTACGTAGCGCAAGTGTTGTGCACGACACGCCTATTGGCACAGAAGGCAAGCGATTTGCACTAGGTGGAAACTATACAGAAACTCGCCCTGGATTTATCTTGGCTCCTTTAGAATTAATTGGTCGTGCAAAAAACGCGTACGCAACTTTTCGTTTTCCAGTGATTCGTTCTTTAACTGAGGAATTGACTTTTGCGGGTGCTTTTAATTATATCGATAGTGGAACTAACGCAGCGATTGGCAAGCTTTATCTCGACAAAATACGTTCATTAGAATTGAATGCTATCTATCAATTAGCCGATCGCCATTCGGGAAATAATCAGATACTTTTCAATTTATCGAAGGGTTTGCCTGTGCTTGGCGCTTCGCCATCTGGCGAATTGACTGGTGTTTCGCGCGCTGGTGGTAGAACAGATTACACAAAAGTTAATATGCAAGCTGTGCGTCTTCAAGGTGTGACAGATCGTCTTTCGATTTATCTCTTAGCTATGGGTCAATATTCATTTAATTCATTGCTAGTACCGGTACAGTTTGGATATGGTGGATCGCAAGTGGGTCGTGGTTATGATCCTTCTGAAATTATCGGTGATCGTGGTCTTTCAGGCAGTATTGAGTTACGTTTTAATACTCAGCCATCTTTTCGCTTGTTACAAGCTATGCAATATTATGCTTTCTACGACATAGGAAAAATATGGAATATCCTGACACTCAATGTACCAAATAATCAAAGCGCCTCATCTGTTGGTATTGGAACTCGGTTGCAATTTACCAAAAATCTAAGTGGAAATTTATTTGTCGCTCAACCACTCACGAAACAAGTTGCTGCATTAGAAATTATTGGAAATGGTCGATCGCCTAGAGTGTTTTTTAGTGTGTCGCTTGGGACGGATTGATTGTGAGAGAAACCCGCCCCTTTCCTCCCGCGAAGGCGGGGCGAACCACCGTCATTGCGAGCGCGAGCGAAGCAACCCAGGTTTTATTGTCACTCGCAAAGTAAGAAAAAATATAAAATCTAGCCTTCCATTTAGATTTATATGCTCATTAAGTGACAATAAAACCTGGGTTGCTTCGCTCGCGCTCGCAATGACGGAGAGTAAAAAATGCCTATTTTAAAAGTGTTACCGATGCCCTATACCTCTTTTCGCAGGAGAAGAGGAGGTAAAAAAACCAATTTTAAACAGCCGCCACCACGCTAAAGAATCCTCGTGGATTTCTCCCGCGACCAATCAACTCCATCGCTGTAACACTCTTAGTCAACGGTTGAGTGATCATCAAATTACCCGTAAAGTTAGAAGAGAATACAAAACGCGTTCCAAAGCCTGTTGACGTTGCGCTTTGTTGTGATTTTACGCCTATAACATCTTTCAAGTTCCAGATTTCACCCGCATCATAGAAGATATACGGCTCGATCGCTTTTAATAAAAACCAACCTGGCGCCCAATCCATTCTAAGCTCAAGACTGCCTGACATACCTTTGTCACCAATGATTTCTGCAGGATCATAGCCACGACCTAATTGACTGCCACCAAAACCAAACTGCACGGATGCCAGCAAAGGTCGGTAAGAATATTGCCCATTCGCAACGGCATACGCAGAAAGTCTGCCATAGATAGCTTGTAAACGTGCCACCTGCCCAACTACTTTGGTATATACGCCGGTTGCACCTGGACGCGAGGTGGTCAGAGAATCTGGATTATGTGATGCGCCAAAAATATTAAGCCCTTGCTCTAAATGCAGGCCTAATAAATTGGAGCCATGGAAACGATCTGAAAAATCGTAATTTGCTCCCGCTTTTATCGCACGGATATGATCGGTATATAATGGGAAATTAAATGAAGTCACCTGACTATCGAGATAATTAAATCCGCCATCCAATGATAAATTCTTTTCTCGCGAACGAATCATCGGATATTGAAATAAACCATAATAGGTTGTTGAATTACCATTGATATCAATCGTTGCGAGATTCATCCCAGGTTGTGTTTTTGAACTATTGCCGCCGAGTGTAGCGTAAAATCCATTTGTACCTATGGGCGTTTGATACGAAATGTCAAAAAACTTTAATTGTTGCGGCCGGCTCGTTGTTGCATAAACAGCATGCGTTGAATCACCCGATCTAAAAATAGAATTCAATGAAGCATTACCAGTCACCTGATTTGGACCGATATAACGTGTGCCATAATTATCATAAGATAAATAACCGTTTATTGTTTGCTCTTCCGCAGAAAGATTTAGATTTGATGCACCAGTATTAGTCTTGGAGGGTTCTAAGACTGCTTTCACTTGCATACCCGGCACCTCATTCGCAAGACGCAAATAGTTTTCCATGACTTTTATTTGTAAAGGTTTTGAGTTTGCAATTTTATCGCCATACGCCTGAACAAGAGCTCTTGCGCCTTTTGGAAAACCAATTACCTTCACCTGATCAATATAACCTTCGATAACTTGGACATGCACAATACCTTCTGTGACATGTTGTGGCGGCAAAATTGCGCGCGATAAAATGTAACCATTGTTGCGATAGAAATTTGTAATGCTTTGCACTATTTCTTGTAACTGAGCAACTGAAATTTCTGTATTGATTTTGTCTTTGTAAAGTTGGCTTAGTTGTTCCTCAGAATAAACGTGATTGTCATCAATAATAATTCTTGTCAGCTTGAATTTGATTTGTGTTGCTTGCGGACCGAGTGAACTGGGTTGTTCTTGCGGTGGCGTAATGCGAGGCAATGATTTTGGTATTTCTTGTTTTGGCGTGAAGATATTACTCACAACACCAGGCTCCGTACTACCAGGTAAAGTGTTCTTGATTGTTTGTTGAGTGGCAGGATCGACGGCAGCAAAACTCATACCATAAAAAAATGAGCCTACTAAAACGATACATAATTTGAGTATTAGTTTGGCAAAATTAAACCGTTTGCTCATGCAATCCTTGTCCTTGTTTATACTTATATCTACACACATCAAATTTTAAAGCATTATAACTAGATAGAGCGCACCTTTACCACATTAAACTGTCTAGTCCTGCGCCCTCATTGTGAGTATGGAAGCTGTCTTTGTGTTGATCGGATCGCGACCACAATAGTCAATTGACTGCTCAGATAACAAAATGGATGATATTAATACGTTCTCGCTTGCAATGACGACAAAAAAAACAAGGCTATTTCTTAACTTTGCTAAAACCGTGATAACCTAACAATACACACGAGCCAAGGAAATCGGCTATTCATGAATAAGCGCGTACCATTTATGCTAGGCTTCATTTTGCTTGCGATCGCTCTCTGGTTGCAGACCACGACGCGTCCCTCAATCATTCATCTTATTAATCGCCTGGAAAACCTGGCTTATGACACACAATTACGCACGAAACTTTTTACGCATAAAAAACTTAAAGACACATCAATTGCTATTGTTGACGTAGATGACAATAGTCTTGAAATAGAAGGTCGTTGGCCCTGGCCTCGAGCAAAAGTGGCGACATTGATTGATCGTTTACAACAACATGGCGCGGTTGTGGTGGCGCTTGATGTTCTTTTTCCAGAAAAAGAAGCCAACATTGTTGAAACAGTATTGGAAAAATTAAATTCTGAAAAAATATCCTCTCCCACTATTACGCCTCTGCTCCAAAAAATTGCACCTTTTTTCGATAATGATGCCATATTGGCTACAAGTTTGTCGCGTCTTGATGTTGTCCTTGGAATCAGTTTTTTACCACGTTCTGAAGTGAATGGTTTGCTATCGCCTGCTATATTGGAATTAAAAACCAATCCAGAAAAACAACTTGGCTTTATCAATGCGCCGGGGGTTATTGGTAATATCCCTGTGCTTCAACCTGCTGCAAAACATGATGGTTTTATAAATGTCTTTCCTGATGAAGATGGAATTATTCGCCGCGTGCCTATTTTAATTCGCTATCAAGACAAACTGTATCCATCATTGGCCCTGGAAGCTGTCAGAATTTATTTGTTAAGTAATATTAGTTTGGTCACCGCACGTTACACGGATCAGTTACGATTAGAAGGCGTCAAGTTAGGGGATCACATTATTCCAACCGATGAAAAAGGGCAGGTGATTGTGCCTTTTCGCGGGAAAAGTTTTACATTTCCTTATTATTCTGCAACAGATGTCTTAAACAATAAAATTCCACCTAAAGCATTAGAAGGAAAAATTATTTTCATTGGCACATCGGCAACCGGTTTAGGTGATTTGAAAGCGACAGCCATCGAAAATATTTTTCCTGGTGTAGAAATTCAAGCAACCATTGCGGATGGCATTTTAACAGATAATTTCTCCTATAAACCGGCGTGGTCTCTCGGTGCTGAAATATTTACAACGCTATTCTTAGGCATTTTACTGATTTTTATTTTCCCCTATCTTGGCCCACGCACCTTGCTCTTGTTAGCCATTGTGATTCCCGTCAGTCTGATTTTCGCCAATAACTGGCTCTGGGACAAAACCGGGCTCCTTGTATCAATACTTATTCCGATGGTGTTTTCGGTCATGTTAGCGGTGATTAATGTTGTCTACGGTTATTTATTTGAAACACTCAAACGTGAGCGTCTAAAAGAAATGTTCGGTCAATACGTTCCAGCAAAACATATCGATGAAATGTTAACAAGCTCGGGTAGTTATGGACTCTATGGCGAAGACCGTGAGATGACAGTGTTATTTGCAGATATCAGAAATTTCACTTCAATTTCAGAGCCCTTGAGTGCTACGCAATTAAAAGAAATGCTCAATGAATTTTTTACACCCATGACGGAAGTTATTTTTCAACATCGCGGCACGATTGATAAATATGTTGGCGATATGATTATGGCATTTTGGGGCGCACCTTTAAAAGATAAACGCCATGCACAACATGCTGTGAGTGCAGCGCTTGATATGCAACATGCCGTGGATAAACTTAAACCGCAATTCGCTGCCAAAGGCTGGGCTGAAGTCAACATTGGGATTGGTTTAAATAGCGGCATAATGAGTGTTGGCGACATGGGATCCAAATTCCGACGCAACTACACTGTGTTAGGTGATGCAGTCAATTTAGCGTCGCGTGTGGAAAGTTTGACAAAATTTTATGGCGCAAAAATTATGGTGACTGAATCAACTGCGCTTGATCAGAAATATTTTGTTTTTCGAAAAGTTGATCGCGTTCAAGTAAAAGGAAAATATATCGCAATTGAAATCTATGAAGTGCTGTGTCGTAAAAAAGAATTAACATTGGAATTAAAACAGGAATTGGCTTTGTATCATTCGGCACAAGAATTGTATTTTCAGCAACAATGGGAAAATGCACGCATTATCTTTTCTGAGCTCTCAGTCTCTCATCCCAATTCGGTTTTATATAAGTTGTATCTGGACCGTATCGAACACTTTTTGCAAAATCCGCCGCCTAGTGATTGGAATGGGGTTTATATTCATTTGGCGAAATAAGTGTCATTCCAGCCTTCGCGGGAATGACCGGTCTTTACATAATAAATATTTTTAATTGATACAAAACCCCGACACTGATTTAGCAGGTCCTGTACTGATTGGTTGACGCGTTGTAGAAGTTGATTTTGGGGTTGGTGTCGTTACAGTTGTCGTAGTTGTTGAAACACCGCTCGAGCCGCCGCCTGCCGAAGGCTTGAAAGAAGCTGACGATACCCCTGGCTGACTACGGAAGACTGGAGCCGGTGTAGTGGTGATCGCGGGTTTTACATTAAGACCGCTAATTTCAGCATAAATTCGATTTCTGGCGGCATTTAACTCAATCTGCCCTGCTTTATTTGAGACTAAAATAGCACCGCGATCAAGTTTTACGGATAGACCACGTGAGGATCCATAAAAAATAGAATAATCTGTTCCACGCACACCGATTGTCGCAACGGGTGTATGGACTTCATAAGCATCCGGATTGGCCTTGGTAATAAAACCAGTAATCGTTCTAAAACCACCTTTCGCTACGGTTGCGACATATTTATTATCCTGGCTTTGAGGGTTGGTATATTTGTATTGATCAATTCTAAATGTTGTATCCGAACGCAATGCGACCACGCTACTGTCAGTAAAGACAATTTGACCGCTACCGCCGCTGCTCGTCTTAATCGTATCTGCTTCATAAATCGGCGATCGCCTTTGCAAAACGCGTGTTTGATTATCGGCAGAAACAGCCTGCACTGAACCGCTCACCCAGACCATTTGCCCAACCACTGCAGCGTCTGCTGCATAGCTCAACTGGCAAAATGCAAACAAGATCAGACCGAAAAAAACTAGAAAATTCAATCTTAAACGAGTTAATTGAGTCATAGCAGCTACACCCTTTGGTTAACTGATACATACTTAAATTATAATCGATTTTTCATGAGTTTGCTGGGCAAAAAGACCTGTTACTCTCGCGAGGCGTAAAAAGCCCCTCCTCTCCCCAACCCTCTCCTCCCGCGCTTTTGGCGGAAGGAGAGGGTTGGGGAGAGGAGGGCTTTTCGCGCCTTCGCGAACATGACAGAAAAAGATTCGAGCTTGGCAGATTCCAATTAACCTTTTATCATGTGAACCACCTTCAAACTTTTCAAACGAGTCTCCTCATGACACACACGCAACTTATTCAAGCGCTTTACCGAATTGGTGCCGTCAAATTTGGCGAATTCACTTTAAAGAGCGGTCAGACATCAAAAATATATCTAGACTTGCGACAAATTATTTCTCATCCCGATATTTTAAGAGCCGTTGCTGATACGATTTGGCAAACGATTCAAACGTGCAAATTTGATTTAATTTGCGGTGTTCCTTACACAGCATTGCCTATTGCCACTTGTATTTCATTGCAACATAACATTCCAATGATTATGCGTCGCAAAGAAAAAAAAGCCTATGGCACTAAACAACAAATTGAAGGTGCATTTAAATCCGGACAAACCTGCTTAATTATCGAAGATTTGATTACAACTGGCAGCAGCATCCTAGAAACCGCCGATGAACTTGAAGCAGTTGGATTGCGCGTCATTGACACGGCATTGTTAATTGATCGTCAGCAAGGCGGCAAAGCCAATTTGGAAAAACGCAATTTTCAAGTTCATGCGGCGTTTACGTTAAGCACCATTTTACAAACACTGCTTGATAGCCAGACGCTCACAAAAGAAGAGCATGCTATCATCGATACATTAATCAACGAGTCAATTTAATGCGATACTCAGAAAGAGCGAATAGCTGTCGAAATGTGTTGGCAAAAAAATTATTGCGCTTAATGGATGACAAAAAATCAAATCTAGCGTTATCAGCCGATGTTACCACTAGCGAAAAGCTTTTATCCTTAGCAGATGAAATAGGCCCTGAAATTTGTGTGTTGAAAACGCATATCGATATCATTGAAGATTTTACACCTGCGCTTACTAAACAATTAATTTCGCTTGCAAAGAAACACCAATTTATATTATTTGAAGATCGCAAGTTTGCTGATATCGGCAATACAGTTAAATTACAATATCAAAAAGGTATTTATCACATTGCCGACTGGGCTGATCTGATCAATGCACACAGCTTGCCCGGCGATGGTATTGTAACGGGCTTATCTGAAGTTGGAATTCCAAAACAGCGCGGCTTGCTTTTGCTCGCAGAAATGAGTTCGGCGAATAATTTATTTTCAACTGACTACACACAAAAAACATTGGCGATGGCTGAACAATTTCCTGATTTTGTCATTGGATTTATAGCGCAGCGAAAATTAGCGGATCGTCCCGATTGGATTTATTTAACGCCGGGTGTGCAATTTTCAGAAAAAAATGATGCGCATGGACAGCAATATATTACGCCGCAAAAAGCGATTGTTGAAAATAGCACGGATATTATTATTGTTGGGCGTGGAATTATTCAGGCGAATGATCCGGTGTCTGAAGCTAGAAAATATCGTGATGCAGCGTGGCTGGCTTATGAAAGTATATTGAGTGGAGAGTGATTCTAACCCTCCTCTCCCGCGCTTTTCGTGGAAGGAGAGGGTTGGGGTTAAAAAATCAAGGCTCTTTCAACTGATCAATCCGCGCCACAATTTTTTTCAAATGTTTTATTTCATCCGGCGAAAATTCTTTATAAATTTCTGCACCTAAATTTAAAATCAAAAAAACCTCATTATTAATTCCAGCAACCAAATCCTTACCCGACAATTCTACGTAATCAATTTCTGAAAACTGATCACCCGCCCACTCAGTCAATCGCGCTATCGTATCAAATACCAACATAAAATATTTTTCATCGATATGTGCATACAAAGGAGAAAATGCTTCCTCCGAATCAATGGGTTTGCCTTTTTTAACCGGTAGAAATAATGTCGCACGCAACAGTGTTAAATAAACTTTATTCACATCTTCTATCTTGCCCTGACTTGTATAAGCCGCAGCAATCACTTGATCTAATTCGGTCATTTTCTCTTCCCACAACGCTAAAGCGCTCCATTTTCCTATCGCCCACAAAATAGTCAAGTAGAATTACTAGGATCCATAGTCTAATCTGCTATCTTTAGGTACAATACCGATTCTTTAGATCGAGGCTTCAAAATAGTTAGGAGTACAAGATGATGACGCAACTTGATAAAACAACTACTCAGCATAAAATTTATACCAATTTATCAGCCTCCGAATTAGTCAAGATGACGCTTGCAAACAAAGAAGGCGAATTAGCGTCAAACCAAGCATTAAATGTTACCACCGGCAAACGTACCGGCCGCTCCCCCAAAGATCGTTTTATTGTTCAAGATAACCTAACTGCTCAAGCTGTTGACTGGAATACAATCAACCAACCGATTAGCCCAGATAAATTTGATGCCTTATGGCAACGTGCAGAAGAATATCTCGCGCAACAACCTTGCTCATTTGTATCTTATCTACAAGTAGGCGCTGAAAAAAAATATACGCTCACAGTCAAAGTCAACACTGAACTCGCATGGCATACTCTTTTCACTCATGATCTTTTTATTCGACCTAAACAGTCCATTACCGCAGATCAAGCTGATCAGTGGACAATTTTATGTGTACCTAATTTTAAAACCGATCCTGCACGTGATGGCGTCAACAGTGATGCTGCGGTCATTTTAAATTTTTCTGAACGACGTATTTTAATTTGCGGCACACACTACGCAGGTGAAATGAAAAAAGGCATGTTTTCGGTTTTAAACTTTTTATTACCCGAACATGAAGTTTTGCCTATGCACTGTGCTGCTAATGTCGGCAAAGATGGCAACAGCGCTTTATTTTTTGGATTATCTGGTACCGGCAAAACAACTCTTTCTGCGGATCCGGAACGTTATTTAATTGGCGATGATGAACATGGCTGGAGCGCTGACGGTGTATTTAATTTTGAAGGCGGCTGCTACGCAAAATGTATCGATTTATCTCGCGAGCGCGAACCCGTAATCTGGGATGCCATCCGTCACACTGCCATTATGGAAAACGTAGTACTCGATCCTACCACCAAAGTTCCAAATTATGCTGACGCCAGTCTCACTGAAAATACTCGCGCAGCTTACCCACGCGAACATATTCCGTTGCGCGTTGAAGAAAACAAAGCGGGCTTACCCACTGCGGTCATATTTTTAACCTGTGATTTATATGGCGTCTTACCGCCCGTTGCACGTCTTAGTAAAGAACAAGCCGCATATTATTTTTTAAGTGGTTATACCGCGTTAGTCGGTAGCACTGAAGTCGGCAGCAGTTCCGGCATTAAGCAGACATTTAGCACGTGTTTTGGCGCACCGTTTTTCCCACGACCTGCGGGTGTTTATGCCAATTTGTTAATGAAACGTTTAGACCATTGTGATGCGGAAGTCTATTTAGTTAACACTGGCTGGTCAGGCGGCTCTTATACCAGTGGCGGAAAACGCTTCTCCATTCCAGTAACACGAAGCGTTGTACGCGCCATTGTCGATGGACAATTACGTAATGCGCAATATGAAACATTGCCTGGTTTCAAATTAGCAGTGCCGACAGAAGTTCCGGGAGTTGACAGTCATGTCTTAAATCCTCGTAATGCTTGGGCTGATAAAGATGCACATGATAAATTTTCTAAAGAATTGATGAAAAACTTTATTGATAACTTCAAAAAATTTAATGTGAGTGATGATATACGAAGTGCTGGGCCGGAATTGATTTAATTCTTGCGGCAAAACTACAGTGTCACTTGCCACTGTCACCTCGCACTTGCCACTGTCACCTCGCACTTGCCCCGTCACCCCGCACTTGTTGCGGGGTCCGGGCTTTAAATAAAAAAAAATACATTTTATTTTTAATGACTTTTTTATGCTTTTATTCCAAACCCCGCAACAAGTGCGGGGTGACAAAGGCCGTATTTTAAATGACCGACACCTCAAACAATCTGCGCAACATAAAAAATCAAATTCACGAATTTGAAAAACGTTATCATCGCGAACCCGATTCTGTTTTATTATTAGCCGCCAGCAAAACTCAATCCGTTGAAAAAATCCAACAAGCTATTTGCGTAGGTCAAACTCATTTTGGTGAAAATTATTTACAAGAAGCCCTAGAAAAAATCACCGCACTTGCAACGCATCATTTAACTTGGCATTTCATCGGCCCCATCCAAAGTAACAAAACAAAAAAAATCGCTGAGCATTTTTCCTGGGTGCAAACTGTCGCCGATGAAAAAATTGCTCAGCGTTTGAATGACCAACGTCCTGAACATTTACCGCCATTAAATATTTGCTTGCAAGTCAATGTCAGTGGGGAAAAAACGAAATCGGGCATTCATCCTGAACAGCTTTTACCGCTTGCTAAATTTTGTTCAAGCCTGCCTCGTCTAAGACTTCGTGGTTTGATGACCCTGCCAGAACCCAAGCCATCGCTCGAGGAACAACGTGTTCAACTGCAAAAATTACATTTACTTTTCAATGAATTAAATGCGGGTGGATTCAAATTAGACACGTTATCAATGGGAATGTCAGATGATTTAGAAGCTGCTATTGCAGAAGGTTCAACTCTCGTCAGAATAGGTACCGCGCTCTTTGGCGTGCGTATTTGATCTAGTATACCACGCCCCCTCCGATTTTTTTTAAGTTACAATTAAACTAAACAAGAACAGAAATTTGGATGTGAACCTTTTATTGCGAGGTACCGTCATGAAGAAAAACAATTACAATTACGTAAAGTTCGGGCTCACGGTTTGGTTATCTCTTCTATTAGCAGTACTTGTTAGCCCAGCAAGCGCTGCTCTCACTAAGGGAATTTATTTAACGCAAGAGACGTTGGAAGATACGACTTATTTAAAATATCTTATTAAACACGCCAAAGCCTCCGGCATTAATACGTTTATTATTGATATGGAGATACCGTCCAAACGCTATCAACAAAATATTGCCTTGGTAAAAGAAAATGATATCAAGTATGTCGCACGAATTACCGTGTTTCCTGGCGGTGGCACGCCAAGTCAAATTGATTCTATGGCGCATCGAGAGAAAAAATATAATCTCATCAAAGCGGCCCTGGGTTACGGCGCAAATGAAATCCAGCTTGATTATATTCGCTACAATACGAAACAACCTGCTTCATCTCAGCACGCCGTTAATATTAATAAAATCATTCAATGGTACAAAGACCGCTTAGTTGCTCAAAAAATTCCATTGCAAGTGGATATCTTTGGTATTGCCAGCTTCGGTGAGGAAAAACATATTGGACATAACATTAAACTGTTTTCAAGCACCGTCGATGCCATTTGCCCAATGGTATATCCTTCACACTACAGTCCTTTCCCAAAACATTTCGCAACGCCTTACCAAACAGTTTATGACTCGTTAGTTGCGATTCAAGATCAATTCGATGATGAAATGCCGGTAAAACTTTATCCTTATATTGAATTATCGAATTATCATTATCCATTGTCACATGAGAAAAAAGTTAAATATATCTATGCACAAATCCAGGCTGTACAAGATGCGGGCGCTGATGGCTGGTATGCCTGGAGCCCAAATAATTATTACGACACTTTATTCAACGTATTAGAAACACATTCTGTTAAGTAAAATTCAAAGGGGCGCTTGTTTCGCGCCCCTCTTACCCGGTTCGGAATAATTTTTTTATGTTATGATACCGCCACTTCATTGCTGTCATGTATGTAATGGCTTTTGTAGGGGCGAACCTATGTGTTCGCCCTTCTGATCGAAGAGACGGCATTTGCTTATGACGGCCGCAGGGCGAACACATAGGTTCGCCCCTACAAAAGCCGGTAAATACCAGAATTCTTAAGGATCAATATGCACACCAGCACCATCGCAATCCTAGGCGCCGGAAATATGGGCGCAAGTTTATTAGGCGGTTTAATCGCCACCGGTTTAAAACCCGAAAAAATCTGGATCGCAGATCCCGATGCCCAAAAATTATCTGTGCTCAAAAAACAATTTAACATCCACGTCACTGAAAATAATCAAGAAGCCGTTGAAGTGGCCGACGTCGTGATATTTGCAATTAAACCTCAAGTGATGGCGCATGTCGTACAATCCTTATCGCGACTTATTCAAACACGAAAGCCTTTAGTTATTTCAATCGCGGCGGGTATTCGTGAAAAAAACTTCCAAACCTGGTTAGGTGGAAATATAGCAATCGTCCGTTGCATGCCAAACACACCCGCGTTAATTCGCTGCGGTGTGACTGCATTGTTTGCTAATGAATTTGTAAGCGCGGCACAACGCGAATTAGCTGAATCCATTTTAAGTGCTGTTAGCACGCTGGTTTGGTTAGAGGATGAAAATCAAATGGATGCGGTCACCGCATTGTCAGGCTCGGGTCCCGCCTATTTCTTTTTAGTCATTGAAGCCTTGCAACACGCAGGCGAAAAATTAGGCTTATCCGCCGACATGTCTAAACAGCTCACGCTGCAAACCGCTTACGGTGCAGCGCGCATGGCATTAGAAATCGACATGCCTATCGAAAAATTACGCCAAAATGTCACATCGCCTGGCGGTACAACAGAAGCCGCTTTACTGATTCTCGAAAAAGGCAATCTACGCGAGCTATTTGCCAGTGCTATACTCGCCGCTAAATCCCGTTCCGAACAACTTGCAGAAACGTTTAGTCAAGAGGCCGCGTCATGACAGATACATTGGATAATGCTGGTATATTTTTAATTAGTACGTTATTTAATTTATATCTTTTTGTGTTGGTTGTGCGTTTGATTTTAGCATTTGCGCAGGCAAATTATTTTAATCCACTCACCCAATTGATCATCAAATTAACTCAACCTTTAGTCGCGCCTTTACGTCGAATATTTCCAACTTATCGCGGCATTGAGTATGCAACGCTTGTTTTGATTTTATTTTTTGAATTGCTAAAAATTATTTTGCTCTCTGCGATAACCATAGGTTTGCCGAACATCGTTGAATTATTTGTTTTTACTGTTGCCGATTCGCTCAAATTAATTTTGAATACTTTTTTCTATGCTATATTATTACGCGCTATTTTAAGTTGGTTTCAGCCCGGATTTTCTCCAGCCGGTCAGTTGCTTGAGCAAATTTCTTCGCCCATTATGCGGCCTTTGCAGAGAATGATTCCTCCTATTAATGGCATTGATATCACCCCAATCCCTGCACTTATTATCCTGCAATTATTGGTGATTTTGCTTTAAAAAATACGATTCGCCAAAAAAGTTTGGCATCATCGTGGAGTTTATGAATGAAAAATAAAATTATTTTTGCCAGCAGCAATTCAGGAAAAATTTCTGAACTGCAAGCGCTGCTCGATTTAGCCAATGTTGAATTGATTCCGCAAGCCAAATTTGGAATTTCAGATGCCGATGAAACAGGACTGACTTTTGTAGAAAATGCTTTATTAAAAGCGCGTAATGCCTGTGAACAAAGTGGCAAGCCCTCCATCGCCGATGACTCGGGTTTGGTTGTGCGTGCATTGGATGGTGCGCCCGGTATTTATTCAGCGCGTTATGCGGGTAAGCGCGCGAATGATCAAGCCAACATTGAAAAATTATTGATGGAACTTGAAAATACCTCAGCAGAAAACCGTCAAGCGCACTTCCATTGCACGCTGGTTTATCTTGAACATGCAGAAGATCCAGCGCCAATTATCTGTGAAGGCATTTGGCATGGATTCATTTTAAATTCGCCTACGGGTGAAAATGGATTTGGTTATGATCCAGTGTTTTATGACACGCATGAAAAATGTAGTGCCGCGGAAATGCCATTAGAGAGAAAAAATAAAATCAGTCACCGTGGGCAGGCTTTGAGGGCATTTATTGAAAGGTTTAAAGAATTGGTTGTGTAGGGCTCACATTGTCACCTCGCACTTTAAGCCACCCACTGTCACCCCGCACTTGTTGCGGGGTCTGGGCTTTAAATAAGAAAAGATACATTTTATTATTTAATGACTTTTTTATGTTTTTGATTCCAGACCCCGCAACAAGTGCGGGGTGACAGTGGG
>JBDTIZ010000268.1:0-24861 GCA_039936115.1 Gammaproteobacteria bacterium
AAATTGGCATAGACTTCTCACTAAAGCTTTTAGATAGAGAGCTATAATCTCCATTTTTCCATTTGATTGCATTCAAGCACTACTGCGCCTGCATTTTCTTCATAGCATCATCTGTCAAAACAATAATTTCAATCCGCCGATTTTTTGGATCTAATCCATCATTTTTATTTAATAAATCAGTATCACCCACACCTACAATTCTCAGTATCTTGTTTCGACCCATACCCGTCTTAATCAGTTCTCGCCGTGTTGCATTAGCTCTATCGACTGAAAGCTCCCAATTGCTATAATCATCACCTTGATATTGTGCCGCATCAGTGTGTCCTATGATGAGAAGTCTATTGGGATATGCGTTTAACTGATGACTTAACCAAGTCACAATCTCACTGGAATATTTTTGAAAATCTGTTTTGCCGGTTGAAAACATCGGTTTGTCTTTAAGGTCATGAAGCTCTATTCTAAGACCATCCGCTGTCACGACAAAATTTAATTGATTTTTAAACTGGCTAATTTTCGGATCCGATTGTAAATTCTTTTCTAATTCTTTTTTCATGGCTTGCATATCATTCATCTTTTTCAGTTCTTCTTGTTTTTTTTGTTCAGCCAGCTCTGTTGGATCATTGGGTTTTTTTACCAAGGCATCTTGTTTTAACATTTCATTATGTTTTTTTTCTTCTGGCTTAATTGGTTTGTCAAGAGCGGTTTCTTTTCCTTGGCCTTTGTGTTCGCCTTTTTCTTTTTCTTTATTCTTGTCTTTGTCCTTATCTTTATTTTTTGCATTACTTGAATGAGTAAACGCTTCTTTTAAAGGCTTTTTAAAATATTCCGCCAACCCATCTAGTTGATATTTATTCGCCAATGAAAGCAGCCACATCAATAAAAAAAATGCCATCATGGCAGTCACAAAATCAGCATAAGCAATTTTCCACGAGCCACCATGATGGCCGCCTTTTTTTATTTTTTTTATTCGCCTTATGACATAAGGCTTATGGTCGTCTTTTTCGCTCATGTGGGTTCAGGTTCTTTAGTTGCGTCAGCTTCTCTCTCTTTATTTTTATTTGCTCTGACTTCTTTTAAGATGATTTCAAGTTCGTTACTGGTTGGACGTTCAGCTGAATATAATACTTTTCTAGCAAATTCAACCGCAATTGTCGGTGCAAGATTGTGAACTGACGCTAACAATACAACTTTAATCGATTGCAAAATGGTTACAACGGCATGCAAACGATTTTCTAGAATGGCAGCAATAGGTGCTGTAAATCCATAACCAATTAAAATACCGAGAAATGTTCCCACTAATGCTTTTGCAACATGCGCGCCTAATTCTTCTGCAGAGCCGTTGATCATCTGCATCGTTGTTACTACGCCCATCACAGCTGCTACAATACCAAAAGCAGGTAAACTGTCCGCTACTTTGGTAATTGCGTTAATGGGAAGTTCGCCTTCATGTTCGAAAGTTTCGATGTCTTGATCCATCAGCAATTCTAAATGCATGACATCAACGCGACCTGTCACAATCAATCTTAAATGATCACAAATAAATTCCATTATTTTGTCTTCCCTAGTGACTAATTTATAAGGGCTAAATAATGGGCTTTCTTTGTAATTTTCGATATCAGCTTCGATAGATAAAACGCCTTCTTTGCGAATTTTATTCGTTAATTCAAAAAAGAGTGATAGTAGTTCGATATAAAATTTTCTGGAATAATTTGCGCCTTTGAAAACCGAAAAAGCACCTTTAATCGAGGATTTGATGACTTTAGGATTGTTACCAACGATAAATGCGCCTAAGGCAGCGCCACCGATAATGAGAAGTTCGTAAGGTTGAAACAGTGCATAAAGACTTCCGCCTTCTAGCGCAAATCCGCCAAAGACAGAGAATATAACGATCGCATATCCGATAATGACTAACATGCTTTCGCCTCGCCTTTATTGAAGTTTATAAAATGTTCGCTGTGTTGCTGCATCCGAAACAAATCTATCTATACAACTTCTACTTTGTTTGAACCTACAACGACAGCATCCAAAATCCGTTTTGAAGAAGGATTATACGCTTTTATGACTTCATTTAAACTACCATCCGATTTAGCGACCCCTTTCATGGTCACCGTGATTGAATTTGTTCTCGCAATCAAGTCGACTGTTTGGTTTCTATGTACCAAAACAGGTTGTTGAACATTTTTTTTCGTGAGCACTGTACCGGATGCAATTAATTGCGATGCTACCTGACCTATGACATTTTCTTTTGCACTAAAATAACCATTATATAATCTATTTCTATCGTATTGCGCAAAATCCATGTCATCTTCGGTAATCACATCATTGAGAGGAATCGTTCTTTTTGCCACGAGAACATTGGTATTGATTCTAACGTTGACGGGAACATACACATGCCATGTCTGAACACCATTACAACTCAATTCCACGCTTGTTACTTGATCGCGATTAGCATCTGCGGGAAAACTTGCATCTAAGGTTTTAGAACACGCTCCGACTCTTAAGGGCGGCTGAGGCGAATCAACTTGAACCTCAATTGTTTCACTGGGATTAAGCGGAACATTTTTTAGCACAAAATCTTTGGCAACTGTTTTGATATTTTCGACCGATTCGTAAGAAAAATTGGCGGCAAAACAATTAGCAGCGCAGAAAACACCGACAACGGTTGTAAAAATAAGGTTTAGAACTTCCCTTTTTTTAAGCAGCATCTTTTCATATCCCTGAAAAATTATTTTCTTTATTTAGTTATACTGCCATTTTTATCATAAACGCAATCACTACCTGACTTAAATGCAGATAATTTATCCCAGATTTCTTTTAGCTGTTGTAGATTAGCAACTATAACATGGCTATTCGTCACAATATATTTGTAACAGACAGCAATTTCAGCTTTTAATTCAGCCATGATTTTCTGCGAGCTTGCCTGTAAAGTTGCAGCAGAATTTGCGGTCGATTGTTGCCCGTAAGTTGCAGAATAGACTTGCATATCATTTAGCAAATTATTTAATTTGTTGAGTAATTCAGCTTTTTTTAAATTGTTTGTTTCGAGAGAATTTAATTTATTCGTACTAAAATGCTTTTGGTCATCTTGGAGTAAATCTCTTATGCTTTGGCAATGTTTTAATATTTGCGTCAGCGATGAAAGCTGTGGATGATCTGTACTATTCGTCATTATCAATCACCTGTTGCAAGCAATCCACTGTTGAGTAATTTTTCTGATAAAGCATTTACATCGACTTTATACTGGCCTTTTTCTACTAAGCTTTTAGTTGCCATCACTCTGGCATTTTCATCCGGTGCATATTCATCTGCACTTAGCAACTTCACTAATTTACTGAGATGATTGGTTACCGTAACCCCCTCTTCTTTGGGCTGTTCAGCTTGTCGGCTGATCGGAGTTGCTTGAAGTTTATTTGGGGCCACTGATGCTCCCATACTGTCTATTTTGATATCGTTTGCCATAACATTCTCCTTACCTATTTATACTGTCCCATACCTATAATATCTTCCTTTTTTTGAAAAACTTAAGCAGTTTGTTTCACTTTTGTCACTAAATCCTGAAAATTATGACTTGAATAAATTTTCATGATTTTATTCGCATAATTTTGGTCTGTCGCATAGCCCGCATCTTGCAAGGCGTGCATAAACTGCCCAGGATCTGGCGCTTTGTTCAAAGCGCTGCCATATCGATCATTTTGTTTAAGCAAGCTCACATAATCCATAAAACTTTCGTCAAATGAATCGTAACTTCTAAAATTTGACTTTTCTTTAACTAAAATACCGTTTTTCTGTTCTAAACTATCCACCCTAACGACTTTATCACCCCAAGCGCTATCGGCTTTAATGTTAAATAAATTGTGAGTGGAGTTTCCACGCGCCTCAGGAAGAACGTTTTTCCCCCAGTTCGTCTCAAGAGCGGCTTGAGCTAACAGTATTTCTGGGCTGGCTCCAATGAGGCTGGCAGCAACTTTTGCTGATGGCCATAATTTCTTTATGAAATCTTCAGCGGAAGCAAAGCTAGATTGTTCAGGTTGTTTTTCTGAATGCAGTGGTTCTTCAGTTGTCGGTAATAAACTCTTGTCTAATGGCTGCAAAGGTTCTTGTGATATCAGATGGGTGCCACTCGTATTCGTCAAACCTTGCGCGTTTGAATGCTGGACTTGATCGATATTATCTTCAACCATTTTTGCAAATCCTAGGTTTGAATTTGACAGAGACATCGTCAACTGTTTATCAAACATATCTTGATACATATCCATTTGATCACTGCCAAATAAGCCGCTCGATGCAAATCCTTTATTTGCATCTCGCATACTGTGCATCACCATTTGCATTAAAATAGCTTCAAATTGACGTGAAACTTCTTTTTTGGTTTCCACCGAATCTTGTGAATAATGTAATTGCTTCAGACTTTGGACATCACTATAGATTCTAGTGTTATAAGTGATTTTATCATCCATGTTCTTATTTCCTTATATGACAACCAAATCAGCATTCAATGCACCGGCTGCTTTGATCGCTTCTAATATCGCAATTAAATCGCCTGGCGCTGCGCCTACGCGATTAATAGCATCGACTAAATCATTTAAAGAAGGTCCAGGAGCCAATAAAAATGTTCTCGCGCCTTGTTGATTGATATTTATATCAGATGCGGATCCCTGCACAGTTTTACCTCTTGAAAAGGCATTTGGCTGACTGACGTAAGGTCTTTCAGTCACGATAACAGAGAGATTACCATGTGATACAGCGACTGCGCTGATTGTCACGTTACGACCGATAACAATTGTTCCTGTTCTGGAGTTGACGATAACGCGTGCGCCAATTTCGGCAGGACTTAATTCGATATTCTCTATGCGCGAAATCAATGGAACATAACGTTGTTTTTCTGCCACATCATCCGGTGGCATGAAATCACCTTCGTCTTTATAAACACGTCTAACCACATGAATGCCATCAATTTTGACGCTTACAGCGCTTGCATCGAGTGCTTGCGCAACCTTGCGGCCAAATTCTTTATTGATAGCAACTTGAATACGTTGTGCTGTTGTAAAATCTGGTTGTGTTAACTCAAATGTGATGATTCCATTTTGGACGTATGGCATATCGATGGTATTTTCAACCGTTGCGCCATTTGGAATACTGCCGCTACTGACGACGTTGACTGTGACTTTAGAACCATCAGCACCCTGCGCGCCAAAACCGGAAACAATCACGCTGCCTTGCGCAACCGCATACACTCTTCCATCAGCACCTTTTAAAGGTGCCATCAATAAACTACCGCCACGTAATCCAGTTGCATTACCTAATGATAAAACATTGATATCAAGTTTTTGCCCGATTCTTGCAAAGGGTGGCAATGTTGCGCTAATAGCCACAGCAGCTACGTTTTTTAATTGTGAAGCTTTACCGTTTGGGAGTCGAATACCAAAAGCTAATAACATATTTTGAAACGTTTGATCGGTAAATGGCGCCTGATTTGTTTTATCACCTGTACCATCAAGACCTACCACTAAACCGTATCCAACTAATTGGTTTTCTCGCACACCGGCAAGAGTTGATATATCTTTTATGCGTGCTGGATTAGCAACGGATGCTAATAAGCATAAACATAGAACAAAAACACTGTATTTTGTTAAGCGCATGATCAATCACCTTAGACATAACAGCTTACTTGATAATGTATATGCAAATTTCATGCCAAACATTGTAAATAAAGAGCTGAACATTTTATTTTAATTCTAGGCATAATAGTAATCTTGTTACTTGCAAGGCGCACAGTTCTTACAAAAGGAAACACTTCATGAAATTGCAAATAGTGTTATTTAGTATTTTCTGCTCATTAGTGCTTACACGATTAGCATACGCTGATGAAGCAAATTGCGCATTAAGAACAGCAAAAACCATTCATTATGTCACAGACCATGAAGATCTTGTTTGGCCTGGCATACAAATTAACAAAACACCTATCTTGATTCATTTTAGAAATAGCGAGCATATTTACGCATATAACTTCACGCCAAAAAACGCAAAATGGCAAAAAGTAACGCTTGATAATAAACCGGCTTATTACCTAGACAGCGACTACGATGAGATATCGAATGTCGAAGTTGGATTTAAAGAAGTTGATGGGCAGAATTCATATGTTTATAAATTTTTTGATTATAACGATGAAAATGATATTCTTTTTTGCTTAAGAGCACTGCTTAGTAAACGTTTTGCATATTATCTCGCGACGCACTCTGCTTTTCCTCATCATACGTTTGCTCACTGGAAACATAATTACATTGGTTTTAATCAAATAAGAAATGCTCAATATCTTTTTTTAGAGGATAGAATTTTACAAGACTATATTGAAACGCACGATGCAGAAACATTGAAAAATTATCTTGCGACTTATCAGTATCGCAGAAGTTTACTCAGCAAAGAGTCAGCAGAGTTTGAATCAGCAAGTGAAATTCGTTTTGAAGCAAGCTCGTATTTTAGTTTTAGAAGCTTGAACATGGATGATAAAACCTACACAGAACAAATTCTTAGAAATTATGCCAAGAGACTAGAGTGTCCTGCGTATTCCGATCGCGCACAAATTATTTTTTGTTTGACGTTTGGTCACTACAATTTAGGTGGGCCTGTGCTTGGTTTTGCATTGGATAAAATTGCTGGGAAAGGTTGGCAAGCTAAAGCTGAGAACTCTGCATCCAGTTTTGCTGATTTACTAGGTACATATTTTACTATGATGCCTGAAGAAGCAAGCGAGCGTGTCAAGAAATCGGAAAAACGTTATGATTTTTCTGATATAAAAAGTCAGCTAAAAGTATCACTTGAACCTTATCTTGAAGCCATGGCCGAACAAGAAAAAAATTATTCTAAAGCACCTGGAATTGTCGTCAACATTGATAATCGGTACTGCCGCCTGCATGCATTTACTCGAAAACCACGAAAAAATTATGTAGTAACGAGTAAAATTAATTTAATTACTGAATTAGATGAGGAAATGAAATGCAGTCTTGATGATGGTAATGTCAGTATTGTTTATAAAAAAATTCCTTGGGTGTATCAGTATAATTCTGTGCTTGTGAATGAGATTAAATTACCAGTCGATACGAGTATTACGATTAACGACAAAAAACAATCTCTAGGAGAAGCGGTGTCTGCGGATCAAACTATCAGTTTTACTAAACTAAAAATTGAGAGTCCGCAGGCAATTATTACGATTGAAGGTAATGGGACGTATGCGGTGAAGAATGGGGTTGTGTTTATTGATTGGCCGATTGATAAGAGTTGAATAGTACTGGATACCGCGGCTTGTCCAGCGTAGTTGTAGACTTTTTTGGTTTTGTAGGGGCGAACCTATGTGTTCGCTCTCTCTATCGAAGAAATAATGTTGCATCTTTAGGCCGCTGGGCGAACACATAGGTTCGCCCCTACAAAAAGCAAAAAAGTCTATAACTACGCCGGAACAATGGCTTTTTACCCAGCTTAATCAACCTTTTCAACCTCAACACTCGTATCTTCAAACCTAGAAAACCCAGACTTAGCCTGCCTTTGATAAGAAGGCAAAATCTTCATTGCTTCACGGTATTTTGCAACAGTACGTCTAGCAATATTAATACCTTTTTCTTTCAATTTTTCCGCAATTTCTCCATCACTCAAGATCAATCCACCGGTTTCTTGCAAAATCATTTCTTTAATATGTGCTTTCACTGCTGTTGCTGAGCATGAGTCGCCACTTTGCGTTGTAACATAGCTTGGGAAAAAATATTTTAATTCGAAAACACCTCTAGGTGTTGCAATATATTTTCCAGTCGTGATTCGTGAAATAGTTGATTCATGCAGATTTAATGCGAGCGCTACCTCCGCAATATTCATGGATTTCATTTTCTGCGGACCTTCCTCAAGAAAGTCCGTCTGCATTTCGATAATAAAACTCCCAACAGCTAGTAATGTTTCATTACGGCGCTTTAAACCTTTTAATAAAGAACGCGCTTCTTCTAATTCTTTTTTTAACGCTTCATATGAACCATGTTTTTTATTTTGTTTAATTAACTCTTGATAATGATTATTCATTTTTACATTGGTCAAAATACTTTCGGTAAGAAATACGCACCAGGTATTTTTCCGTTTTTCCACATATAATTCAGGTTCAACATTAATATTAGAGTCATTGGAGAATTGAATACCCGGATTGGGATTTAAGCTTCGAATTAAAACCATTGCGTCAGAATACTCCTGATGAGTAACACCTAATTGTTTAATCATTTTTTTTACGTTGCCTGCGATTAACTCAAAATAATCCGTCAGAATTTTGCGAGCAATTTCCCAACTTGAATTTCTTTCCGTCAAATTTTTTAATTGAGCCAACAAACATTCTCGCAAATCATGTACGCAAACACCTGTAGGATCAAATCCTTGCATTGTCGCTAAAACGTTTCTCATTAAATCAATATCAAAAAAATTAATCGCTGCTTGTATATCTTCAAGCGACATTGTCAAATAGCCTCTTTCATCCAGCGCATCAATAATAGCTTCTGCAGCGATTTGTTCTGCGGGATCAAACTGACATAACAATGTTTGCTCTAATAAATGATGACGTAAACTTTTTGGCTTTGCAAAATTTTCAAGCGAGTTCTCCTCTTCATTTTCATAATAAGAAGAGTTTGATTTGGAAAAACTGGCAGAATAACTAGTTGGTTGAAGATAATCATCCTCACCGCCTGATACATCAGAAAAATTTTCACTTTCATTTGGTAAATTATCTGTTTCACTTTCATCAAGCAGAAGTAGCGGATTAGTTTCTAGAGTTTGTTGCACCAACTGCTTTAAATCAAGCGTGTTATATTGCAACAACATAATGGCTTGCCTGAGTTGCTGACTCATCATCAGGCGTTGATCAAGTTTTACTGTCACTAGCATCTTGGTGCTCATAGACATATACCTTTTGTATCTAGATACGAAAACTTGTGATCAAACTGGTAACGATCAAACTCCATCCATCAACTAAGACAAAAAATAATATTTTAAATGGGAGTGAAATCACCATTGGTGACAGCATCATCATACCCATAGACATTAATATACTTGCAATTACAAGATCAATAATTAAAAAAGGTAGCAAAATTAAAAATCCAATTTCAAAGGCGGTTTTTAACTCACTGGTAATAAATGCTGGCATAAGCACCAACATTGAAATATCTGTGCTTGCATTCACTTTAACTCGGGATAACTCCGAAAATACTTTTAAATCTGTTTTTCTAGTTTGTTTTAACATAAACGTTTTTAAGAGCGCGCTCGAATTTTCAAATGCTTTTTGTTCATCTAATTTTCCAGCCAAATAAGGCTGAACACCCGTATCATTTATTTTTTCCAATACAGGCATCATCACAAACAAAGTCATTATCAAAGAAAGTCCAATGATAATCTGGTTGCCAGGTACGTTTGGTATACCTAGCCCCTGTCGAACAATAGCTAACACAATAATGATACGCGTAAAAGCTGACATTGTAATTAATAAAGCCGGCAGAACAGTTAATACCGTCATGACCGCGAGAATTTTAACACTTAAGCTATACGCAACTGTCCCGCCTGTTTGTTTAGCCATCAAAAATGGAATAGATTGCGCATCGGCAGCAAATAATTTGCATAGAGGCAAGCTGAGCAGTATAAAGAAAATAATGTATTTGTTTCTTTTGATCCATGAGCACATGAAAGATAGAATTCCTTTTCTCTACTGGAATTACTTTGTCAGCGCAGCCAGCTTTTCCATAAATGTATTTTTCTGATTCGCATCCACATCCGCAATAAATTCAGATTGTGAAATGGCCGGATCCAACTCATTGAACACGTAAAGCGTTTCAATATGACTTGGCGTTGCGCCCACCAGTAAAATTGTCTTATTCACTTCAAGCAAAATAATCCGTTCTTTTGCACCGATTGGAACAATATTTACAATTTTTATATGTTTATTGCTGGCATATTTTGCTAGTTTGAATTTTCTCAGTAAAAAAACCAAACCCAACATCAGCGCGATCACGACCAATAAATTCAAAATGACGTGAACGTACTCACTTCCCATCGACGGTGGCCCCTAACTTGTTACTTTCGGGTATCGAGGTCAAACGAACACAATATTTTCCATTTGCTGTGATGATATTACCAATTGAAATTAATTTTCCATTTGCGTACACATCAACTGGATCACCCGCTAACTTATTAAGCTCAATCACAGAGCCTTTGTTTAAATTTAATAGATCGCGAATTTTAATATGTGCTCTGCCTACTTCGATTGTTAATAAAATAGATACTTCGTTTAATATACCTAATTTTTGTGGATCGAAAAGATAGACGTCTTTTTCTGTATCAGATTTCACCGTAATGGGATCTTTTATTTCAGGCTCTACCTGAGGGCTAACAGTCTCTTGTGCAGCCTGTTCAGTTGTTGGTGGTACAGTTGGTTCAGAATTCGTTGTTTCTGGATCGTTATTCGCCATGACTCTTCTCCCTAAATTTCACTCAATATCTTAACGACTCGACTTGAGTTAGCTTGCCCTGCATTGCCAATAAATAATTTTGTATCATTCAAACTAATGTAAACCGATGTGGGATCCCCTATCGGTAGTAGATCACCGCTTTTTAAAGTGACTAAATCATTTACCATCATATCTATTTCAGGTAATGCAACACTGATAGTAACATCTGAATCGACCACTTGAGATTCAATCGTGGTTCTCCAGGAATCATCTTGATTGCCCAACTCAACTATTATGGCCGGTATAAAATCATGTAGGAAATCCGCTGCGACCATCACAGAAAGCGATGTTTCAACTTCACCAAATAAGACCGACAATTCCATTGTATAAACGCGATCTTCCATACTAAATTTAGAAATTAAATTGGGTAATGTCACCGTTTTGATCGCTTCGTAATTCACATTGCCATATTCTTTACATGCTTGAGAAAAACCTTCCATGCAGAGTTGGGCGATTTTTTCAGCGATAATGATTCCAACTTTGCCCGGAGTCTCTATTACTGGCTCTTTATCATTGGTTTGACCGCCAAAAATAAAATTGATGGCTTGATGCAACAGTGGCATATCCAATACTACTAAACTGTAATAATTGCTAGGAATTAGCTTAAAAACAGAATAGACATGTTTTTCTGTTTTACCCGTTAATGCATCAGTTACTCTAGTGACATGCGCAGACTTTGATTGAACGACAATTTTTTTTCTGAGAAAAGATGAGAGAATTTTTTCGACTTCTGACCAGTTAAGTTCAGTGATATTTTTTAAGGATTTGTTATTTAAAATAGTGTCTGTGCTTTCCCACTTCGCCGCCATATTCGCAGAACTACCCACGAGCTCGGTTAAGTCGCAATTTTTCTCTTGCGTGACTTTTAAGAGCGCATTCATTTCTTCCGTGGATAATACTTTTGACTCTTCACTCATAAAGATCGCCCTAAACTTAAATTCATACTACATTACTGTGCATAGAATTTGAAGATACATTCTTTAGTTCCAGCTTAAAATTGCATTTGTAGTAATTTATTCAGTGTGTCTTGCATTTTCATATAACCACCAATCGTTGCCTGAAGAGCTAATGATTGCTGTGATAATGCAGAATATACTTGCCCAATATCAGCATTCGCTAAATCATTTATCGTAATGGTTTGGTTATGGATGATATCTCTATTCGCATCAACTTGAGCTTTTACTGCTGAGCTAGCTGTACCCGCTTGACTCATATAGGTCACTAAATGATTACTAATTTGTCCAAATGAAGCATCTGCCTGAATCAGCGCCTGATCTAACTTTGCTGGATTTGTATTCGGTGTTTGCAAAAGAGTAATTAAATTCTGCAAAGAGCCAAATACATCTTGTCTAGTGCTAGGCTGAATCTGGAATGTATCACCTACGCTAGGCGTGCCATTAATATGAAGACTAATACCATTAAAATTAACATCAGAACTGCCCGTATAAGTAGGTGCGCCAGCAGGAAACGTAGCAGGCAGTGCTGGAATCACTTGGCCACTCGTAGCGCCGACCACTTGATAAACAAGCGATCCCCCGTTGGTACCAAACGTGATCGTGTAGGTATCAGCCACGTAACTTGCGCTGTTGATAACGGCGCCTGGCGTAGTTGATGCTCCACCGGTATTGCCACTGCCCGCTGTCACAGTAAACGTACCATTTCCATCATAAATATTGCCAAAAACCTCAGAACCGACATCGGTATATAACGTGCTAATCTCAGGCGCAATATTGACTTGTGTTTGACTCGACCCACCCTGATATTGATAAACACCGTTTACCAAAATGTATGCGGGAGCATCTGAATTGTTTCCAGCATAAATGAATTCACCACTGCCATCTTGTGTATTGGCAATACTTGCCATATTACTCAAATAGCCTTTTAACTGTTCGGCAATGCTGGCTCTATCACTATCATTCTTAGTACCGCTTTGCGCGCTCTTTAATAATGTTTGTATTTGGGAAGTAACATTTACCGCGCTTTGCGCAGAAGTTGTAAATAATGTCGCATGACTTCCTGCTAATACTCCGTTGTCAAAATAAGATTGCAAAGTATTAACATAATCTTCTTTTGATTTGATTTGATGTGCCAACACAGGATCATCAGAGGAATGAATCAACTTTTTTCCTGAATCTGCTTGCTGTATCAATTTACCTAAACTGTCGTACACTTGTGAAATTTGCCCAGATTCACGTTGATACATGCCAAACGTTGGTATACGCATAATAATCTCCTTATCCTGCTATACGCATGATAGTTTCAAGAACTGTTTTTGAGACTTCAAGAATTTGTGCACATGCTTGATAGGCTTGTTGATAACGCGCTAAATTCATTGTCTCTTCTTGCAAACTAACACCTGAAATCGCATCTCTTTTTTGCTCAGCTTGGTCTTTTAGAATCAAGGTAGCATCGCGACCCGATTGTGCTTTATTCGTTTCGATGGAAATAGCAGTGGATAACGCCGCATAACTTTGGCTAAGCGTTTGTGTGCCGCTTTCTAATATATTTGTCCGATATAATTTTTCCATTTCAAGTCCATTGCTGTTATCACCTTTACCCGTGTTGTAATCAATGTTAAACGTATCACCCGCTTGCATCACACCAGACAGCAGAACACGATAACCGGGATCATAACTGCCAGGTGTTGGAAATATAGTTCCATTGGCAGGATTATAAGTAATAGGGCCTTCTAAGACTGCACTTGTGGTTGCATTTTCCAGTTGATAAGTTGTCGCTGTCAAAAATACAACTTTAATCGGCGGATTTAATTGTGTGGCGACTGAGAAGTCACTCGTCGTCGTATCAGTTATAGCAGTAACCTTGATATTTCCCGTACTTCCTTGCGCTTGCACGCCTTTGCTTGTGGCAACCGGCCAACCTAAAGCAAGTCTGCCGGGATCCGTACTTGCTAGCGTAAGACCTTTTGCAGCACCATTGGTTGGAGAAACAATATATTGATCACCCGAATTAAACGTTCCGCTATTAATATTCAAATCAAAACCATCAGCACTCACAGTCTGCGGTAAAGATCCCGAAATAGTTCCCGAACTCATTATTGCGTTATCGCTAATACGTGTTAATACATAAGCATTTGCAGCACCAATTGTTAAGCGATAGTCACTTGTTGTCAGTTGACCCAGTGTCGTGATATTGACGGTAAAACCGCCACTGCCGGTATTATTCAGATTCGGAATAATACGACTATTTATCGCGCTAGAATTGTTAATATCATTAAAAATATCACCGCCTAAATTTCCATTAATATCAATACCCAGTTTATTTTGGGCATTGAATGTTTCTGCAATTGAAATCGAAAGGCGACCTAAAGACCGTTGTGTCTGATCTAATACCGTACGTCTAAAATTAGTTATTCCAGCGAGCTCGCCACTCTGAATAAAATTAGTAATAGGTGTTGTATTCCCTGGTGCGTTTTGCACAGCTATTAATATATTATTGGGATCAGTGGGGTCTGGAATAGTTGTCAATGTCGCGGCTGTTTGCGAAGATACCAACGCAAGCCCATTACTTAAAGTGACTGACATCATACCTGCGCCGTCTGTCTGCGTCATAAAATTAAAATATTGCGCGAGCTCTGCAACTTTGCCATCTCTTTTATCTTGCAGACCTGGCGTATTTTGATTTAAAGGACCCGCTAACTCAGTGTTGATATTTGCAATACTCGATAATAAATTATTTATTTGTCCGATCCGTGTCTGCACGGCTTGATTTGTTTCCTGCTGTTGACGAGCTATTTCAGCACTTACGTTTTGAACTCGATTCGCTAATGCAGCAAGACTTGTTAAATACAAACCCCGACTCGCTGGATCACTCGCATGTGTGTTGAGTTTTCCCAGCGCACTCAATGAATCAGTAATATACTTACTGATACTGGTTCCATCATCATCAAAAACAGGCTCAAAACCTTGCAATTGTTGCAAGTAGGTATCCATTTTAGAAAAATCACTTTTCGTTGTGAGCGCCGCTCTATTCGCAGCCTCATCTACAATTCGTCGCACATCACCGACTGAAACACCTTGATTAAAAGAGTTTTCGGTAAAGTCCACCATACGTCGACTATAAGAGGGAACGTTTGCACTTGCCATGTTCTGACTCGCGACAGTCAAAGCATATTGATTGGCTAATAAACCACTAATTCCAATATTCGTTATGTCGCTCATGCAAAACCCCGCCGATTCAAAATTCTAGTAAGGGAAGAACTTGAACATCAACTGCGTCAATATTCCGCCACGCGCCGCATTTCCAACTTGTCCGCTACCCGTATAACTGATACGTGCATCTGCAATACGTTGTGAAGAAATTAAATTGTTTGGTTCGATATCTTCCGATCGCACAATACCCGTTAAACGAATATATTCTCTGCCTTGATTTATGGTAACCCATGATTCGCCTTGAATAATCATGTTACCGTTAGACAAGACACGAGTTACAGTCACTGAAATAGTGCCACGTAATTTGTTAAATTCATTCGTTTCGCCTTTACCATCAAATTGCTGATCAGCGCCAGTATTGAAAATAAATTTACTAAATGCCGCGCCGAATAAAATAGGTTTGACTGCACCATTATCATCAACACCCGTACCATTATTGGTATTTGTGGTAGTAGTCTTATTCGCCTTCAATTTTGCTTGTTTCTGACCTTCGGTCGCCTCTTCAAGACGCACTGTTAAAATATCTCCGATGCGACCAGCAATATGATCTTGATAGAGCGTAATCTCATGACCATCTTGATAAATAGAACCGTTTATCTTAGGCGGTGGCGGATTATCGAGAGGATAGGCTGCTGGTAAAACTGTTTCATCACGCAAATCCATCGTATCTAAAATATGTCCGCAACCCGATAAAGTTAAAACTAATGCTGACGCAACTGTTATTTTTAAAAATCCACGGATTCCTCCACCTCGTCGATAACGTGGTGTCACAGATTTTTTTTTCAAATTGCTACAGAGTTGCATCATGATTTTTTTATACTTCCTTGTTTAAATATTCCATCATATTATCGACTGTTGACACAGCTTTTGATGTCACTTCAAATGCACGTTGTGCTTCGATAAGATTTACCATTTCTTCTACTACGTTTACATTCGAACCTTCGATGTAACCTTGAACAATTCTTCCATAACCTTGTGTATCTGGATTACTTAATGTTTCTGCGCCACTGGATGTTGTAGATGCGTATAAATTTCCACCCAGAGGTTGCAGACCATCCGGATTAACAAAATCAGCTAATTGTAATTGTCCGATTTGCGACGAAGTGCCGCCCGGAATCGTTGCTGACACGATGCCAT
The DNA here is from genome assembly GCA_039936115.1 of Gammaproteobacteria bacterium. Taxonomy (GTDB): domain Bacteria; phylum Pseudomonadota; class Gammaproteobacteria; order DSM-16500; family DSM-16500; genus DATIJJ01. Next base: position 15,827 of record JBDTIZ010000268.1, read on the forward strand.
CGGTACTGACACTCAAACTTGAATATTGTTGCGGCAAAGTAATTGGCGGCTGGACGATGTAACCATTACCCATTGTAAGCTGGCCAGATTCATTTACCGAAAATGCGCCGTCACGTGTGTACGCAAAACCAGCGCCATTTGGCAATTGAACTTGATAAAATCCACGCCCTTGAATCGCCATGTCTTTGTCACGCTTAGTTTCTATCGGCGATCCTTGTGTATATATTTTTGCGTTACCCACTAATTTTGTGCCGGTACCCATGACTAAACCTGCGGGTGAATTTGTTTCTTGCGTCGTAGGTGATCCTGGAAGTGTAGTCACTTGATAAGGCAAATCTTCAAATTCAGCCCGACTTTTTTTAAACGAAGGCGTACTAGCATTCGCTAAATTATTACTGATAATTTCAAGATTTTGATGCTGAGCTTCTAATCCTGATTTGGCAATCGCTAGGGCTAAATCCATTTTTAATTCTCCTATTTATCTTGGTAATTCTAAAACACCATTGGCTTGTGTTGCATTATCTTGCAGAATTTTCATTAAATTCGTATTCATTTCAAATTCACGTGATAACTCAATCAAGTCAGTTAAAGTTTCAACTGGATTCACATTACTGCCTTCTAATGTACCGCGTACTAATTTAATTTTGTCACTTTGCAAAACAGGTGATCCATCTAAAGTATAAAACAAACCATCAGGACCTTTTTGTAATTGCGAAATATCTGGGTTAGTTAATTTAAGACGATTGATCGTAACTGTTTGTGGTTGACCTTTTATTTTGATTGCAACTGTGCCATCGTCACCGATGCTCATTCGTTCTGCATCACCTGGAATGCTAACAACACCACTGGTTCCTTTGACAACCTGCCCTGCGGTTGTTTTTAGCAAACCATCTTCAATATGAAAATCACCTGCGCGGGTATAACCTTCTTCTCCCGTCTTAGATATCACGCTGAAAAATCCTTTGCCTTCAATTGCGACATCTAAATCGCGTCCTGTTGTCAACATAGGTCCGTGGTCAAAGTTGGAATACGATTTATCCGTTTGTGGATACGCGCGGGTTTGAATTCCATTTTCTGATGCCTGAAATGTTTTTTTAGATTCCAGATCTTCACGAAAACCCGGGGTATTCAAATTGGAAAGGTTATTGGTGATCAGCTGCAATTTATGCATCGTATCTTTTGCACCTGTGTTTCCAACAAATAAGGCTTTATCTATCATAAAATATCCTTAGTATTACAACTTGGTGACAGTTTGCATCACTGCATTATAGGTTTGCTCAACTTGAGCATTTGCTTGAAACACATTTTGTGCATTGATCAAATTGACTAATTCCGTAGCCAAATCAACATTTGATCGTTCAAGTGACCCTTGCTTAAGATTGTTTGCACTATTCGTCGGATTAATACTAGCGGCACCTGACGTGTTTGTTTCAGCCCAAGTCGCGCCACCTAAATTTTGTAAATTTTGTGGTGACTGAAAATTAGCGATGGCAACCTTACCCGTGACGACAGGCGGTCCATTACTATAAATAGCCGTGACCAATCCATTAGTATCAATTTGATAATTTTGAAAAGTGCCTGCTGCATAACCATCGGTTGCAAAAGGCAGTGTAGTATCAGGATTACCATATTGTGTTGTACCGGACATCGTCACAGCAATACTCATAGCTGCTGCACCCGTTGTTGGTGTATAGCCTAAACTGCTAAGGCCCGTTGAACTTGTTAGCACACCTGCTGATGAAAAAGTTAAGGTACCTGGACTTCCGCTATTCACAACAGTTCCATTGACTGCTGAATAGACATTCCAATTATTTGCAGCCGATTTCACATAATAAAGATCGAACTTAGTAGCGTTACCTAAACTGTCATAGACTGTTGTTTGATTCGTGTAATTGTAAGAAGTCGGATCCGTAGCAGCAAATGGTGCTGTCGTTGGAACAACGTCACCCGAATTTAAATTAAGCCCGCGAGCTGTCACCGTTGTACTTGCATTAGCGGCTTGAGCTGCTGTGCTAACTTGCAAATCTGTCGGTGTTCCACCGGCTGGTATTACGCCGTTGACTGCAGCAAATCCTTGCAAGTGTTGATTGCCACTTGAAAAATAACCCGTCGCTTTATCAAATTGAAAATGACCATCTCGGCTATATGTCACTTGACCCGATGTTGCATCTTTCAACATAAAAAAACCGTTGCCGGTTATACACATATCAGAAGGAAGACCTGTGTCATCAAAACCACCGGGCTTAAAATTTTGCTGGAGACTATTTAACGTCACACCTAAGCCAATCTGCACACCGGATGCATCATTTCCCGATGGGAAAATATCCGCAAAACTGGCAGTTGATTTTTTAAATCCTAATGTGTTTGCGTTAGCAATATTATTACTAATCACATCCATATTTGACATGGCTGCGTCCATACCCGTCGTTGCAATATTTCCCATACCCATGGCTAATCTCCTATTTAAAATCGATAACAGTTATAATATTTTAATGATGTCACCCATATCTGTTCCGCCAAGACCATCCACATTCAAAATCACCCCACCTGTTTTTTGATTCAGTGCAACACTTTTTACAGTGAATGCGCCTGCTGTGTGCACAGGTATTGATTTACCGCCAATCATTGCGGTTGCGGAAATATTGTAAAAATCAGGATTCAGTTGTTTGCCATCGGAATTTTTTCCATCCCATTTAAAATCAAGCAATCCACCCGTTGGGGATGCGGGACATTCTATTGTTCTAACTGTTGCGCCCGTCGCATCTTTGATCGTCACTGAAACTGACGTTGCGGGTGCTGGCAAAAAGACTGATCCACTTAAACCTTCTTCAGCCACTAAAGGTGCAATAGCGCTTGGTATCTGCACTTTTTTGCCGATTAACTGGGTTGCTTCCAATACTTGGCTATTACCTAATGTGGTATTCACACTTTTAGAAAGCGCATTCAACGTATTTTGCATATCCTTAGATGCGCTAATCGTGCTGATTTCAGCCATTTGTTGCAAAATAGCGCTGCTATCCGATGGATGCATTGGATTTTGATTTTTCATTTGCGCCAAAAACAACTTAATAAAATCATCTGGCGACAATTGTTTAGGTTGTAACTTGGGCTCAGAATCAAGAACTGCTTGTGAACCACCTATAGGATCAACAGCCATAAGTTATCCTCACTCTTTAATTGCGTTTAATGATTGGATGAGCAAATCTTTTGTTGTATTCATCACCTGAATATTCGCTTCATACTCTTTTGATGCATCAATCATATTTGTCATTTGTTCAATCGGATTGACGTCGGTTACATAAACAAACCCATCTTGGTTGGCCATAGGATTATCTGGCTCGTATCGTTTATCTAATGGTTTTTTACTTTTTGATATTTCAGTAACGCGTACACCACCAATCGGTTGATCATCTGGATTCAATCCAGGTACTTTTTGTGTTACTTCACTAAAAATAGGTGTTTTTGTACGGTAGGTAGAAGCTTCAGTACCTCCCACGCTGCCTGCGTTCGCCAAATTACTGGCGATGGTATTCATTCGAATACTTTGCGCACTCATGCCGCTTGCGGCGTTGGTGAGTATTCTTTCCATAGAATCTGTCATAACTAATCTCCTTTAATTGCTTTCATCAACTGTTCGGATTTATTTTGAATGAAAGTTAAATTAACCTGATAATGCAATGCATTTTCGATAAAATCTTTGCGTTCGATATCTGGATCTACTGTATTTCCATCCAGACTTTTTTGATTTGGGACGCGATACATAACCTGTTCGCCACCGCCTAATTCAGTGATCGGTTGTAAATGATTTTTATCCGTGATGGCAAGAGAATTGCTGTCTTGGCCGGATGCTTCTTGTTTCAGCACTTTTTGAAAATCAATATCCCGCGCTTTAAAATTAGGGGTACTGCTGTTCACGACGTTGTTACTCAGTAATACCGAACGATCTTCAGATAACTTTAAGGCTTTTTCTGATAATCCAAAAATACTATCCATGTTATTAGCTCCCAAATTTCTTTATTTGCCATTTAACTAATGCAAAATTCATGCCAAGTGTTTTTATAGCGCAAAAAAAGTGAGAGATTGAAAAAATAAGGCTTTTATTGATCATTTTGAAACAATTAGCGGCCATTATCGGCCGAACTTAAAAAAACTTAAATAAAAATTATTGCCGGATATGGCAATGTTTGCCGTGTTATAATTTAAATAGTAGAAAGTGAGGAAAAATGCCATGAAAATGCGAAGTTACGTTAAGTTTATTTGCCTGGTGACTCTTTTTTTCATGTTACCTATTTTATCAGTGAGGGCCGATCCGCCTATTATTGTGAACAACAATAACAACAATAATACAGGCGCGGGTGGAAACTCGTGCAACAATAACGTGACCACTGACCCACGCGTCCCGCCAGCGGGTGTCTATAGCACGCGAAATGGCAATGGAACATCTAATACTATTTACACGACGGGTGAAACCAAGCCTTACATTGTCGATAATAATTGTAATTCGAATGCGTATCCGTCAGCAGTGCAGCCTAATGTGTATGTTCAACCGCGGTTTCATAGGCGGTAATTGGCGATCTTTCAGGAACAGCCTTTGTAGAGACGCCCGGACAAGTGTATAGGAAATGGTATGCTTTATAGCTGTCATCCTGCACTTTAATCCCGCTGTCATCACTCACTTGAATCCCGCTGTCATCACGCACTTTAAACTTCTGTCACCCCGCACTTGTTGCGGGGTCCGGGCTTTAAATAATAAAAAAATACATTTTATTTTTTTAACGACTTTTTTATGTTTTTTATTCCGGACCCCGCAACAAGTGCGGGGTGACAGTGGGATTAAAGTGCGAGGCGACAGAAGTTTAAAGTGCCAAGCGACAGTGGAGGGGCTAGAAGATCCTTCGCTTCGCTCAGGATGACACAACAATGTCATGTCCCTCCAGTCACCTTAGCGCGCCTACAAAGCGTATATAATGCAGAAATCTAGATTTGATTATTATAATCAATCAATTTATGAAAATTCGAAAGACTGCTCTTGATCAACTCAAGCTCTTCTTTCATTTTATTCATAATTTTTTGATCTTTTTGATAGAGATTAGTCAGATAATTTTCTAATGCTTTTTTATCAGCACTCACTGGAATCATCGACATTAATTGTTTTAAGCACTGTAAACGCTGCGTGATCAAATTATTCGTATCCGTAAAATCATTCTGATTGATTTTTTTTTCAATATCTTGAGTCAACATTTCGATAGTTTTTTTTAATTGAATCACTTCTATCTCAGTTCCAGACATTGTTATATTCCTTTATGAGGGGGTAGCAATTTGATCCCATCCTGACTTAATGTTAGAAAGCACTGCATGCGCATGATCTAAATACTCAATATCATTTTTTAATGTAGCTTGTAATAAACTTTTTTCCAAATGATTGTAGATTGATTCTAATAGAACAGCTAATTCCTTTGTTTGTTGCTCTTCTACATTTAAGCATGTACGCAAATAATTTATGATATCGGCAGCTTTTGAAATAGCATGATGCTTTTTCTTAATATCTTTATTGACGATATGTGCTTTTGCTAATTGAATATGCTGCAAACATTTATCAATTAACATTTGAATTAAGCGATGATTTGAAGCTGTCATCACTTCTGTGTCTAACTCAATATCGGTATAAATTTGATTTGGATTATTCATATGCTTGCTGCCTTTAGCTAATTAGTTTAGTGGTTTCCGCTCATTGCTTGCATTTGTTGATATAAATAATTACTTGTAAATTGCATGCCCTGCAGCATGACAGAGAGCGCTGCATATTTATAGGTAAGATCCGATTTCATTTTATCTATCTTGTCATTTTCATCAGAAATTCGTAACGTTAATTTTGATAACTCTTTATTAGCTGTTATCAAACCTCCACTCTTGGAATCATTAAGTGCTCTCCAGACCGATCCAGTACCTGTGTTAAGCGCATTATTTAAAACTCCAGACAAAACCCCAGCTTGACTATCGAATAACTGCGTTTGTGTCGTTGTGAAATTATTGGTTAACGCGGTAGATAACACCGCTGAATCCACTTGTAATTTTCCAGTGATATAAGAAATTGTAGTTCCTCCATTTGCCAAAGTCACTGGCACAGTCTGAGTTGTTGTATTTGGCACAACACCAATTCCTTGTAACACTGTCGAATTCATTGATTTCGACAAACTAGATTGAATCAACTGTAAATTATGATCTGGTGTTGGTAACTGAGCTTGTGCTTGTCCAATCAATGAAATCAGTTGATTATAAGCAGTCACTACATTTTGGACTGCTGTCGATACTGTACTCACTTGATTATTCGGAGTAAGACTTATGTTAGTATCGCCAATCGCTAATAAACTAATGCTAAGTCCATGGATGATATTGGTATTTGTCGGTTCTTTATAAGCTAAAGTGTCTAACGTAAATTCCGCATCTGCAGCCGTCGTCAAGACAGTAGCCGTACCGCCCACGCCTGTTGATACGCTAAGACTGTTTGCACCAGCTCCAGATTCAGTGATGTTGACTTGATTTTCTATACCCGTCTGATTAGACGAAATAATTAATTTATATCCGCTGGTTGTCGAAACTACCGAAGCCGCAACACCGATATGATTAATATTTGCAGTATTGTTAATGTTTTCTGCTATCATTTGCAGCGTATCGGTAGCGCCAATATTGACATTAAAACTTGCCGTGGGAGAACCAATAGGACCGATTGAAAAACCCACAGTTTCCGTAATATTCCGCACAGCAGTAGGACTTGTATAAGCAGCTGAAGCAACACTTGAACCTTGCGCAAGAGCCGTCACATGCAACGCATGCGTGCCCGGAGAAACAGTACCAATAGTTTGTGCGCTAGCAATACCAGTATTTGAAAGACCCACCTGAAAACTTGGATTAAATGATGTTTGTAATTGCGTCAACATGGTTTGATACGATGCGACCAATTGTTGTATTTGCCCATAAAGACTAATCTGAGTTTTTAAATCTGTTTGTGATTTAGTAAGCTGAGTAACGACAGGTTGTGTGTTTTTATCAATGATAGCTTTTTCGCGCATCATCTGTTGTTGCACAAATTGATCGATATTCAGTGAACCAATCCAAGACGTATCCGACATAATTTATCCTCACTTTTTACTACAAAACACGGGGCTGTGATGGCCCCGTGTTTTTTTCTAAACAACTAGCCTTTCAATAATTGCATTACCATATTTGGCACTGCATTCGCTTGCGCCAACATGGCAATACTTGCTTGAGTTAAGATATTGTACTTCGCTTGATTTGAACTTTCTGCAGCGAAATCCGCATCAAAGATACGAGATTTTGCAGCATCAAGACTGGTAGCAATACTATTATCAACTGCAACAGCCGCCGTTAAGTTTGTTTCACTTGCACCTAAGGTTGCTAATCCAGTTGTTACTGCAGTAATACCATTTAAAGTACTAAGTGCAGATTGAGCACCCGATTGACTTGTCAGAACAAGTGAAGAAATGCTTAATCCACTTGAACCTGTCGTCAAATTGTTTAAGGTGATGCTCAAACGATCGTTGGAGGTATTATTACTACCAACTTGGATGCTCACAGAACCCGTCGATCCATCTAACAAGTTAACACCGTTAAATGAAGTCGTTGCTGCAACACGTCCAATTTCACTTAATAGCTTGCCGAATTGCGTGTCAAGGTTATTAAGCTGCGTCGATGAATATGTGCCGGTTGATGCTTGAGTTGCTAGTGTGGTCATCTGTCCTAACAAGTTTGAGATGTCGTTCATCGCGCTTTGTGCTGTTTGTACTAATGAGATACCGTCGTTACCATTTCTAGCACCTTGTCTCAAAGAGTTCGAGGTGTTCAACATGCTTGTACTAATTGCCAAACCCGCTGGGTCATCAGCAGCGTTGTTAATGCGGCTACCAGATGATAAGCGTTGTAATGCTTGCGACAATTTCGCTTGGTTATCCGTTAGATAATTTTGGGCCAATAGCGAATTGACGTTCGTATTAATAACAAATGACATGGCTGTTCTCCTTTGATTAATTTTGATGTCCCCACATTACCTATCGACACATTTATAAGATTCTTAAATTATTTATGCGTAGGTATCGATAATTGTTTCTGATTTTTTTGGGGATTCATTTGGAGATAAAGCTTCATTACTTTGTTGATTCGTATTTTCTTTGTCCATCGAACGTTCTGAATCGCGTTGATATTGTCCAGTTTGATCTTTTGTGTCGGTTAGCGTTGACTGCACATGTACGTTAGTTAAATTTATATCTGCATTCTGAAAATTTTGCCGCAGTTCCGGCAAATTCGCTTCGATAATTTCTTTAACTCGCACATTTTCAGTCAATATCATTAATTCTGCGCTATTCTTATCTATACGTAATTTTGCAATAACATGTCCTAACTCAGGTGGATAAATTTTTATTTTAGCGTCATAGCTTTCTTTCATTAATGCATCAACAGAAGGCGGCATAAGCTCAATTTTTGTTTGATAATCCTGTTGCAGTAAAGTTTTAGATCCAGCTTGTGATGCACTGACATCTGGCGTAAACAAATGCGGATTATTCGCTGCATATTGAACTGTATGTCCATTGATAAAACTACCCAACTGTATCAATGTATCAGCATGCTTATTCTCAAGATGTTGCAACGGCATTTGTGTATTGAAATTTAACTGTTCGCTAGATGGTGATATTGCAAGAGAATCTTGAATTGTTTGTGTGTGTATTAAATTAGGCATCACATTAGAAATCATAGCATTTTTAGCATTAGCTTGGGTTGTTTGAATTGAATCTACTGCTTGTTTATTGACAGCCTGCTTAAGAGTTGTGCTTATATTGTCCATCTTTTGTTTGTTCGATTTATCGCTTTGATCAGCGCCATTTTTTAACATACTAGGTGCAAAAAAAGCAGCTAAATCATCGGTAACTTGCTGATTATCTGTATCAATGACTTGAGAAACATCCGCTGGTTTTGTTGTTTGTGCATTAAGAACCGCGGCTTGTGAATTCAAAAGAGAAGTC
>JBDTIZ010000269.1:0-4935 GCA_039936115.1 Gammaproteobacteria bacterium
AAACCTGGGTTGCTTCGCTCGCGCTCGCAATGACGGTAGGTTGCAAGTGCGGAATGACAGCGGTGTAAGTGAGTGACACCTGGAAATTCCATTCCCGCAAAAAAAGTTTTCGTGAGTTTTTTAAATAAAACGCGTATCATTTGCTTCACTTTTTATTAACCAAATCATGAAGAAACCAAACTTATGCAAAAAGACTTCCTCTTTACCTCAGAATCTGTTTCCGAAGGACATCCAGACAAAGTGGCTGATCAAATTTCTGATGCCATCCTGGATGCGATGCTAAGCCAAGATCGTAATTCACGAGTGGCTTGCGAAACGTTTGTCAAAACCGGCATGGTGTTAGTCGGTGGCGAAGTCACGACAACGGCTTGGGTTGATATCGAACAAGTCGTTCGAAATGTCGTTCGTGACATAGGCTACAACAGTTCACAAATGGGATTCGATTGGGAATCTTGTGCTGTGATGTCAGCGATTGGCAAACAATCCCCTGATATCGCTCAAGGTGTTGATCGAAAAAATGTGGAAGAACAGGGCGCTGGAGACCAAGGCTTAATGTTCGGTTACGCGACCAATGAGACATCTGTTCTCATGCCAGCCCCTATTTTCTATGCGCATGAGCTCGTCAAACGGCAAGCAAAACTCCGTAAAGAAAATATCTTGCCTTGGTTGCGACCGGATGCAAAAAGCCAAGTGACGTTTCAATATATCAATGGCAAACCTGCCAAAATCGATGCGGTCGTTTTATCAACACAGCATGATCCTGATATCGAACAAAATGCACTGGTTGAAGCTGTTATCGAAGAAATTATCCGCCCTGTATTGCCTGTTGAATGGGTAGACAAAAACACTAAATTTTATGTTAATCCAACAGGTCGCTTTGTCATTGGCGGTCCACTGGGTGATTGCGGTCTTACTGGCCGTAAAATTATTGTCGATACTTACGGCGGCATGGCGCGACATGGCGGCGGCTGCTTCTCAGGCAAAGATCCATCTAAAGTCGATCGTTCGGCTGCCTATGCTTGCCGTTATGTTGCTAAAAACTTGGTCGCTGCTGGCATTGCTGATCGTTGCGAAATTCAAATCTCTTATGCGATTGGCGTTGCTGAACCGATCTCAATTAGTGTTGATACGTTCGGTACAAACAAAATTCCAGAAGCTCATATTATCCCTCTCATTCGCGAGCATTTTGATTTGCGTCCGTATGGAATCATTAAAATGCTAGATTTGCTGCATCCCATTTATCGCGCTACAGCAAGTTACGGACATTTTGGTCGTGACGACTTAGCTGTCAGCTGGGAAAAAACAGATAAAGCAGCAATTTTACGTGATGCTGCAAAAATAGCTGAAAAAATATAATTTTTTTACTAACACTGGAGCCTGCGGACAAGCCGCGGGACGAAACTCTAAATCATATCAGAGGTATTAATGATGCATACTAATGCTGTAAAAACGCTTCACGCAGATTATAAAGTCGCCGATTTAAGTTTGGCAGAATGGGGTCGCAAGGAAATTAATATTGCTGAAACAGAAATGCCAGGACTGATGGCATTGCGTGAAATGTACCAAGCTAAAAAGCCTTTGAAAGGTGCACGGATTGTTGGGTGTTTACATATGACCGTACAAACCGCCGTGCTCATCGAAACACTGACTGCACTTGGCGCTGAAGTTCGCTGGTCGTCTTGTAATATTTTTTCAACCCAAGATCATGCGGCCGCAGCCATCGCAAAAACAGGCGTGCCTGTTTTTGCATGGAAAGGCGAAACAGAAGAAGAGTATTGGTGGTGTGTTGAGCAATCTATCGCAGGAGCTGATGGCTGGAAGCCCAATTTATTGTTAGATGATGGCGGCGATTTAACTATCTTGTTGCACGACAAACACCCTGAGCTTTTAAAAGAACTAAAAGGTTTATCGGAAGAAACAACGACAGGCGTACATCGTCTCTATGAAATGCACAAAGAAGGCAAATTGAAAGTACCTGCCATTAATGTGAATGATTCTGTTACCAAATCAAAATTCGACAATCTTTATGGTTGCCGCGAATCGCTTATCGATGGAATTAAGCGCGCAACGGATGTCATGATTGCTGGTAAAATTGCTGTCGTCTGTGGTTACGGCGATGTCGGTAAAGGCTGTGCGCAATCCTTACGTGCTTTCGGTGCAACGGTTTGGATCACTGAAATTGATCCTATTTGCGCTTTGCAAGCAGCGATGGAAGGTTACCGTGTTGTCAAAATGGATGAAGTAGCTGGCCAAGGAAATATCTTTGTTACCGCGACCGGCAACATGAATGTCATTACGCACGAACACATGTTGCAAATGCAAGATCAAACCATTGTTTGCAACATTGGCCATTTTGATTCTGAAATTGATATTGCTTCTTTGCGTCAATATAAATGGGAAAATATTAAGCCCCAAGTTGACCATGTCATTCTACCTAGCGGTAAACGTTTAATTTTGCTGGCTGAAGGTCGATTGGTGAATTTAGGTTGTGCGACAGGACATCCAAGTTTTGTTATGTCTAATTCATTCACCAACCAAGTGCTTGCGCAATTAGAACTGTGGCTGAACAGTGAAAAATATCCTGTGGGTGTTTACGTTCTGCCTAAACATTTAGATGAAATGGTTGCTCGCTTACATTTGAAAAAATTAGGTGTTAAGTTGACTGAGTTGACGGATGCTCAAGCGAAATATTTGAATGTATCGGTGAAAGGGCCTTATAAGTCTGAGCAGTATCGGTATTAGTGCATTGAGAGGACGGCGGGTTTCTTTCACTAGAACCTCTGTCATTCTCGCGAAGGCAGGAACCTATCCAGATGGGTTTCCGCCTTCGCGGGAAGGACAGGTCCCTTTGTAAAAAAACCGCGATGTAAAAGGTAAAATCAAGACATGACAAACACCCCCATCTTTACTCAATTCACACATTATTTACTGGGCAAAGATGCAAAAAAAACCACGCCATCCTCATTAAAAGATCACCCTCAAATTCCATTTATTATCGACACACTCAGCCGTCGCGAACGACATCATTTGATATTGATTAATCCATCCTCCGAAAAAATCAATCGCGCATTACTAGAAAGCTTGGCATTACAACTTTCTGGCAGCAATATTACCAAAACATTGCGCGATTGTTCTGTTGTTTACTTTGATACAACACGATTTTCTTTAGCCTCTATTAATAAAGAAGAACTCGAAAATGAATTTAATTTGCTTTGTGATGATCTCAAAACAAATCATAAACGCATGGTTTTTGCATTGTCAGAAAGTGATTTTTTATTTCAAGAGATCCGCTCGCCTCTACTCGCGAGCTTCAATCAACTACTAAAATCAATGCTGACGAATGATTCATTTCGTCTGATTATTTTTACTCGCAAACAAAATTTGTTTGCAGCAAACCCAGTTAATCACTTAATGACAACTCTTCAATTGACCGAGCCAAGCGCTCATGAATTCGTATCACTGCTCAAATCCTGTCAAATGTCGATTGAACAGTTTCATCAAGTGATTATTTCAGATGAAACATTTGCAAGCGCGTACTCTCTTGCGACGCAATATCTGGCTCACGAATCCTGTTTTGATAAAGCACTTGAATTGCTAGACAGCGCAGCGGCTCGCGCTAGCATGACTGAACGAAATGATTATGCTGGGCATAAAGGAATTGTATCGACGCATTTGTTGGCGCAAATTGTTTCAAACTGGACACAAATTCCATTGACGCATTTACAACACGGTAAATTTCTGGCGCATAAATTTGTGGATGCTGTCGCTAAACAAATTTTTGGTCAAGAAGCTGCGCTTAATCTCATAGCGGCTCATTTGCAAAATGCTGGGATAAAATTACAGCAAAAATCCGGTCCCATTTGTCATTTCTTATTTCTTGGATCCTCCGAAATCGGCAAAACTGAAACTGCTTTCGCTATCGCTGACTATTTATTTAATCATAACGATGCTTTACTCACTATTAACTTAACAGAAACGAGTTACGCGTCGCTTGCTGAAATAAAAGCATTTACTCGTAAAGATGAAAAACGCTGTGTTAATTTTTTATCTCACGTCAAGCAAACACCTTATACCATTGTGTTGCTTGAAAATATCGATCACACATCTCGCCAAACATTAGACTTATTCAATGAAATTTTCACGCAAGGTTATGCGCTGGATGAGCACGGCCATTCGGTTGATTTCCGTCATACCATCGTTATTATGACCACGCGACTTGGCTCTCAGGAAATCAACAATCTAGTAGCGACGTGCCATACGGAAGAAACGTCAAAAACAGTGGATTTAATGCAATTAGTGTTGAATGAACATGTGCAAGAACCCTCGCACCAAGACCAAACGAACTTATCTATTCAAGAAATCAATTCTGAACTCATACCGAAATTGATTGAACATTTTTCTTCAGTTTTTTTACAACATGTTCATGTTGTGCCATTTGTTCCGCTAGAATATTTGGCATTTGAAAAAATCATTCGATTGAAACTTAAAGTATTAGCTAAACGTTTGGATAATCAATTTAGTATCGAACTTAATTTTGCACCGGAAGTGATAAAATTTTTAGCCCATGAAGCTTACTGGCGAAAAACCGAAACGACTTCGTTTGAGAAAATTCTTGAGCAACATCTTTATTCTTGTGTCAGCCATGAAGTATTGGTGCATGCGGAAGAGAAAAACAAATCAAAACGTTTATTAGTGCAATTGAATGAAAACGGACAAAGATTGCGTTGTGAATTTGTGGTGGGAAGTGGGGTTGGGATTTAATTTTTAAATATTTACGCAACTCAAAACAAACGCCAAGTTGACTGGATCCCGCGGACAAGCCGCATAAGCGCTAACCTAAGGAAGATGCCAAAATCAAATAATTTTAATACACTTCTTTCCAATATGGAAAGGAGTTGTATTAATGGATGTGAGTTCGGATGAAAATTGGCATGT
>JBDTIZ010000270.1:0-3766 GCA_039936115.1 Gammaproteobacteria bacterium
TTTGCAGCGGCTTGTAGAGCAGGCAAAGTACCCAGATATCCTTCAGCAGCTAAGAAATTTAAATTTCTCTCTTTAGCAGTGAGGAGTGATAATGTGGGTAGTGGTAATTGTCCGTTTTTTTCAGACATTTGAAGAAAACTAAAACCTAATACATTATCGCTCTGGCTTAAAATCGTGGCTAATGTATTATCTTCGTTGAAATCGGGAACAATTTTTTTGATGGTGTTTTCTAGAGGAAGCGTCAGTAATTTTTTTTGATCCAGTTTTTGCATTACTTTATTTGCTATGTTGGGTTCTTGCTCGCTTAACATAAAATCCACGGCAATAACTGCCGCCCCATCTTGTTGTATACGGCTAATTAATTCTCCTATGAGTGAGCGAGGCCATGGCCAACGCCCTAAACTTTTAATACTTTGATCGTCGATATCCACAATAGCGATAGGTGAGGTGATAGTGGCGTGTTTGAAGAGGCGTATTTTTAATTGTTGATCATATGCAATATTATTAATCCCGGATATCCAATTTTTTACTATGGAAATGGGAAGAAAAGGCAAACAAAGAGTAAGTGCTAGCAGGATCAATCCTAGAATAATGGGTACAGATTTGTACATACATACTCCTCGTGACTGGAAACACTGGATTGTAGCGACCCATCACTTCGCATGTGAATTTTTCAATTGGAAATCTGCAACACCCAAAGCGCGCTGGCATGCCACACTAAAGTATTTTTAATCCAACGCCGTGATGCTAAAAAGAACTCTAGGCGCTCTTCCTCTACCAATGAATTCCAGAGTTTGTTCTGTGCGTGTCAAAGGCTGTGCGATTGTCCAGGTGCCGGAAATATATTTATTGAATGAAAGACGAATACCAGCACCTGACGAGCTCGCACTTTGATTTGATTTAGTACTGGCGACATCTTTTAAATTCCAAATTTTGCCAATATCGTAAAAAATAAAAGGCTGTGCTGCCGCAAGAAAAGCCCAGGATGGATTGAGGTTATAGCGCAATTCAAAACTACCAGCCATTCCTTGATCGCCGAGTATTTCGGAAGGATCATAGCCACGACCGATAATGGCGCCGCCAAAACCAAATTGTTCATAGGCGAGTAGAGGCACAAATGCTTTTTGAAATTGGGCTGTTCCATACAAAGACAAAGACCCTATTAATGGTTGTGTACGCGTTACTTGGCCGACAAATATTAAAAAATTAGCGGTTGCACCAAAGCGCGATGTTTGAATCGATGTCGTATTGGTGGTGGCGCCAGAAATAGGTAACCCTTTAGTTGCATGCAAACTAATCCAATTCGATCCATTTAACCTATCATAAAAATCATAAGTGCCACCGACGGTTACCGTGCGGATGACATCTTTATAAAGCAGTATCGTGTTTAGAAGATTCTCGCGTGTGTTGTAATAAATAATGCCGCCATCCCAAGTAAGATTGGCACTGCGTGAACGGATTTGTGGATAAAAAATATTAGCGTAATAAATTCTAGCAACACCAACTAATTTGAGTGGTGCCAACACATACTCAGGTTGGGTGATTGAATTGTTTCCGCCAATCTGTACATTTGTGCCATTGGTTCCAATAGGCGAGGTATAAGATAAATCAATATATTTTAATTCTTGTGGTTTAGTCGTTGTCAAATACAGTAACCGTGTAGTATCACCCGATCTAAAAATACTATTTGTATTAATGTTGGCGGTAGTTTCTAGCGGCCCATTATAACGAGATTGAAAATTGTCATAAGAAATATAACCATTAATCAATTGAGTATCGGATGCTAAATTTAAAGTGGATGCGCCATCTGTTAACGATTGAGAGGGTTCAAGCACGCCTTGAACGGATGTACCCGGAATGGCATTTGCCAAAAATAAATAGCGCTCTAGTACACTGAGTTGTAACGGACGCGATTGTTTAATTCGATTGCCATATGCCGTCAATAAATAATTAGCACCTTTAGGGGAACCGGTTATATTTACTTCGGCAATATACCCTTCGATAATTTGTATGGTGACCGTACCATGTTCAATATGCTGTGGCGGCAATAAAGCGCGTGACAAAATATAACCGTTATTCCGGTAATAGTTCGTAATGTCTTGGACAATGTCTTGCAGTTCAACGACTGATATTTTTTTATTAATTTTATTTTTGTATAATTGACTTAATTCTTGATCTGAATAAACAACATTTCCTTTCAAAATCACTTTTTCAAGTGGGAATTTGATGCTAGCAGCTGCAGGACCAAATTCATTAACTGCTTTGGCTTCTTCAGGTTTTAGCGGTTTCAACGGATTGGGCGTAGTCGATCGACTGGGTACTGTTTTACTCACACGCCCGGCATCAGCTCCCTCCGGTAAATTAGGGAGCTCAGGCGCAATAGCAAGCGACTTCGCAGTCAGCAACATTCCAGCGATTATAGCAAATAATGAATATTTATAGTTAAACACTAAATTACAATCCTAAGGGCAAGGTGAGACTTTTATTTGATTTTTTTTGCGCGGCATCGTGTTATCAATTGTTCCAGGGATAAGTTTTGATGACCCACCTAACGCAGGTGGAATCGATCTTAAAACTTGTGCGCCTTTTGAAGTAACGATGGCAGCTATATTAGGCGTTCCTTGCGTTAAAACGAAGGGCGCTGCGGCAACAGGTGCAATCATGATACTACCGCTAGAAACGGCAACCGATAATTCTCTTGTGCCTGGATTGTAAACAATATTGTAATCCGTTCCGCGTACACCGATGCTTCCAACGGGTGTTCTAACACGATATCCACCGGGATTATTTTTAGGAATGCTCCCAGTAACAGTCCGGAAGCCGCCTTTTATTACTTCTATTACAGCAACTTCATTGCCACGCGAGACATTACTTCCATGCCGGTATTGACTTAATACAATCGTAGTTTGACTGTGGAGGGTGAGTAGAGAACCGTCGGTGAAGGCAATTTCTCCGGTGCCTGAATTATCTGTAGTCACTCTCTCCCTCGTATAAAGTGGAGAGCCTCTCTGTAACTGCCGTCTCGCATTTGCGGGCGAAATGGCACTTACACTTCCTGATGTCCATACGGTTTTAGCGATCAATTGACTCAAGGGAAGTGGTTGTCCCACTTCTTCGATGGTGTTTGATATTTGTTGAATATTTTGACTTGTTCGACTTGCATCAGCGCCACCAGGCAAATTAGGTATGCCAGGCATAATGGCAAAGACAGGAAATGAATAAAAATAAATAAGGGTTAAAAGACTAAGCAGAGCACATCGGTTAAGTCGCACAAATAAATCCTTTTTTAAAATATCCTAGGTAAAAACCATACCACACCTTGTTCAAATACTACAATACGTTGGGACGAATTGATCGTTTTCTTTAATGGTTTTATCTTTATTGATTTCGTGTGAAATTAGCTTGGTGATGTTTTCTGATGGACTGTCCTCACTTCCATATTTAGCGAGTAGTGTTTTGCATTCATCTGATGAAAAATCTGCGCAAGCTGCAAGAAGATTGGATTGTTGTAGTGCTCCATTACCGGATGCAAGATTAGAATTATAGATATTGGTCGTTGCGTTGAGCTCTGTATAAATATTTCCATAAAGAGCTGTACTATTGATTAGAGAAGCGAGGTAACCCAATTGAAATGAATCAGAGCTCATACTATTTGTAAAAGTTAGGAATTGCGCAATAGGACTCTGTGACGCGCCCGGAACAACCGAGAAATTCAAGTTTGTGACACTGCCGCCATTAATGGGTTGACGAAAAGTGTTGGTTCCCG
>JBDTIZ010000271.1:0-11773 GCA_039936115.1 Gammaproteobacteria bacterium
TTGTCCATATCAAGGGGTGTGCTTTTTGCGGAAAAATTTTTCATCTGATTCTCCATTGAATTTAAAAATGGAGTGTAATTAGATTGGAAAGAATTTTTTAGTGGGTGGTTTAATTAGCGCTTACGAATTAACATTGTCATCAACTCCTTAACCAGAAACATTTTTCGGCAATGACCCAAGACAAGAATTTAATGATTGTAGCGCTTGAGATGAATTTTGTACTGGATTGTTGCGCCACTGCGTTAACATTTTTGACGTTGCAAGCAATCTTCCCGCCGAGTTAACGTGAGCCCAATCATATAACTCAATACCATCATAAGAAATCTTGATGTATGGCAAACCTAATTGTTGAATCGGCTCCACATATAAAGCTTGATCAACTTTATTAGAAGGAATTAATGTTGTCACAATCTGTAAATTTCGATTATGCAGTAATGTTAAATTAAGCATATCTCGAATCAACTCCACATCCCCAGTTCTTTTATGTTCAGCAACTTTGGGATAGCTTATAAGAAACGCAGGGGTTTTTTGAAAAACCGCACCCCATCCTGGAATCCAATAATCAAAGACGTCACCATTCGCCCATTTTCTAAATCCAACGGGATACATTAAAAAACGTTGTACAACAAATTTATTGTTCGCATAAGTAATTCGCGGAAAAATACCATCTAATAACCAATCACGTCTTAATACAGTCCACGTTTCTAACACTTTTACATAAGATGTTATGCGATCTTCGAGAAGTATTGGTCGTCCAACATTAGAAAAATTCGTTTGCGTCAGAGTCCTGTACAGCTCAAGTAATACCACTTTGCATTTTAAATTATTATTATCAAATACGCGCTTTTGAAAAGAAAAACTTTCTCCCCATCCTACAGCCAGATTCATGACTTTAATGAGATGCCCTGCTTGGAATGACAGCGCTTTACTAATCTGTTCTGCTGAAAATCCAAGTTCCGCATGTGAATTCCCAACAATCAATACATCGGCATTCGCCATGCGTGTACCAAAACCAAACAATCCTTGATAGATAATTCGGTGTATTGCATCCTGAGCGCCGTACGAACTCACAAAGACATCACTAGGCGGAAGTGAAAACTTTGCAGGTCCACCTTTAGGTGCAAAGCACACTGCAATCATCACTAATATAATTAAGCTCGCAAACAATCCCCCATAATAAGCACCTGCTGATTTCATCCGATCACCGCCTTTAAAAAGCAAAATAAATAAAAACTGCTGGAGGCGCTTGCACTAGCAATGTGGTCATTAACATCAAACCTGTTAACACACCCAGCACCGGCATCATTCTTGAGGGGCCAATGAGACGCATAAAAGTAGGTGCAAAGTGATGGAAGACCAAAGGCAATGCATAAATTGATAACCATAATAATTTATAATCAGTCACTACGGAAGTCGGTGTAAACATGTCATGAATAAAATGACTGGCAAATGGGACAGATGGGGCGCGAAAAAACACCCAAGCAATTAATACAATTATTTGTGACACTATCCACCAAATGGGTATACGCCATCCGTTTACCTGATGCACACCCGCCAGTCTTTCAACCAGCAAACCAGAACCATGAATAGCCCCCCCAAATTAGAAAAGTCCAAGCTGCACCGTGCCACATTCCGCCGATCGCCATCACTATTAATAAGTTTATACTCGTCCGCATTATTCCGTGGCGATTCCCGCCAAGTGGTATATATAAATAATCTCTGAGCCAACGAGAAAGTGTAATATGCCAGCGACGCCAAAAATCCTGAAAACCGACTGCTCGCATCGGCGAACGAAAATTGACCGGCAAACGATAGCCTAACAACCTCGCCATCCCGCACGCCATTAAGCTATATCCAGCAAAATCACCGTAGAGTTGGAAATAATAATACAGCGCAAGAAACCAATGTCCACTTGCATCAATCACTGGCGCTGATAATTTCCAGTAAGGATCAATTGCTGCGCCTATATTATCAGCACAAATAGTTTTCAAAAAAAGTCCTGTCACAAACAAATGACTGCCAAAGATTAAGTCGCGATTAAAATTCCGACGCAATTTTAGCTGCGGCAATAGCTGCCATCCTCTCACGATTGGGCCTGCAATCACATGAGGAAAAAACGATAAATAAAACAAAAAATCAATGAAACTTGCGCGGCGATAACCTCCTCTATGTAGATCAACTAAATAACTAATGATGTGAAAGGAATAAAATGAAATCCCTAACGGCAAACCGATTTTTTCTAGTGGGTCGCTCAGAAAAGTCGTTAAATGATGTCCAAATAAAAAATCGCGATATTTAAATAAAATAAGCAATAAAATATTGAACACAATACCCGCAAACAAAATGGGTGATTTATTCAACCGCTGTGTAAGTCGAAGGTTCTGACGTGAGATCAAGTCTGCAAAAATAAATCCCGCGAGTACTGTCATGATAAAAATAATTAAACTAGCCCAACCCCACGTGGCAATCACCAACAAACTCACACAAATCAAAACATATTTTCTAATTGAAAAAGCTGATAGCCTTATCAAAATCGTTAATATGCTAAAAAGTAAAATAAAAGAAACATTTGTATAAAACAATTAAATAATCACTCCATAAAAAATTTTGTAACTATGGCATTGCTTGCTTCAAAATAGCATCTTTTTAAGAGGCCTAACTCTTTCTAAACTTAATTTGATTAGCCTTATCATGCTGATCAATCGAGGTTGCTCTCTCCCAATCAACCTGTAAACCTTCAAAATCTTCTTTATGGACAACCTTAGGTACCCATACTTTTTGACCGTCAAAAAAAATGATCCAGAGTTTTGAATAAGGAACAGGATGCTTATCACCTATTGGGCCTGCATTCATTACACCTTTTGTGTCCTTTTCAAAACGAGTACGCCAATAAGGAGCATGTGCGGGATTAGGTATATTAGAAATAACACGCAATGAAACAGGTTGATGCAACATCGTTTGTCCGTAAATAGAGATATAAACACGAATTGTGTTTATGTCAGCATCATTTCCTCTAGCCACTCTCACTAAATAAAAAGGAGATTCCGCAGGTGATATATTCAATTTTTTAATACCTTCCGCCAAAGTTTGTTGATAGTGTGTTCTTAATACCAAATGATGATTATAGTCTAACCCCATTACAAACGAACAAGCATTCAATAGAGCGATTAAAACTAAAACTGTTTTATGTTTTGCTGAAGAATTACACCAAGGCAATAAATTTACAATCAGAAAAATGACTGACACATATAACAACGGCTGCCAGACTTGTTGCACCATCAAAGAACGTGAACCGGGGTACCAAATACTACTAGTAGATTCCAGAATAATGATGGGCACAATGATTGAAAGCATGATCACAACTACCCACCCGAGCGGGATATTTTGAACTGAATCGAGTATTTTCTTGGCTGGATATATGAAAAAAAGGAAACAGGAAAAGAGAAAAGCACTAAAAAAAATCGAGATAATCTGCAAAAGAGAAAAGTCTGCAAATGTTAATTTGAGTAGAGCATGGTACGCAGGATGATAAAAGAAATGCTGGATACTTTGCAGAAACTGTTTTGAAAACATACTCCAATTAAACACATAAAACACATCCGCATTACGACTGACGGTATACCAGATCATATTATAAATCAAAAATATACCCGCAAAAAATCCCACGTCCCAAGCTGGGTGACAGACTCTCTCCCAACGTGTTAGTTTGATTGCTTGATTTGACACACGAAAAAATGCAAGAAAAGTAATGGCAATAATTGCACCTGGCTGCAAGGTATAAGTCGTAATCGTAAATAAATAAAGAATTAATGCAATCGCCAGATCACGACTATTACGTCTATTACTATCAACGTAGCGACAATAAAAATATATGGTTAACAGGCTGGTACCTAGTGCGCCTAGATAAACCCAAATAACTTGTTCAAAATAACTTGAAAAATTCCAAGTCAACACAAGCAAAGCAACAGAAAAGGCAAACGTACGACACTGCTGCCGACCCAATCTATCCAATAGTAAAAAAACAGCGATAGCAAGAAATGGGTCAAGACATTTCCTAATAATATACAAACCACAATCAAATGATTTTATGATAGGTGAGACAAGTATCCACCACCAAATTGACATGGGATTACGGTCATTCATATTCCAAAATTCGTGGGCAACCTTAGCGCCTTTTGCTTGCAACATGAATCCCAGAAAATTACGATCCTCGCCCATAGGCCAGACATTAAAACCAAAGTGATAACCAAGACCTTGAAAAAATCCTAAAAGAATGAGACTCATTATCCAAACAATTAAAATGGTGACTATGGGCACAGTTGTTGATAAGTTATTTGCCGTCACTTTATTCATGTGTCTTCCTTGCCAGCATCTACAAAACGCGAGCATAGAATAATTAGGAGCTGTTGACAATTGAGTAGTGAACACGGTCATCCTAAGCGAAGTAAAGAAGATCGTTCATTGCCGTGAAGGCGGGAATGACAGGTCTTCTTTACTCCTATATACTGCTTTCACTTTTACATACGCTTCGGAGAGCTCACAATGAAAGGTAATCTTTTACAGCACCTTCGCTGTACGACATGCCAAGGAAACCTCGCATGGCACGCTTATTCAAATCATAACAAAGATGAAATAAAGGATGGCATTGCCTGGTGTGAATCTTGCAAGAACTGGTACCCAATTGAAGATAGCTTACTCGAGTTGTTACCACCCAATTTGGCTTATCATGACGATAGAAAACGCTTCTTTGAAAAATACCGCGCCGATATGGAGAACCGCGGATTGATCGTTGCAGCAGATCAAGAAAAAGACAGCTCCGTTGAAATGCAATTAAAACAGCAAGAACATTTTGATTGGTATTCACAAAATGAAAACCAGAGTTACAATGATTATGAACATTTGCCTTTTTGGGAAGCCGTTGATTTAGTTACTTTTGCGGACTGGCGCAAACGTGTTAAACCCAATACATGGATGTTAGATATCGGCTGTGCGCAAGGTCGTAGTGCTTTTAAATTTATGGATATGCCAATTAATATTGTTGGTTTTGATATTTCCAAGCCAGCTATTCGACAAGCTATTCAGCGGTATCGCGCGGGTCAATATAAAGCTGATGCTATATTTTTCTGTGCGGACGGTTCGAATTTACCCTTTACACCAAATACATTCGATTATGTTTTGATTTATGGCGTTCTTCATCACTTGCCCGATCCGGGACATACCTGTAAACAAATAGCAGACATTCTTAAACCGAATGGAATTTATTTTGGTTCTGAAAATAATGAAACTATCCTACGTACTTTGTTTGATTTACTTATGAAGATTAAACCACTCTGGTTTGAGGAAGCTGGCGCTGAACCATTGATTTCTGCTAAACAATTCCGTGAATGGTTTGCAAATACGTCGGTTAACATTAAAACCAACACGCATGTGTTCCTACCGCCACACTTGATTAACTTATTGGGCCATCGCTTGGGCTTACAGTTCCTACGCTTTTCCGACGCACTAGGTCGCGTCCTGCCTTTTCTTCGTAAACACGGCGGGCTAATTCAATGTTACGGCACTAAACAAATAAAATAATATTTTGGATGTGATGAAAATATCGTATCTCTATACTTACTTTATACTCACATCCAATTAACTATTGCTGTAATAGCAAATCAAGGTTTTTAACATTCGGCTAAAACTAAATTGAAATTGTCGTATTAATCGCCTGCAAAAAATTCTCATAATTACGATAATAATCTGACTCTTGATAAGAATCTGATGCCAATACCATACAAATTGATTTACTTTGAAAATTTTCAACTGAAGTCCAAATCATCGGAGGAATATATAAACCTTTCCAGGGTTTATTCAAATGAAAACGCTGTTTTTCTCGTCCATCGTCAATTTCCACATCTAAACTATCGCCTAAACTTAAAATAAATTGTTGAAGCGTTTTATGTGCATGAGCACCGCGGGATTTCTGTGCGGGTACATCATAAAGATAGAAAATACGTTTAATCTCAAAAGGAATATGTTGATTGCTTTCAATGAAACTGAGAAGACCACGATCGTCGACATGTTTTGGTAAATCAATTAATTTACAATTTTTAATACTCATAGACTAACCTTATTCAATTCTTTTTGATCGATACTCAGTTGGTACTTATGTCCACATCGACAATGACCTGATGAGCCAACTACGATCAGCTGCATGCCGCACCGACAAATCCACCCTCGCAGTATAGCAGGATTGCCAAAAACAAGCGCATGAGAAGGAACATTCTTGGTCACGACACTCCCCGCTCCCACCATAGACCAATTTCCTATCGTAATTCCAGGCAATAAAGTTGAATTCGCCCCAATACTGCATCCTTGCAATAAATGTGTTTTAGGATATTCCACTTGCTGGCGGCTACGCGGACGTTTGTCATTTGTAAATGCAACACATGGCCCGATAAAAACATCATCTTCAATCTCGATCCCACTCCAAATATAGACACCGGATTTTACAGTGACACGATTGCCAAGCGATACATTATTTTCAATCAGCGTATGGTCACAGATATTGCAATCAGACCCCACCGTAACGCCAGGAAGAATATGCGCAAAAGCCCACACTCTTGTGTTTGCACCAATACTTACATTCTCTTCAATCAAAGCATGCGAGTGGATTTTTGCCGATGAATCAATCATTCCTCAACCTTATAAAAATTACTGTTTCTTGTTTGTCTGATTAATTGGCGTGTTCCGCAACCAATCAACTTGCAGACCGAGAAAATCATTTTTATCGACTCTCTCAGGAACCCAAACTTTCTTTCCATCAAAAAATACAATCCATACATTATTGTATGGAATGGAGTGATCATCACCAATAGGACCTGCGTTTACAACCCCAGTGGGTCCAAATTTAATTCTCCAATAATGCTCACGCAGAGGGTCAGGTTGCGATGCGAAGGTCCGTAAAGTTGCATTATCTTGATGAAGCAAGCTTTGGCCATAATTACCGATCAAAATAGGTATCGTATCAATATCTTGATTATGCAATCCGGTAATTTTGACTAAAAAAAACGGCGCAACACCCTGAGGGATATTAAGCTGCTTTAAGCCTTTAGCTAGAGTAGCTTGATACTGCGTGCGCACCACAAGTCGATAATTATAATTTAAATTTAGAACGCTTGCCAAAGCCCCTATGAGCGCAACTGCAATCAACACACCTCGGCGTAATCGTTGAGAATTTTTAGCTGGGAAGAGATTGGCAATAAAAAAGATAATGCCGATATACAACATTGGCTGCCAAACTTGCTGCACCATCAATGACCGAGAGCCCGGGTACCAAATATTGCTCGTTGATTCAACAATCATTGTTGGCAAGGCAATAGCAAGCAACACCATGCACGTCCACGCTATCGGAATTTTAACCTGGGAATCAAGCACCTTATTTGCTGGAAATTTAAATAAGATAAAACAAAACAATAAAAATACAACGATAAAAATAACACTTATAACCCAGAGGGACCAATCAGCCTGTGTGAGCTGCGTGGCGTTTAAATATAATGTGTGAAAGAAAAATTGTCTCATACTCGTAAGAAATTGATCGGAGAAGGTATGCCAATTCAATTGATAAAACGCATGGCCATTTCTGTTAACTGTATACCAAATACAATTAAAGATTAAAAAAATTGCCGCAAAAAATCCCGTATCCACGAGAGCGTGCTTCAGTCGTGTTATCCAATTTTGTGATTTTGACAATCGAAACAATCCTAAGAATGCAACAGCAATAATTGCGCCTGATTGTAACGTATAACTTGCAATCGAAATAAAATAACAAATCATTGCCAAACCCAGATCACTACCCATCGTCCTTTGATTATCGATATAGCGACAATAAAAGAAAATCGTCAATAAACTAAATCCGAGTGCAACCAGAAAGTCCCAAAATATCTGATTAAAATAATTAATATCACGAAAAGAGCCTGAAAAATTCCACACTAATACAACGATCGCAACGCAAAACGCAAAGGTACGACATTGCTTGTGCCCCAAACGATCCAATAAAAAGAAAGTAATAATTGCTAGAAAAGGATCTACACATTTACGAATAAGGTACAAACCCCAATCCGTTTGATAAATCAGTGGGGAACCTATAAACCACCACCATGGAGATAAAGGATTGCGATCGTTCATCTTCCAGAATTCATGCATCATTTCTAAACCTTTTCCGTCATGCATAAATCCGAGCCAATTACGATCCTCCCCCATTGGCCAGACGGCAAAGCCAAAAGGTAAGTTAAGTAGCTGTAGACCACCCAAAATGAATAAAGAGACAAGCCATATCGCAAAAATAACCCATGCGATTTGGCTCGTTGATAAGCGAGGATTTGAATTAATGGACGAATTGCTCATTAGATTTCCCTAAGAGACCATCCTTTTATGGATGAGAAAATTGGTAAGGAGAATAACGTAACTGAACCGAAAAATCACCCATTACCAGCTTTAATAACAAACTTCGTGTGCATTCTTGCTGGGTACCAAGGGAATACGGATAGCCTCGCCTCCTATAGGGGAAATAGATTCACTCCAGCCGCACTGATCAACAGACCTCTTGCAAAGAAATTAAAATCAAATAAACTGCGAAAACAATTTGAATTATCACCCTTTGTGGTTTTAGGCAAAAAAACCTAAAATCAAATGCACTGATAGTGAACACAGAAAGGACACAGAAGATGAAAGCAGTTATCTTAGCCGGCGGCATGGGAACCAGGATAAGTGAAGAAACCTTGATAAAACCAAAACCAATGATAGAAATTGGTGGCAAACCTATCCTTTGGCATATCATGAAAATTTATTCTGCGCATAATATTAACGATTTTATCATCTGCCTGGGCTATAAGGGCTATATGATCAAAGAATATTTTGCTAACTATTTTTTGCACACCTCTGATGTTACTTTCGATATGACCAATAATAATATGGAAATCCATCAAAATTACGCTGAACCCTGGCGAATCACACTGGTCGAAACCGGTGAAAAAACCATGACCGGTGGACGATTAAAACGTATCGCTAAACACATACCTAAAGATGAAGATTTCTGCTTTACTTACGGCGATGGCGTCGCCGATATTAATATCACTGAATTAATTAATTACCATCGACAACAAAATACATTGGCCACATTGACAGCTACCCAACCGCCAGGTCGCTTTGGTTCATTAGATATGGATAATGAAAAAGTACGTGGATTCAAAGAAAAACCGCAAGGCGATGGTGGCTGGATTAATGGCGGTTTTTTTGTTTTATCGCCTAAAGCGCTAGAGTATATCGTAGATGACGATACTATTTGGGAAAAATCCCCGCTAGAAAATCTGGCACTAGAAAATCAGCTCTCAGCTTTTTATCATCAAGGTTTTTGGCAAGCAATGGATACTATGCGTGACAAAAATCACTTAGAAGAACTGTGGGCAACAGATAATGCGCCATGGAAAATTTGGTAACCAAAAAAAGGCGACGACATGTTTTGGCAAGGTAAAAAAGTTCTTATCACAGGACACACTGGATTTAAAGGCAGCTGGCTATCATTATATTTGCAATCATTGGGCGCAGATGTCATAGGCTTCGCCCTAACAGCTCCTACCACTCCGAATCTTTTTACCTTAGCTGATGTTGCTACAAAAATGACCAGCGTCATAGGTGACATTCGTGATTTTGAATCAGTTCAGGCTGTGTTAAAAAAATATCGCCCCGAAATAATTATCCACATGGCTGCACAACCGCTTGTTCGTTATTCTTATCGGGAACCTATAGAGACCTATGCAACCAACGTCATGGGCACAGTACATTTATTAGAAGCCGTGAGACAAGTCGGCGGCGTCAAATCAATTGTTAATGTCACTACCGATAAATGCTATGAAAATAAAGAATGGCATTGGGGCTATCGTGAAGGTGACAGGCTAGGCGGACATGATCCTTATAGCAATAGCAAAGCATGTGCAGAATTAGTGACGAGCGCTTATCGTTCTTCTTATTTTAATCCGTCCAACTACGAACAACATTACGTTGGCCTTGCATCAGCACGTGCAGGTAATGTTATTGGTGGCGGTGATTGGGCAGAAGATCGTTTAATACCTGATATTATCAAAGCGTGTATGAATGATGTGAATGTTTCTATTCGCAATCCTCATGCATTGAGACCCTGGCAGCATGTGCTAGAACCTCTACATGGTTATGTATTGTTGGCAGAACGTTTATCTGAATCGCCAAGGAAATATGCACAAGCTTGGAATTTTGGGCCGAACGAAAATGATGTAAAACCCGTCAGCTGGATTGCTGACCGTATACTAAAATTCTGGAACAGCCATACTTCATGGGTCACTGAGAACGCAGAACATCCCCACGAAGCAACCTATCTTAAACTGGATTGCTCGAATGCAAAATCTGAATTAGGATGGCAGCCACGCTGGAACCTCGAAAGAGGTTTAAAAGAGACAGTCAATTGGTATAAAGCATACAAAGCACAAGAAAACATGCGGGATATCACACTGGCAGAGATCAAAACTTATCTAAGCAATAGCCATACGATTCGGGCAGAAATTACACTTTAAAGAGAGATCACAATGACCACACAACAATTTATTCATGTTCCTTATGGCAAAACCGTGCACGGTGAAGAAGAAATAGAAGCCGTTGTCGCCGTCCTTCGTACTTC
The DNA here is from genome assembly GCA_039936115.1 of Gammaproteobacteria bacterium. Lineage (GTDB taxonomy): Bacteria > Pseudomonadota > Gammaproteobacteria > DSM-16500 > DSM-16500 > DATIJJ01. The sequence goes on from JBDTIZ010000271.1 coordinate 10,691, forward strand.
TACTCAAATGGGAAAACATGTACGCGAGATGGAACAAGGCGTTTCCAATCTATTTGCTAAACAACATGGTGTCATGGTGAACTCAGGTTCTTCGGCAAATTATTTAGCTGTCGAAATATTAGATTTACCCCCAGAATCCGAAGTCATCACCCCTGTTTTAACTTTTTCAACCACGGTTGCTCCCTTAGTAAAAAATAAATTAATCCCAGCTTTTGTCGATGTCGCGCCTGGCACATTCAATATGGATGCCGACTTAGTTGAAAAAATGATTACGCCTAAAACCAAAGCGATGATGGTTCCTAATTTACTCGGCAATCTTCCCGACTGGCAAAAACTGCGTGAATTAGCCGATAAATACAATCTGTTCGTGATTGAAGATTCTGCTGATACATTAGGCGCAACCATTAATGGTGCTTCTGTTGGCAACTATACTGATATGAGTACAACGAGTTTTTATGGATCTCACGTGATTAACTGCGCTGGCAACGGCGGAATGCTCTGTATGAATGATCAACGCTTAGCTGAACGCGCAAAATTATTGCGTAGCTGGGGACGTAGCTCATCATTGTTTGTGGAATCAGAAGCGATTGAAAATCGATTTAACATTCAAGTAGACGGTATTGATTACGATGCGAAATTTGTTTTCGAAGCGCTAGGTTACAATATGGAACCTTCTGAAATGGGTGCTGCATTTGGTCTGGTTCAATTAAAAAAATTAGATAAGAATATTGATACGCGAGAAGCCGCTTTCAAATCACACATGAATTTTTTTGGTAATTATCAAGATTGGTTTATTTTACCTAAACAATTACCCAATTCCAGAACAGGATGGTTGGCTTTTGCTTTAACCGTAAAAGATAACGCGCCTTTCACACGTCAAGAATTGCAAATCTTTTTAGAAAAAAGAAATATTCAAACTCGCACTGTTTTTACCGGCAATATTTTACGCCAGCCTGGATTTGCTAATATTAAGCGTCATGAATCTAGTAACGGTTATCCGCATGCGGATCAAGTTATGCGCGGCGGGATTTTACTTGGTTGTCATCATGGGTTGAGCGAAGAAATGATGGCACACATTCATCA
>JBDTIZ010000272.1:0-14526 GCA_039936115.1 Gammaproteobacteria bacterium
CACTGTCACCCCGCAACAAGTGCGGGGTGACAGCGAAGGGACGGATGGGCGAATACATAGGTTCGCCTACAAAAGCAAAAAAATCTGCAACAATGCGCGGCAAGGTGGCAAATATCTGACTGACAGCCAGTTTTATATATTTGCATAAATTCAAAGAGTTGGACTAGATCGTTTTTTTAATATTAATATACTGAGGCTAAGCATCATCGACTTAGTCGTTCTAAATTACCTCTTTCCAGTCGATAAAATCATTAAAAATATCATGTTACTGAGATACTCCTTTAAGGTTTTCTTAATACTAATTCAGTATCATACATGCATAAGATAAATAGATAAAAAAAAACCAAAACGAGGCATATCAAATGAAAGCACGAAAGCAGCCATCATTGGTCCTTTCAACACTAGTGGCAACAAAACATTATCAATTTGCACAAAAATATGTTGGTCTAGCAAAGCAATTTCCTGAGATGCTCATAGACAAGTTAGATATTGCACTTGTATTTATAGAAAAAGCTATATCACTAAATGAGAGTACACCTGATTATTATTATTTGCGTGGCGAAATTTATTTTTTGCAAGGTCACCATCAAAGAGCTCAAGCCGATTTCAAAGCCTGCTTCGAACAAAAATCTCATCAAAAAACAACCGTTGTTTTTTGGAACATAATACGCACCCTACTACATAACGATCATTTCAACGACGCACGCAATTATCTTAGCTGCATGCCAAAATATGCAAAGGACGCGGCGGGGCTTGCAGATGAAAAACTTATTAGCCTTTACATGCAGGAAGGCGTAAACAGTTTAGGTGCCATCGAAAATCAATTAACTCTGGCTATAAAAAGACAACCCACTGCTCGTTTATATATTTTTCGTGCTGCTGTTTATACTAAGCAAAATTTAAATAGAGAACAGTTAGCTAATGCCGATATGAAAATTGCCCTCAAATTGTTAGAGGGCGACAAGGATAAATGTGAGTTATTATATAAATCAATACTACTTGATATCAGAACAGATTCCCCTGAACCACGAGAAATAGAAGAAGGAAAACCTGATCTTTCACCTAAATTAAAAAAGATTAACGCTAGCATGCGTCGTGGTCTTGCGGCATTTAGCGGTGAACAGTGGCAAAGTGCAATCGATTATTTTACTACGGCAATTAAAGAACAACCTGAGCATTTTGACTGGCTTTATTTAAAAAGCTGGGAGGAACTTGCTAAAGGCGAATTTTTGCGGGCTCATTGCATACTTGAATCTGTGTGTAAAACACTCCCACTGAATAGCGCAGATTTTTTAGACGCAGTTATCTTACGCGACCTATTGAATGTTTTATTAGGAGTAAAACAAGCTGGAAAACATTTTCAATCTCACTTATCAATCAATATAGTAGATACATCGAGCGTTTTGCTAGTGATGCCTGATGCTCCTTCTGAATACATCTTCGCAGATACATTTAATAAGTTTATGGCTGAAAAACGTCTAGAAATAAAAGCATCCTCTGCATGGTTTTCTTTTTATGATGCAGACTATATATTTAATAATCTGAGTGATTTTGCTTTAAGAAATCCTAGTTTGTCGCGTAATTTTGCTCTATATTTTGCAGGTTGTAATTTTTTATCAGAAAGAAATATAGCCCAAGCGAAAGAATCATTTGCTCTCGCACTACTCCCTCTTATGCAAACTGCTGATGCTGAATTCAACGAAGCTATTAGGCAGCTAACACTTTTTCGACTTGGATTAATTGATGCAATCTATAAAGATTTTGATAGTGCCATTGCAAAATTTGAAGAGTTAATTTGCGCAAATGAGGAAAAGCATTCAGTCAAAGATTTTACTACTGGACTCAATCCTTATCTTGCCTTGCTCATGGTATACGCGGAACAAGAAAAGAATTTGGTTAAATATGAAAAAGAACTAAATGCAAATTTTATTGCATTAAATGTTAATTTAAATGGAAATCAAGAAGATAAAAAAGAAATAATTGATAGTTATCATGCCAATAAAAGTGTGATTCTTGATGAACGAGCAACAAATTTCGCTCAACGCAAAGAAATCCTTCATAAGATGTGGAAAATACGTAACGTTAATATTGTTATGCGCTTTAAATTTGGCATGGAAGCACTAGATTTGGAAAAAAAATTGGGCTCATCACCAATCGAAGAAAAAGCTGATAATCCAACCCTCAATAGCTTACTAAAACTCTTCTTATCAAAAGACATGAGTGACGCAGACAGAAACAGCTTGGCGCCTTCTTTATTTGAAAAATTAATGGACCCTCATTTTGAACTTTTAACAAAAAGCAGTGGGGGAAAATTTAAGCTACAAGAAAAATTAACGCTTGCTGAAAAAACACTGTTATTGTGCGCATTACTCAATGGAGTAGAGCAAGGGCAAAAAAACCAAGTACTTCAGTATGGATACACAAAGCCTGGATCTTTTTTATATGATTGTCTTGTGAATACAACGGATATCTCTTTTTTGAATGGAAACAGCTTAAAGCTTATTAGAGAAACATTAAAGAAACATTATACTCCAATCGGACTCGAAGCAAGCAGGGACTTGTCTCGCAAATATCTATTGTAGTAATAGCACACTGCCTTGCAAATAAAGCAAAATAAAAAATTTAATGAACCTGTCATTCTCGCGAAGGCGGGAATCTAACCAGATGGGTTCCCGCCTTCGCGGGAATGACAGGTTTATTTTTTTATTTTCATTACCCATAAGTTTTTGTGATTAGAATATCTCGGGTGGATTATGATGCAAAAAACACATCTAATTCACCCTACTTTTTTTGTCCCAAAACTGCTTATGGGTAATGGTTTAAATATTATCTCCAATAACCGCGGCGATAATATCCGTGATTATTGTAATAATAACCGCGATGATAATACCCATTGTAACCATTATAATATGGATGATTATAGTAATATCCTCGCGGATATCCATAACCAGGCTGAACTGTCGCCACACAACCGCTAAGTGTACCAAGAGCTAAACAAGCTGTCGCAACGAAGGTGAGTAGTTTCATAGCTGTAACCTCCCACGGCAAACTAAGCCGTCTGTCTAAAGTATTATTATATACCTTTTACTATTGAGAGTTTGCCATCACAGTGTATGTGTCTTACTCATTGAATACATTTCTCTTTACGCTTAAAAATATATATTGCTCAGTAGTATCATCTTAGCAATCATTTTATTTTGTAAATCAATGAATTATCTGACAGGGAATAAGCATAAATGAAATACGCAAAATTCATTAATTTTATCTCTTTGATTAATAAAGCGATGAGAATTATAGCTATCCTTGGATTTACCACCAAAACATTGGAAAAATGTGTTCTCTAGAAATTTGCCTGATGTTTAGAATTATAATCACTAATTAGCGAACTTAACTTAGCGAGTGCGTCAATTAGCGCTAAGCTATATAAGCTGCTTGCTGTTCTTTTTGAGCAGAAGAAATACTTTTCGCAAGCTTAGGCAATCTCTCAGGCGTAATATCTTTATTTAGTAGCGTTGAATTACTATCTGGAGATTGCACTTTTAATTCTGCTTCAATTTTAGAATTCAATAGAGTTGCATTCGTTCGGGCAATATCAACTAACTGCTGTGCTTTATATAAATTCTTATATGCTTCAGCAAATTCTTTATTAGTGTGATAGAGAGGTAATTCCTTAGGAGAAAAAACTATGTAAGCACCTCCAGGTGCAGCCACAAATTTTCCCTCTGGATCAAATAGCATTTTCAAATTACTCTATTCCAAGTTTAGGCGTTCATCTTAATCAATTCGGACGCAAGGAAAGAGCCCGAAATACTCATTATCTAATTCTTCGCAAGTTATGAGGTGTTTTTTCATTTACACGATTTATCGCATATTCCATTGTCCGAGAACCATTGAAAATGGTTGCACTTTTTCGTGGCTGCGTTTCTTTTTCATCAAAATAGATTTTGCCTGATCGAGTTACATTATTTTTATGTTGGCACCAGAAACGCAATAATGACTGCACGCCTGTTTTGCGAACTCTCTCACCGAGATGACGTTTTTCTAATATCTGGAAAATACATTTTTGACGCCATAAAGCATGATCTAGCGAAGGAGATTGCTGGACTTGTTGCTCGAGGAGTGCGCGAAGATCACTATTATTGTTGCGAACAGCATTTAACCATTCTTCTATCGCTACTGAATTAAGCAACGGATTGATATTTGTCCTTGCATCATTTGAAAAAATATTTACTTTATCCAACCTTGCGTTAACAAGAGCATTCATAGTCACATCAATAAAATTACGCAACAAACTCGATGCTTCTTGGTGATCAGTTGTCACTTTGATTAACTGTAGATATAGCTCTGTTGCAGAATTATAAAATTGAGTCAGGGGATCATTCGTTTTTTCTTCACCGAAAGCATCAACTGATCTGATATGGATTGAGTTATGTATTGGATCTGACTGCAGATGATCAGAAATTATTTTCTGATAATCTCTTCGCAGTTGTTGCAATTTCATGCTGAGCTTCGGCAATGCGGTTAGTTTACTCGATAAATCGTCAATGATTTCGTTGACGGCGATTGTTGAAAGTGGCGCATGCTTAAGCTCTCTTTCAGCAAAATGTTTCCATTTGGCATTTGCTTTATCTTTGATGCTTAAAGCACTCGGATTGACAGTTATCATTATTTTACAACGCTGGATTAGATTATTTATCTGATTTGCATCAATTATAGTATTAATGACCGCGTAGCATTCTTTAATAAATACTTTATGATGATCATCTAATACATATTTGTCTAAATTATTCTGATTATGAGAATGACAAAGATCATAAAGCGGTCTTTTTATCTTATCTGGTAAATGATCGATAATCTGGTCAAGAACCTTCGCCGTCATTGGTTTATGCGAAGTTTTGAAATTTTGTTCAAACAAAATTACACGCAACCATTGTTCATTAAAAACAATCATCAACCAATTTTGAATTTTGTGTAGTTGTTTATCCTTCACTTGCAAAATTTGCTGTATAGCACCGCCAAATTGAAATAATTTAATGAATTGTTGCTTTTTTATCGGGTTAATAATTTTGCTATAGAAATTAACGAACACAGTAAGTGCTTTTGTTTGAGCCGAGTTTAACCTATAAAAAGATTGGATTTGTTTAAGTGCAATTTTAGAATTTAATTGATTCAGTGGATCACTGAGATATTTAAAAACAGCGTGTATAAAATCATAATTGATTGCTGAGCTGAATTTTAGTAAGTCTGGGTGACGCAAAACCTCAGTAAATGGTTTTAATAATTGCCCCCACTCCTCATGCGTTAATGGAAAATCTTTTTCCATTCTGTCAAGACAGCAATCGATCTCATGCGACAGCAGGTCTGGATACAGAATTTTTAACAATCGAGAGGCTTCTAGAAGATAATTATTTTTTACATTATAGAGAGCGGGTCTATCATTGGTATGTTGAAATTGATTAATTAATTGCAAGATATAATCACGAGATTGCATGGATGCTTTGACTTTTAAACCAGGTTCATTTGTGGAAGCTGCAGACAATATTAGCGCGTTTTCTTGCATTTTCTTTGGAGCAACAGTCAAGGCCGCCCAACTTACAAGATCTCCACACATTAAAAAAGGTGTTGTGACAGTTTGCCAAGCTCCGATCAAAAGACCATCCCAAACAAATCCTTTCACGCCTTCCATGGCAAGTGCTAAATACCCTACTGACTTGTGCGCATGAGACATTTCTTTAACTTGTATATAAGGTTGGACTAGAGGACGGCGAATTACAGCAAACAAATTATATCTTTGCGCCAATTGCAAACCGGCACCCAATGATTTTGCCAACCAATCCAATACACGCTCATGTGTTTGTGGTTCGCCCATTTGGTTGCCCTCTGGATCTCGATAACCCGATTTGAAATTATCGCCATGCATTTTTTTATAATCTTCGACTACCGCTTTTGAGACTCCGCCATATTTTAGCGCTGAATAAACCATACCAGGCGTTTGTCGACGAGAAAGATTCGCTTGTTGAGATTTTTGCATTTGTACAAAATAGTCAGCTATGCTTTTTGTCTCTAATAAAGGCTTTACATTTTTTCTGGCATGTAGCGCTATTAGTTTAGCAACCGAATCTGACGGAGTAGGGTAAAAGTACGTAATTAAATCTTTTAAATAATCAATCATGTCATCATATTTTTTAAGCATCACAGGCGCAATTGTTATAGGTCTGCTAATTATCAACTCACGAATAATACGTTCACAATTTGCTCTACCGAGAGGGTGAAATGTTTCAGCTGAAGTGATCAATTGAATAAAAGAACTTTTCAGATGCTGATCATGATGCGTATAGACGCTTAAACTATAAATCAGATTTTTGAACAAGGAATAAAACAGTTTCTGACAATCTGCAAACTTACGATTATTCTGTTGCAACATTTGATCAAGCTGCATATATTTAGATTTGACATGAGAAGTCAGATTGTGATCCGATAAACTTGGTATTTTTCTTTCATAAGAAGGTAAAAATCGAGTTTTGATTTTATCTAATGTTTCATTAAACGTCGGACAATATTCCCTGATGCGCGATGACTGCACCATACGAATAACGAATGAAGCACAGAGTTCATTCTCTTGCTTTAAATTTTTATCAAAATTTTTCGGCACAATACCATTGAACGGCAAGTAGTCGCCATTTTCACTTAACATGACTTGTCCGTAAAATGTGTCTGGTATAAATTGATCCTTGTTTATAGGATCATAAGCGTAATGTCCTCGTGTATTTCCATGCATGGATTGAGCATATTGTACTTGTAGTGGAGCAAGAGGATTACCTGCGTAAGAAGCTCGTGAATTTTCGCTGTAGCCAGAATCTCGAGGGAAAGCGGAAACTTCCAGAGTTCCAGCACGTCGGTACATCGGTGTTTGTTTGAAGACGCCGTTCTTGTCTTTAAAATACGTGCCATTATCACTAATTTGATAAAAGCTTTCTATTATTGTGTCACCCTCTTTTGTTTTACATACAATATGCTCTTTGCGGTACTTTTTATATTGCTGATTTTCAAAATAACCAGGTTCTGGAAAAAGTTCTGCGATTAAATTATCAACAAGTGCATTATAAATTAATTCATGATGCTCTGACGGTTTTAACTGTGTCATATAATCAAAACCAGTTAATAATCCTCCTGCTTCATAAGGAATACCTTTACCTGCATTCATGTATGCTTCTGCAGGACCTTGGCGGTGCAAACTTAATTCTTTAAACCGTTTTCCCCAGGCAGCTTCTGCTTCATTGAACTTGAATGAATAGGCTCCCCCTTCATTCGACAGATTGACAGTGCCATCCCAGTTGGCACCTATACCTAAAGCTAGTCCAGGATTGATTTGAAATCCTTGCAGCAGTTCAAACAGGTAGTGTGAAATAATTTTTAATTGCACTGTATTTATTTGGTGAAGTTCACTTTGATAAGGTATTAAGGTTTTCTGTAAAACGTGATGTATTTTTTCTGGATTTAAGAAGCTAATCGGTTCAGACAAAAAAGGATTAACGAATTTATCACTTACGTTTTCGTCACTTTGCGCTATAAATTCTACGCCTAAACTCGATAGACTATGATCAATCCAAGAATTGAAAATTTCATCTTGCGGAACATCCATGCGATGAGAAAGTTGACGATAAATAATCGAATGCAATTCCGCTAAAGGAATAAATCTGGGTGGATATTTAACTTGAGCATCCACGTGACCAAAAATTTTAAGGCCGAACATATTTGACAGTAGCGTGTCTGTTTCAGTTAATTGTCCCGCACGATTAAAATTAAAATTATAATCGGATATAAAAGGATTATTTAGCGATGCTATTTTGTTTGGCAGCGTGGAGTCTGCGACCACCAACTTAAAAAGCTGTTCTTGAGTTTCAACTGCTTGTACTTTTTCTTCCTTATTTTCCTGAGCAAGAGAGGAAGGAGAATATAACAAAAATGGATATTCTTTAAATATATTAGCCGTAGGTTCGGTAGACCATCCTACCATCATGCTAAGCAGTTGCCATAATGAATCACTATCGCATTGCGAACCATGTTGTCTAATTTCGATCAAAATGTTTTTATATGCAGCATTCAATAGTTGGCTATCGATTCTGTCATCATTTTGATAATAATCTTCAACAAATTGATTAAATTTCTTAATAGCATTATTGATAGCACGTGTGTGAACTGGAAATTCACCCATAATGATTGGCAAACGATACATGAATAAAATATTTTGTTGACAGCTAGTTTCAAGATCAATGAGTTTATCGCAAACCTTTTCCGCCTGTTGAATTATCTCTTTTTTGGATAATGGTTTAGGTGGGAGGATGTTAAACTGCTCTCGAAGATGAGCAACCGCTTCGCGGTCTTTACAGATCATGTTAAGCAAAGGATAAGCCTGTGCTAGTGACTTTTCATCTGGCGTCAATAGGTGGAAAAAATTATTCGGTAATGACTGGCGTAGTGGGACAAAATATTTTTCTTCTAGACGCTGCATACGTGTTGCCTATGGTTAAAATAATTTTATGACAAAAATAATGTTATGTAGGAAGATATCTCAATAACATCCACCCCACAATAAACGCGGGGTGGCAACTTGCGGTAACAGTGCTCTCTTAAGGAAGCGCATTGATATCTGTATTTTCATATCTATCTAAGAGAATGTCTTGATTGTCTACCTTCTTGCACTCCTTCGAATGAAATGCCAAGTAACACATGTTCTTCCGGAGCTTGCTTATGTTCCTGGTCTTGTTCTGGCTGCTCACCAATTGTCATCGTGTTGATGAAATTCTTTCTGGAAAAAGGTTTTAACTGTACATGATTAAAAGTAAGCAAACGATTACGATTATGCAAGTCGCAAACTTGATCACACGTTTGATTGACTATATACGTCCAGATTTTTTGAGCCTTATCGCTCAAATGTTTATTACCATCATCAGTTAATTTGTTTTTAAATTTTTTCAGTAAAGTGTCGCCTTCTTGATTTTCTTTTACTTCGTTTTTAGCAGCTTGAATGATAAAAGTTGCTAACATAGTGGGGGCATCATCACAACCCATGAATTCATCATCTTTGATAAGATTATTTTGTTTAGGTTTTTCTTCTGGCGCATAAAGACGTGAATGGATTCCACCATGGTCTGAGTGATAATTGGATAAGCTGATACCACCGCGATCGAATCTATTTACTAAGTCAGCATAGTCAGCATCAGGTGAATCCCGATCACATTTTGCATATTGAGCGATAACTTGGATCAGTATTTTGTAAAATAATCTCAGTGATATTTCTTCTTCCGCTACATCATCATCTAATATAGTGCATTTCTCGATCTCGCGATCTACCGCACGCTGAATAGTTCGAATACATTGTTGGGTAGATTCAGAATCCACAATGCTAATCTGTGTCTGTGTTGCATCAGAGACAATGGCACTCGCTACACTCGTTGCTACAGAAACGCGTTGTGTTTGGCTGTGTAAATTTTTAATTGAACCATTCGGTTGAGTCGATCCAACCATCTCCTGTGTAAGTGCTTGATCGGGACGAGGATGAAGGCAACAAATTTCTAAGATTTTTGCGACAGATAATGAAGTATCTAAACCAACCAAGGAAGTTCTCAGAAGCATTTTTGTTATGTTAAGTATGATGTCACTCACAAAATCAGTACTGATACCAAACAAAATAGTCGTCCTGGAACTTTCTTCACTATTCGAACACCCTGCACTACTTTGCACCTGCCTAAAGTGCAAATCAACATCGCGGGTATGGATAAAATGTCTGATTTCATTGATCGTACCTGCTGAAACCATGGGTAACATGGATAACACGCCTGATACTTGTGAAAGAGTAATGCTGCAATGACTTAGAGAGGAAGCCAGTGATTTTAACATCGATCTTTGTGAAGTATGTAAATTCATGCCATCTCTCTGGGTTTCAACAGCAGTATCTATTTGTTGATTTAGCTTAGCAGCCAGATCAGCAATAGAATCACCCAGATGTGAAAGTGTTAATCGCAACGCTGAAGACGCATGCGTGATGCTTTGCGCTTGGCCAGAATTACTATCATCTAAAATAGCATCGCTAGTTATTTTTACGCGTAGTTGCGATTCATTCAACGCTACGCCACTGCTAAGTTCTACTTTTGCTTCGTCCAGTAAGGTCAACGAACGACTGACCAGGCTCATTTCAAGCATTTCTTCGCATAATAATGATAAGCAACAGGAGGCAACCATCGATGTTGCTGTCGTATGATTTAAGCTGAGATGTGATCCGAGTGAAAAAGCATTTTGATCTTCTCGTCGATAAACGTCGCCATCGATTTTTTGCAATGCGCCAATACAATTCTTCGTGAAAGCCTGAATGATATTGAGACCAGTGCTGATAGCATTGCTTATGCTACTATCAAGCACAGCTTCATTTTTATGTCCTGGCGCGATGTCACTTGCAAGCGACGCCGCGGCAGTAGATTGTAAAAAAGAGACAATGAATGCACTATGAGTACTCAAGGAAGATGCTAGAGTTGTCTGACTGATACTTGCAATTTGACTTGCCATATCTTGATTTAATCCCGGCATCGGCTCTTGACCTTGGCCTCGCTCCACTTCATCCAGGACTTCACGAATTTTACCTGTTAATTGATCGATAATAACAACAGAAGTAACGGCGCTATCATTAAAGCCAATCAGATGCCTGTTTCGTTCTTTAGCTTCGCGAGTCAGCTTAAGAAGCGCCTGTCTTAATACACCGGATTGACAGAGTGCTACAGTTAGAGACCGTGAAAAAATAGCCTCAGATAAATGATGTGATGTATGAAGAAGCGTTCCTGTACCCGATGCATCTTTTTCAGCACTTAGTCGAGTAGCATTACTGAGAATACTGAAGTTTGATTGTGAGTTATCGCCGGTTTTGATTTTATCTACGCCACGACCTAGTCTCCGACTGTTATCACTATTGGCTGTAGCAAGACGTAATAATCGAAAAAATACTTCAGAGGTGATTCCTGTTTGTAATGAGGCTAATGCAAGCATACCTAATGCACCAGATATAAAGCCCGTGCTGTTTTCTGCAAAACCGATCGTGGATTTTGCGGTGCTGTTTAAATCATTTCGCTCAGCGCCAGGTTGCTCGAAATTTAAAATATCACCTGTACGACGGGTTAATACAATTTTTTCCATCACACTTTGTAACTGTTGATGAAGTGTCAAATTAGCAGAAACAGCTTGTGTACCTGACTTTGCGGCTGTCAGATTGTTAGAATTAATGACGGATTGTTTATCTTTTTCAGCTTGCACTTTCTCTTCTGGTCTAAGCTTTAAAGGTGCACTAGGACTATCTTGGAGAGTACGTAATTCACTCAGTGCAAAACACATCCCCGCAACTGAATTGAGTGATACTGCCAATGCGCCGCACGTGACAGCATGGCTGACACCCATCACAACTGGTGCTGAAACACCTAGTTGATGGCATCTTTCTAATCTTTCTGCTAATTGGGACGCTCTTATTATCAGCGCATCCAAATGCACGCCTGTATTTTCTTTATCTGTCGCAGAAGTTTGCTTGCTTTCTCTTTCTATTCCTTTGTCATTTTTGATGAAATCGAGAGTCCCACTTAATTCTCGGGAGATCAATCCAACAAAATCTGTGATCAGCACTGGAACCGCTGTGACTGCTGCACTAAGACCGACAGTAGATGACGCCGTTTTAGCAATTATACTAAGATCATCGTCGTTATTGATAAAGAGGGCCAAATTCCTATTGATTTCAGCAATAATTTCATCAAATTTCTTGCTTAAAGCAGTTAGATTTTGTGAATGCGTGTGGGGAGCAGCAGCATCTCCTACTTTAACCTCAGCGAGAGAGCTTGCTTTAGCCGCAGATTGAGTCGTGCTCTCGGAAAAGTCATCGCGTTTACGCGTCAGTTCTTCGTTCGCTGCAATAGAAGCCAGTGCGGAAGAATTAACAGCTCGTAACGTACTTAAAAATGTTCCTGATGTTAATAGACGTACAAAAACAGTTATGGCTGGGCTGGTAACGGTATGTTTGTGACTTAATTCAGACGCTTGCTTAAAATTGGAAATTGCTTCTTCAAGTGCCTTTAAAGCTTTAAGCGATTCTCTACTGTCTTTGCTCTCGCTAAATGATTGAATGCACACATTCAATGCATGATAAATATTTTTTTCTTGTTCACTTGCGGATTCTTTATCACAGAAATATGTCAATGCCCCAGCGTCACGTAGTGTTGAACCAATCATATCTAGGCCTGCGGATAAAACTCCGGCTGATGCAAGCGAAAGAGTCCCCGGAATACTGGCAGTGGATTTGGCCATGACCGCATGGGTCGCTCCAAAAGCTCCGCCTTTTATTTGGTTATCAATATTATTTTCCAACTTGTTGCTAATATTGTTGAATTCATTTGATAATGCTCTGCAATGACCTGAAAAACCTTTATTGTTAGCCTCATTAACATCAAAAGTGGATGCATCAGAGCGTGTGAATTTATCTGAATTCTCAACTGAATTTAATAAGCCATGAATTGCAGACGTCAAATCAAGCGGCAATTGAGAAACTTGACCGATTGTACTAACAGGAGCAATCGATCCAATTAAGGCTGACCACGCAAAACCTTCTTTAACTGAGACTAAGGCATCTTTGAGGTCAGGGAAAATATCTAGCACCGGATTTTCAGCAGAAAATTTTGCATCCTTTCCTTCTTTAAATAACGCATCCAAAGCAAGTAGTAAACTATCTTTATGCGAAGTGTTCTCGCTCATATTCTTTACTGAGGCAAAACCTTCTGTTGCTCCATGACCACTGCCTTCGGCCAAACCAGTTATAGTTGCTGCTGGCATACCTGTAGTCGCAGAGGTTGACATACTAAAGGGTTTTGAAATGTTATTATTTCTTGGTTGCATATGATTTCCCTATCGATTATTAGAGGATGAATTTTTGTGAGAATATTAGCACTATGAATATCGAATGCAACTGTTAGATTGTCTACGCATAGTTTTTTAAACAATAACTCTCGTAAAAAAAACGGTCTCGAAAAAATGAGCAAGCCAATCCGTATTTTTTACGGAGTATGTTATTTATTAAAAGCGAATATAATTCACGTATATAGTCCTCTTAAAATGTGTGAATAATTGAAATAGGTATCACTGGATCAACAGTTGAAGCATTGCTCACATTATTTTGAAATACCTGCAAATACTGCTTTAGAATTAAAATTACAAGCATCTTTTTCTTTATCTGTCAGACTATTTAATCGTTGTTTTGAAATGCTATGAAAAGACGTAGACTTAGGATTCGACGGTCAGTATAGTAGCCGCAAATTAGGTCGTTTTATAACTGATGACATTCAATCCGCAAAATTTCTAGCTACTTGGGCTGTAGAACATAACAAGCGACATCAGTTTGTTATACACGTCAAATAATTTTTATAAGAAGATATTTAATATGTTTTATTCATCAATTAAACGTTTTTTATTAGTAGCAACATCCGCAATTGTTTTTATAATTGTTTCCATACCTTTAATTGCTAACGCTAAACAAATTGACTCGACTTTGATACAGATCAAACTAGCAAAACTTGAAGCGTCTTCTGGTGGACGGCTTGGAGTGTACGCCATAAATACTGCGAATAACGTGCGTGTTCAATATCGCGCAGAAGAACTATTCCCGTTTTGCAGCACAAGTAAAATAATTGTTGTTTCAGCTATCCTTAAAAAAAGCGAAACAAACCCAGCCTTATTACAGAAAAAAATTACCTATGATAAAAAAGACATAGATAAGAGCGAGTACGCACCTATTACTCAACAACATATTGATAGTGGCATGCGTATCGCTGAGTTATGTAAAGCGGCAATTGAATATAGTGATAATACTGCTATGAATCTTTTGTTGAAAATTTTAGGTGGACCCGGAGCTGTTACCTCATATGCAAGGTCTATTCACGATAATAAATTCAGAATGAACAGATGGGAACCCGAGTTAAATTCAGCAATACCAGGAGATACACGTGATACAACTACACCTAAAGCTATGACACATAGTTTACAGCAAGTTGTTCTTGGCGATGGTCTTGCGTTATCGCAACAGAAACAGTTACAAACATGGCTAAAAAATAATACCACTGGCGCTGCTAAAATTCGGGCTGGTGTACCCAAAAATTGGATTGTGGGAGATAAAACAGGAAGTGGGCAATATGGTACAACGAATGATATTGGCATCATTTGGCCGCCAGGATGCTCTCCCATTGTTATAGCAATTTATTTGACGCAAAATACTAAAGATGCCGTTAACCGTGAAGATATACTTGCATCAGCTACGCACCTAGTGCTTAGTGAATTGGCAAGTACAGATCAATGTATTAAACGGAAATATTCTTAACAAGAAATACTAGGGTCTGTTGACAATCGGAAGAAAGAGTTGTCACTCCCGCGAAAGCTGTATAGGGACAAAACCTCGGTAACACTTTTAGAATAGGTATTTTTTACCGTCATTGCGAGCGCGAGCGAAGC
>JBDTIZ010000273.1:0-5600 GCA_039936115.1 Gammaproteobacteria bacterium
AAATATTACGTTTCCCGTTTTGACGCTGCTCTTTTTTGATTTGCAAACCAGCTTATTTCCGCCTGATACATCGTTTGCTGTGCGCAGTATGTGGTATGGATTATGTATTTCTATACCGAACGCTGTGAATCTTCTTGTTACACCTATTTTAAGTGCATTGTCTGATGAGTTTGGGCGCAAAAAAATTATTTTTATCGGAGTGCTGGGCGCATTGATTTTTGCGTTAACAGCAGCATTTGGAATTTTGTGGGGCTCGCTGAGCATTTTGTTTCTCAGTAATGTGTTGCGCGGTGCATTTTCGCGCACGAATCCAATTGCGCAAGCGGTGATTGGTGATATCAGTTCTAAAGAAAAAAAAATTATTTATATGGGATATTTGCAAACTGCAATTGCTCTCGGCGCATTTTTAGGCCCTATTATGGGTGGTTATTTTGCTAAGCAATTTTTCTTTACTGAATTAAATTTTTCACTGCCCTTTTTTATCGCGGGGATTTTTGCAGCCGTTAGCTGCTTGCTTACCGTCATCATTTTTAAAGAAACTCGAATTGAAAAAAGCAACTCTACACGCTGGAGTGAATTTAATTGGAAAACAATCAAAAAAGTCTTCGCACATAAAGGTGTATTACGCATTTCAATTATTTTGCTGTTGAGCCAAATTAGTTGGAGCACTTACTATCAATTTATTCCGCCTATTTTGAAAACGGTGTTGAATGTTGATCCTCATCAACTTGGTATATTTGTGGGTTTGATCGCTTTTTGGTTGGCACTGGCAACTACATTTGGTATTCGTTTGTTAACGCGTTTTCTGTCTATGCAGCACATTTTACTGTTTTCATTATATTTAGTTTTGCTGGGGACAATGTTGACGGTTGTGTTTTTTTTATTGCATCTGACGGGCAAGTGGACTTTATTAATTTGGTTTGCAGCGATTCCGACAGCAGTGGGTGATGTGATTGCTTTTAGCTGTCTGACAACGCTTTATTCTGATGTGGTTGAGCGACAAGAACAAGGCAAAGTAATGGGCGTTTGTTTTATTGTGATTGCTTTAATCTGGTCGATTACGGCGGTGTTGGGAGGCGTGTTGATGAGTATTTATGCCTTATTGCCGTTGATTGTGGCACCGGTTGGAATATTAATTGCGATTGGATTGTTGCAGTCTCGATTTGGAGAAAAAATTTGGGCACATCATCTTTTGTAGGGGCAAACCTATGTATTCGCCCTCTCAATCGAAGAGATAACTTTTGCATATTCATATTAAGGTCGCAGGGCGAACACATAGGTTCGCCCCTACAAAAATCCAAAGATCTACCCCAATGCCTGATTCAAATCAGCTTTTAAATCCAGAACACCTTCAACCCCAACTGAAATCCGAATCAAACTATCTTTAATACCCAATTGCAGTCGCTGCTCAACTGGAATTGAGGCATGAGTCATAATCGCAGGATGTTCGATAAGACTTTCCACACCACCTAAACTTTCAGCGAGAGCGAATATTTCACAGCGCTCAAGCATACGCACAGTTGTTTGTAAGTCACCTTTTAATTCAGCGGTAATCATGCCGCCAAAATTCGCCATTTGTTTTTTGGCGAGTGCATGTTGTGGATGGCTCGCTAAGCCGGGATAAATAACACGCGCGACTTTAGGATGTTTTTCAAGCCAGCTTGCCAATTCCATCGCGTTGCTGCAGTGACGCTCCATACGCAAGGATAATGTTTTTAAGCCACGCAAGGCGAGAAAACTATCAAACGGTCCTGCAATCGCGCCAACCGCATTTTGCAAAAACCCAATTTGTTCCGCGAGTTCTTTATTGTCACCCACTACCGCAATTCCCCCAATCATATCGGAATGACCATTGAGATATTTGGTTGCAGAGTGCACGACAATATCAAAACCAAGTTCAAGTGGACGCTGCAAAATCGGTGTTGCAAAAGTGTTGTCGGCAACCGTTATTAAACGATGTTTTTTTGCGATCTGAACGATTTGTTCAAGATCCGCTAATTTCAACATTGGATTGGTAGGTGTTTCAACCCAAATCATTCGTGTTTCAGGACGGATGCTCGCCAGAATATTTTCGGGTTTACTGAGATCGACGAAAGAAATATTAAGTCCCGCTGAACGTTTTCGTACGCGTTCTAAAATACGATAAGTACCACCATAAAGATCATCCATTGCGATAATGTGATCGTTAGGTTGTAAAAGTTCGAGTACGGTTGCAGTCGCCGCCATGCCGGATGCAAATGCAAATCCACGCTCGCCAGATTCTAAGTCAGCGACACATTTTTCAAAGGCTTCGCGAGTTGGATTGCGCGTGCGTGAATATTCGTAACCTTTGTGTTTGCCTGGGCTTTCTTGTACATAAGTCGATGTCGCATAAATAGGCGTCATCACAGCGCCCGTGGTTGGATCGGGGGATTGCCCGGCGTGAATGACGCGGGTTTCTAGAGATTGTTTTTCTTTCATGATAGATCCTATAAAAAATAGGTAGGGGCGAACCTATGTGTTCGCCCTCCGGCCTTAATATTCAAATGTTATCGCTTTGATTGAGAGGGCGAACACATAGATTCGCCCTACAAAAATCGCATTAATCAATAAATCCATTACTCCGCATCCAATCATCATCCACAAATTTAGTGAGATAATTTCGAATGCCATCCGCCAAAATAACGACACATTTTTCGCCTTTTTTCAAACGTCCCGCAACTTGCAAAGCGCCCCAAACGGCAGAGCCTGAGGAACCGCCAACAAGCAAACCTTCTTCGCGAATTAAACGACGTGCCATGATAAAAGAATCCTTATCATTCACTTTTATATATTCATCAACCAAGCTGTTATCCAATACATCGGGAATAAAATCGTAACCGATTCCTTCAACTAAATAAGAACAAATTTCAGTTCCGCCACCGAGAATCGAACCGTAAGGATCGACACCGATGATTTGAATTTTGGGATTCACTTCTTTCATTTTTTTTGCAAGACCTGTAATCGTGCCGCCTGTTCCCGCTGAAATAACCACCATAGCGAGATTTTCACCCGCGTCATCGAGAATTTCTTGTGCGGTTGTTTGATAATGAATTTCTGGATTAGCAGGATTACTGTATTGATTTAAGATGTGAGAATTCGGTATTTCTTTATTTAATTTTTTAGCCAGTGAAATATGACTCTCAGGATCATTCCAAGCGGCTGCAGTCGGTGTGCGATAAATTTTTGCGCCTAACGCTTCAATGACAACTTGTTTTTCATGACTCATTTTTTCAGGCATGGTAATAATAATGTTATAGCCTTTTACAGCGCCGGTTAACGCTAAACCAATTCCCGTATTGCCCGATGTTGCTTCAATCAACGTATCGCCCGGTTTTATTTTGCCGGATTTTTCTGCCTCTTCGACCATTGCGATTGCGATACGATCTTTGGTGGAACCACCGGGATTAAAAAATTCACATTTTCCATAGATTTCACAAGGTAACTCTTGGCCTATTCGGTTGAGTCGAACTAATGGAGTTTTGCCCATGGTTTCTAAAATAGTATTAAATCGCATAATGCTTCCTTTTAATTTTTATGAAGGGCTTACGATAGTGAACGCTGTATCGCTATATTTTAAAACTTTACAACGTGCAGTCGCGCGATTGGGTGTTAGATCACCTGTAAGAGTGACAATCATGGATTTCCCTGTCAGGATGCCGTTCTCTAAATGACAAAAGTTATTGATGACCGCAAACCGGCCAAACTTTAGAGTGGATGCCACCACACGATAGGAGTGGCCATAGGTAAACGCGATCCAGAAATTATCATTATTTTTAATGTCGTATAGATAGGGCAACACTTGGCCGTTTTGTACATCACGAATGATTAACAACCAAGTTGGCTTACCCATTAGCGCACGGAAATTCGTAGTAATTTGTATATTCTGTCCGAACGGATCTTGTGCATTAACCGCTGTTATGCTCAAGAAGGTGCTTAACGCTAGCAAAAATACTACGCAGATCTTTTTTAGTGTCATGTTAGACTTTGGCCTAGTACGACTGGATTTAATTATTATCATATAACTCAACTATGAAAGCTATGTTAACTCAAAAACATTTATACGTTAAAAAATCACCCATTCACGGGATTGGTGTTTTTACTTCCGTCAATATTAAACAAGGTGAAGTGATTGAAGAATGTTATGGCATCGTCACTCATGGCGGTGACAAGTTACTTAGAGATTATTATTTTGGACCCACTGATGAGAACAAAGTTGTCTTAACCGGCTTTGGTCTGCTTTATAATCATTCCGATGAACCTAATGCGACATATAAATTCGATGAAATAAATCGTATTATGCGATTTAAAGCAAAGCGATATATTTATGCTAATGAAGAAGTTTTCATTAGCTATGGAAAAAGCTGGTTTGATGATAGAAGAATGCCAGTTCAAAGAATGCCATTCTGGCGCAAAGCAGCGCGTTTTTGGTTAAATGCGCCACTGCGAGGATTGATAGTGTGTTGCGTATTATTTTTGTTAGCGAAACTTATTATTAATTATTTAACGCGCGTTTAATTTGTAGCAAGCAAAGAAGCAAAAAGAAACCAAAACAAATAAACGACCATTCTGCTAAACTCAAATGCAAAAATTCCCAGCCTTTTTGCGAACATTCAGCGGTACCTTGCATGATTTTCGCCATGACTTGATCAAAGGGTAAAGCGTTCATTAAATACTGCAAGCTAACACCGCAGTCTGCATTCGTATCTGGCGGTAAATGTTGCAACCAGACTTGTCGTCCAGATAGAAATAATCCTGACAATGCCATCAAGGCTGACATCAACCCGACAAAGAGACGATAAATTTTTTTCTGACTGATTAAAACGCCAAGCAGAAAAAAAATACCGAGTAAGGTGAAAGAAATTCGTTGTAACAAACAGAGCGGACAGGGAATTAAACCGTCGTATTTTTCTAAATAAAAAGTGAGGCCGATCATCGCGATGATTGCGATGAAACCCATAAAATAAGTGGAACGTTCTGAGGTCAAATTCATAGTTACTCTGTTAGCCAATTTTGTAAAATTAATTGTGCAGCGACGCTGTCGACTTGTCCATCACGTAATGCTTTATAACCACCTTCAGCAAATATTCTTTCGCGCGCATCTTTGGTGCTTAAGCGTTCGTCCATTTCGTAAACCGGCACCTGGTAATGTTCATGCAATTGCGTTGCGAATTGCCGCGCGAGCTCAGTGATAGGTTGAGCTGTGCCATCCATATTCAGCGGAATACCAACGATTAAGCCATCGGGTTGCCAGGTTTTAATGAGTTTATCGAGCACATTCCATTGTGGCACACCTTGCATTGCGTTAAGTGTTGCAAGAGGGCGTGCCGTTTTTGTGACAGTTTGTCCAACGGCAACACCGATTCGTTTCATGCCGAAATCAAAGCCGAGAAGGACGGTGTGGGTTGTTTTATTCATAGGGGGGGATTATAGACGATAACTCCTTTTCCTCCCACAAAAACCACAACCACTCTCATGCTGCACATAACCACTGTCACCCCGCACTTGTTGCGGGGTCCGGGCTTTAAATAATAAAAAATACATTTTTATTTTTTTAAATGACTTTTTTATGTTTTTAATTC
>JBDTIZ010000274.1:0-15758 GCA_039936115.1 Gammaproteobacteria bacterium
TTTTATGTTTTTAATTCCGGACCCCGCAACAAGTGCGGGGTGACAGGGGTTGTGTGCGGGGTGACAGGGGTTGTATGCAGGGGAACTGTGGTTATAGGAGAAGGAAGGAACTCAACTCGAAGCCGCATCCCAATTTTCACCCGAACCAATATCCACCAACAATGGAATACTCAACTGCGCAGCATTCATCATATGCGTCCGCACAACAGCTTTGAAATTTTCAACGTCAGATTTTCGAACTTCAAATACCAATTCGTCATGAACTTGCATAATCATTTTGGCATCAGTGTGATTTTGCGTTAGCCAATCATCAAGAGAAATCATCGCGCGTTTAATAATATCAGCCGCACTTCCTTGCAGTGGCGCATTAATTGCAGCACGTTCTGCCGCTTTCTGTCGCATGATTTGGCTGGAATTAATTTCAGGCAAATACAAACGCCGTCCCCACAGGGTTTCAACATAGCCTTGCGCGTGAGCCTGAGATCTCGTGTTATCCATATACGCTTTGACTAAGGGATAGCGTGCAAAATATCGGTCGATATAATCTTGGGCAGCATGTCGATCAATACCAAGTTGTTTTGCTAATCCGAAAGCCGACATGCCATAAATTAATCCAAAGTTAATGGCTTTAGCCGCACGTCGTTCATCTGATGTCACTTTATCAATTGAAATGCCTAACACTTCTGCCGCAGTGGATTTATGCACATCGAGATTTTGTTCGAATGCTTTTAACAAATTGGGATCTTGAGAGATATGCGCCATGATACGCAATTCAATTTGCGAATAATCCGCACTCACTAACTCATAACCTGATGGTGCGATAAATGCTTGACGAATTCGACGGCCTTCTTGCGTGCGAATCGGTATGTTTTGCAAATTGGGTTCTGATGAAGATAAGCGACCGGTGGCTGCACCTGTCTGATTGTAGGATGTGTGAATTCGACCTGTGCGCGCATTTATTTGTTCAGGTAAACGTTTAGTATAGGTTGTGATTAATTTACTTAAACCACGATATTCGATAATAAATTTTGGCAATGGATATTCGTGCGCTAATTCTTGCAACACAGCTTCAGCAGTAGATGGTTGTCCTGTCGGTGTTTTTTGCAAAATAGGCAAAGCTAGTTTGTTGTATAAAATATCTTGTAATTGTTTTGGCGAATTTAAATTAAATTTTCCGCCCGCTAATTTATAAGCTTCAAGTTCAAGCTCAACTAAACGCAACTCAAGTTCAGTGCTTTGTCTGGTTAACATGTCAGCGTCGATCAACACGCCATTTCTTTCCATGTGCGCAAGCACTGTGATTAAAGGTATTTCAATTGATTCAAAGGTTTTTTTCAAACCGGGTTCTTTTAAAAATTTCGGCCATAACGCATGATGTAATTGCAATGTGACATCAGCATCTTCAGCAGCATAAGGCGACGCTTCTTCAATCGTGACTTGATCGAAACCAATTTGTTTTGCACCCTTCCCCGCAATATCCGTGTAATAGATTGTGCGCCAGCCCAAATATTTTAAAGCGAGTGAATCCATGTCATGTGTATTGCTTGCGCTATCTAAAATATAAGATTCCAACATGGTATCATAAGCAATTCCTTGCAACTGAATACCGTGATTTGCCAGTATTTCAAAATCATATTTGAGATTTTGAGCAATTTTTTTTATGTTCGGATTTTCGAAAATGGGTTTCAGTTTTTGTAAAACGGCTTCGCAATTTAATTGCGTAGGCGCACCGGGATAGGTGTGTGCGAGTGGAAGATAAGCGGCTTTTCTGGGTTGTGTTGCAAATGAGAGACCGACAATTTTTGCATCCATGTAATTTAAGCTCGTTGTTTCAGTATCGAATGCAAATATTTCTGCATTGCTTAAATCGGCGCATAGTTTTTCTAATTGGTTTTCTGTAAAAATAGTTTCGTAGGCAGCATGTTTTTCATTTTTTTTCGGCTGATGTTTTTCGAGAATTTCGTTAAGCCAATTTTTGAATTCCAATTCGTTATACAGTTCGGATAGTTTTTCTATGTCTGGTGGTGTGCGATTTAAAGTATCTAATGTCACCTGCAATGCGACATCTAATTTAATGGTGGCGAGGGATTTAGCCATAGGAAGTTGTTGCAGTGAGGCACGTAAATTGTCACCAACTTTGCCGGTTATTTTACCGGCGTTGGTGATGATGTTATCCAGTGAACCATGTTCGATTAACCATTTTACGGCTGTTTTAGGCCCAACTTGCGGCACACCAGGAATGTTGTCAGAGGTGTCACCGACCAAGGCTAAATAATCTATAATTAATTCGGGCGGAATACCAAATTTTTCAACTACGGCAGGCGGCGTCAATAAGGTATTCGTCATCGTATTGACGAGTGTCACGTGTTCATCGACTAACTGAGCTAGGTCTTTGTCGCCAGTTGAGATGAGGGTATCGATTTTATTTTCTTTGGCTTGTTGTGCCAGAGTGCCAATTACATCATCGGCTTCAACGCCCTCCTCAATAATTAAAGGAATGCCTAGTGCGCGGACGATGGCATGAATCGGTTGAATTTGTTGGACAAGTTCGCTTGGCATGGGTGGCCGGTTTGCTTTGTAATGCTCATAGATTTCTTCGCGAAACGTTTTGCCTTTGGCATCAAAGATGACAGCGATTTGTTCGGGCTCATAGTCGTTGAGCAATTTACGAAGCATATTGGTAACACCGTAAATGGCGCCGGTTGGGTTGCCTTTTGAGTTTGAGAGAGATGGCATTGCGTGAAAAGCGCGATATAAATAAGAAGAACCATCTACTAAAATTAAAAGTTTTTTTGCGTTTTTTTCCATAGCGAATTTTTTTCCAACAAGCTGTGTGGGAGAATGCGCATGATACGCAAATAGTAATTCGGTGGACAAGGCTTATGTTTTTTTCAGAATGAATATTAATTTCTTTTTTTAACCCTCCTCTCCCCAACCCTCTCCTCCCACAAAAGGCGTGGGAAGAGAGGGTTGGGGAGAGGAGGGTTAAAAAAAATGAAGCAACAGTTTTAAAACCAAACTCATTACTGAGGTTCGCCCCTACACAATCTATGTTATTATGTCCTTCGATTTTATTGTATCGTTTTGGGAGATGTCAGTTGAGCGCAACGCTTTGGGAAAAATGTCTAAGTTCTTTGCAGGATGAGTTTCCATCCCAGCAATACAATACTTGGATTAGACCGCTACAAGTTGAGCATGTCGAAGACAGGCTTACATTGTTTGCGCCCAATCGTTTTGTTTTAGACTGGATTAAAGATCGTTTTTTAGCGCGAATTACAGAGCTAGTTAATCAGTTTAGCCACGCCGAGCCTCCCGGTATTTGTTTAGAAATTGGTAGCAAACGCACTGAAACTGGCAAAACAGATTTTGTGCATAAAACGCAAACAATTCAACCTGTGGCTGAGCGCGGTAAAGTACCGTCAACTGTGGCGGATATTCCAAATTATCAAAGCAACATCAATGCTTCTTTTACATTTGATAACTTTGTCGAAGGTAAATCGAACCAATTAGCAAAAGCCGCGTCATTGCAGGTGGGTGAAAATCCAGGCGTTGCTTATAATCCGCTCTTTTTATATGGCGGTGTTGGTTTGGGTAAAACGCATTTGTTGCACGCTATTGGCAATCAAATTATTCGTAATAATCCAAATGCCAAAGTGTTGTATCTCCATTCTGAGCGTTTTGTAGCCGATATGGTCAGAGCATTACAAACCAACGCGATGAACGATTTTAAACGCTATTATCGAACGGTCGACGCTTTATTGATCGATGATATTCAATTCTTCGCGGGCAAAGATCGGTCACAAGAAGAATTTTTCCACACGTTTAATGCATTATTAGAAAGCCAGCTGCAAGTTATCTTAACGTGTGATCGCTATCCTAAAGAAATTAATGGCGTCGAAGAACGGTTAAAATCACGTTTTGGCTGGGGATTAACGGTTGCGGTTGAGCCGCCTGAGCTTGAAACACGTGTCGCCATTTTGATGAGCAAAGCTGAGCTTGCTAATATTAATTTACCCTATGAAGTGGCATTTTTCGTTGCAAAACGTATTCGTTCCAATGTGCGAGAATTGGAAGGCGCACTTAAGCGCATTATTGCTAACGCTCATTTTACTGGCAAACCTATTACCGTTGATTTTGTAAAAGATGCTTTGCGTGATTTGTTGGCGTTACAAGATAAATTAATTACAATCGAAAACATCCAAAAAACAGTAGCAGAATACTATAAAGTTAAGATTGCTGATTTGTTATCTAAACGACGTAGCCGTTCAGTCGCAAGACCTAGACAAATGGCAATGGCACTAGCGAAAGAGCTGACTAACCATAGCTTGCCGGAAATTGGCGATGCGTTTGGTGGTCGTGACCATACGACTGTATTGCACGCGTGCCGTGTGATTGCTGAATTTAAGCTATCCAATCAGGATATCGAAGAGGATTACACTAACCTCTTGCGAATTTTAACTACATAAAACTTATCTTAATCTACGGAAGATTAAAACCATGAAAGTAACTATTCTACGTGCAGCCTTATTGAAACCATTGCAGATGATTAGTGGTGTTGTTGAGCGTCGACAAACATTACCTATCCTGGCAAATGTCTTGGTAACTGTCAAAGATCAAACCATTTCTTTGACAGCAACGGATCTTGAGATCGAGTTGGTTGGAACTGCACAATTGACTGAGCCGTCCGAACCGGGTGCGATTACGGTTTCCGCGCGCAAATTATTGGATATTTGCCGTGCGCTGCCTGAAACGGCGGTCATTCAGATGACACTAGAAGGCGATAACGTGGTATTGCGCTCAGGTAGAAGCCGTTTTCTCTTGTCGACATTACCAGCACAGGATTTTCCGAGTGTTGAAGAAACTCCGTTTACAACCGAATTTTCGCTGAATCAGGCAAAATTAAAAAAACTGATTGGAAAAATTTACTTTGCCATGGGTCAACAAGATGTCCGGCATTATTTGAATGGTGCGTTATTTGATATAAATCAAGGCGTTATGAAATGCGTGGCGACAGATGGCCACCGATTGGCGTTTAGTTCGATTGATGATATTTCAGAATTAACAGCACAGGCTAAAATTATTTTACCGCGTAAAAGCGTGCTGGAATTGATGCGCTTAATGGATGTGAATAGCGACGAAAACATTACAGTTTGCATTGGCGATAATCATTTTCGAGTGAAGTCGTCAGAATTTACCTTTACCTCTAAATTGATTAATGCCCAGTTTCCTGATTATGAAAAACTGATTCCGCGTACTATCGAAAATACAGTTCTTGCTAGCCGCGAAGCGCTAAAACAAGCGCTAACCCGCGCCTCTATTTTATCAAATGAAAAGTTTCGTGGTATTCGCTTGCAGCTTGAGAGCGATACCTTGCGTATTGTTGCCAATAATCCAGAACAAGAAGAAGCTGAAGAAATGGTTCAGATGGAATACCAAGGAAATGGTATGGAAATCGGTTTCAATGTGGCTTATTTGCTGGATGTGGTTTCAACAATTGCATCAGAGAATATCCGCTGGTCCTTTAGCGATCCAAATGGTGGTGTATTAATCGAATCATCGGAAAAAGACGACAGCTTGTACGTTGTTATGCCTATGCGGTTGTAGAATGTTAAATAGGTAGGTGGATCTATTCGGCCTGACGTATGCGCGGCCGCTTTTGTAGGGGCGAACCTGTGTGTTCGCCCTCTCGATACGAAAGATGTCATTCCCACGTCAGCCGCAGGGCGAACACACAGGTTTGCCCCTACAAAAGCTGCAGCTGACCCTTCCTAGGATGATAACCAAAAAAGAGGTATTTTTTTAACCTATGTCATTAATACGACTCGATGTAGCCGATTTTCGTAATCTAAGCGCAGTCAAAATAGATCCTATTGAAAGCGGTTTCAATGTATTCTACGGTGATAATGGCAGCGGCAAAACCAGTTTATTAGAAGCTATTTACTACTTAAGTCGAGGTCGTTCATTTCGCAGCACATCAACTAGCCACGTAATTAACCATACCGCAAAAAAACTCTCTCTTTTTGCGCATATTCAAACAGCAAGCCCCAACCCACCCATTCCAATTGGAATAGAGCGCCAACGCAATGGTGATATGAAAATTCGGATTGCCGGAGAAGATGGCGCCTCGTTTGCGGAATTAGTACAATTAATGCCAGCTTTATTAATTAATTCTAATTGTTATAACTTATTAGATGGCGGTCCTATTTTTCGCCGAAAATACTTGGATTGGGGCGCGTTTTACTTAACTAATGACTTTTTTCGTATTTGGAAGCAATACGAGCGAGCCCTAAAACAACGAAATGCCGCGCTACGTGTGCAATCACCCAAAAAAGAGTTGCAAATATGGACGCTAGAGTTAGTTCGCTCAGCATCAGCATTACATGAATTGCGACGAGACTTTGTGCAACAGTTATTGCCTTTTTTAAATTCAGCGCTTCTTGAGCTGATTAGTATTCCTGGGTTAAAAATGGGTTATCAGCCAGGCTGGGATGATAGCTTGAATTTTCAAGAAGAAATCGAACGATCTATCGATAAGGATAGATATGTGGGATATACCCAATTAGGGCCTCATCGGGCGGATTTTAAGATTACAATCAATCAGACGCCGGTTAAAGATATCTTATCTAGAGGCCAGCAAAAATTATTCGTTTGTGCTATGATAGTGGCCCAGGGAGCAATGCTACAACAGTGCGTCAATAGGCGCCCAATCTACTTAATCGACGATTTACCATCAGAGCTTGATAGTCTTAGTAGAACTAATCTGATGGCTCTGCTTTCGAGGCAAGAAGCGCAAGTATTTTTAACGGCTGTTGAGCGCGAAGCATTAGCTGACTCATTTGCCAGGGTCCCCGTAAAAATGTTTCACGTGGAACATGGTGAAACGAGGGAAGTGAACTGATTATTGGGAGTAATGAAGAGTGAATAGTGCCGCTAGCTATGATTCATCGAACATTAAAGTTCTAAAAGGCTTAGATGCAGTGCGTAAGCGTCCAGGCATGTACATTGGCGATACCGACGATGGCACTGGATTACACCATATGGTGTTTGAATTGGTCGATAATTCGATTGATGAGGCGCTTGCGGGCTTTTGCAACGCCATTCATGTCACCATTCATTCCGATGAAACCGTATCTGTTAAAGATAATGGTCGAGGCATTCCCGTCGATATTCATCCTGAAGAAGGTCGTTCTGCTGCGGAAGTTATCATGACTGTACTGCATTCCGGCGGTAAATTTGATAATGATTCGTATAAAATTTCTGGCGGACTTCACGGGGTGGGTGTTTCAGTTGTGAATGCACTATCCGAACATCTGTATTTAACTATTCGTCTCAATGGCAAACTATACGAACAACATTATCAACACGGCGTGCCGCAGGCATCATTGGCCGCAGTAGGTGAAACAACAGAGCGCGGGACTGAAGTTCGGTTTAAACCAAGCAAAGAAACATTTACTAATATCCATTTTTCATATGACATACTAGCTAAGCGCTTGAGAGAACTATCATTTTTAAATTCAGGCATCCGAATTCACCTAGCGGACGAACGCACTGGGAAAAGTGATTTGTTTGAATATCACGGCGGTATCAAAGCCTTCGTTGAAGACTTAAATCGCAATAAAACACCTGTACATTCAAAGGTTTTCTATTTCTCAACCGAAAAAGATCGCATTACAGTCGAAGTTGCCATGCAATGGAACGACTCATTTATTGAAAAAACCTTTTGTTTTACCAATAACATTCCACAAAAAGATGGCGGCACTCACTTGGCCGGTTTTCGCGGGGCTTTGACTCGGGTATTGAATAATTATTTAGAAAAAGAAGGTTATCTAAAAAAAGATAAAATCACGACGACGGGTGAAGATTTCCGTGAAGGTTTAACTGCTGTTCTATCAGTCAAAATGCCCGATCCTAAGTTTTCAGCTCAAACCAAAGATAAATTAGTCTCATCTGAGATTAAAGCTATTGTTGAATCAACGATGGCAGAGAAACTGCAGGAATTCTTATTGGAATTTCCACAAGATGCTAAAGCCATCGTGTCAAAAGTGATTGATGCAGCACGTGCTCGCGAAGCGGCTCGAAAAGCCCGTGACATGACGCGACGTAAAGGCGCTTTAGATATGGCAGGTTTGCCGGGTAAATTAGCTGATTGCCAAGAAGAAGATCCCGCTAAATCCGAAGTATTTATCGTTGAGGGTGAGTCAGCAGGCGGTTCTGCTAAGCAAGGTAGAGATCGTAAACATCAAGCAATTTTGCCTCTAAAAGGCAAGATTTTGAATGTGGAGAAAGCGCGTTTTGATAAAATGCTTTCCTCAGCAGAGGTTGTTGCTTTAATTACCGCATTAGGCTGCGGCATTGGACGGGAAGAATATAATCCCGATAAATTACGTTATCACAGCATCATTATCATGACTGACGCTGACGTTGATGGTTCACACATTCGAACTTTGTTGCTGACATTTTTCTATCGTCAAATGCCAGAATTAATCGAACGCGGTCATATTTACATCGCCCAACCACCTTTATTCAAATTGAGAAAAGGTAAGCAAGAACAATATCTCAAAGATGAAGAGGCGCTGGAATTATCCTTAGTGCAATCAGCGTTGGATAATGCTCAGCTGCATCTGGGGAACAATGGGCTACCCATTGCTGGCGTTCCGCTGGAGAAAATTTTGGTAGAATATTTGGCGGTTATCTCCACGATTAACCGTTTATCGAGACTCTATCCTAAGCCTGTATTACAAGCGCTTATTTATGCACCTCCCTTGGATGAAGCTAAGCTTGCAGATAAGCAACTTGTTGAAAATACTGTAAAAGCATTAGCAGAAGCCTTACAAACTCAAGAAGATGCCCCAATTCATTATAGGTTTGAAGCGGTCGAAGATTTAGAAAAACATATTTGGTTGCCTAAAGTAAACGTCATGCATCATGGCGTAGAGCATAGTGTATTGATTAATAAAGATTTATTCATGTCGTCTGAATACCGCAAAATGACTGCACTCGGTGCAAAGCTACATGATTTGTTACAAGCAGGCGCTTATATTGAACGTAGCGAGAAACGCCAATCAGTCACGACATTTGCAGAAGCGGTCGAATGGTTGATGTCAGAAGCTAAAAAAGGCCAAGTTATTCAGCGCTATAAAGGGTTGGGAGAAATGAATCCCGACCAGCTATGGGACACTACAATGAACCCTGAAACTCGACGGTTATTGCAGGTAACAATCGAAGATGCTGTTTCGGCGGATCAAATCTTTACGACGTTAATGGGCGATCAAGTCGAACCTAGACGTGAATTTATTGAAGCTAATGCGTTGGAAGTGGTTAATCTGGACGTGTAATTTATTCATTTAACTAGGGTTTTTTTCTCGGTTCCCTACCCCACGTTTTTGCCATGCAGGGTAAACCTATGTGTTTGCCCTGCGGCCTTGAAGGGCGAGTCCGTCATTGCGAGCGCGAGCGAAGCAACAATGCAGGTGACATAGGTGACATATATGAGAAAGTATGAAAAGCCCCCATTTTCCTATCAAGCCCGCAGGCAGACCACATAGGTTTGCCCTAAAGCTCATTTAACCCACACTAGATCGCCGTCATACCTTAATCAGCACAAAATTCAAGCATACTCATTTATAACACCTTAATAAATTAACAAAATTTTTTAGTACATCTTTTGCTGCATAAGATATAATTATAATAGTGCATTGTATTTTTATGCTTGCTCTGGTTTTTTGCTATGAGAGGCGAAAATGTCTGAAATAATTACATCTGCTGCTGAAACGGCTAACAAAGACTCTATGAGTTTGTTAGAACAATTTGCTGCTGCTACGCTCACGAAAGTGATAACCAGCCAAGCTGATCTTGATACGAAAGACCGAGTCATGGAAGAAATGATGTCTTGGTGTAAGGATCAAAGCAATATTGTTGTTTTAAGAAGCGCTACTATCTTATCAAGTGATCCAACGGCACGTACCGTTCAAAATTGTAAATCTTTAATGTTAAGCAAAGGTATTCACCCCGGCCAAGTGTTTGCAACGACATCGTCTTTTATCAAGTTGTTGTTAGCGAGCGGGCAGGAAGTTGACGCAATCAAAAAACATAAAGGCGAAACCAGCGCTACGTTTAGTGACCAACAACGGCATTTGCGCGATTTAGTGATGGAAGCTGTGCAACAAAATGTGAGTGATATACATATTCAAGTGAGACAAACGTATACTAAAATTCGCATGCGCCAACATGGCGAATTACGTGTTTATGCAGAATGGTCAGAAAAATTAGGCAGAGAATTAGCATCTGTTGCGTTCAATAAAGAAACAGATCACGCGACGTCACACTTTAATCCATTAGTTCCCCAAGATGCTTCAATGCCATTAAAAATAAATGGCAGAGACATTCGTTTGCGTTTGGCAAGTGTGCCAGCGCATGGCGGGTTTGATATGGTCATGCGTATTTTAGCGACGGGCGAAGATCGTATCCAAACATTGGAAGAGCTAGGTTACACAGCAAAACAAGTTGAAATTATTAAGATGGCACTGAAGTTACCCTTTGGTGCAATCATTGTCGCAGGACCAACAGGTTCTGGTAAAACGACTACATTAGCCGCGTGTATGGAAATGGTTGAGCACACACAAAAACTTTATTCTATTGAAGATCCTGTTGAAAAAGTTGTTGAAGATGCAACACAAGTTCCCGTGAATACTGAAAAAGAAGACAGAAGTTTTGCAAGCATGGGACGTGCTGCGTTACGTATGGATCCTGACGTCATTATTTTAGGTGAAATGCGCGATGAAGATACGGCGCATGTGATGATCCGCGCATCAATAACAGGTCACTTAGTGCTGACGACTCTCCATACCAATCGTGCGACAGCGATTATTACCCGATTAGTAGATATGGGAATTTCTCCCGTTATGTTAAGCGATAGCAGCGTATTACGCTGTTTATTATGCCAACGTTTAGTGCCAAAAGTCTGTCCTAACTGTGCAGTGCCATTGAGATCCTCTCTTAAACATCACGCTTTCATTCCTGATTGGGAAGCGGTTTTAGGCAAAGAAGTTATTGATAGTGCACGCGCACGTGGGCCTGGTTGTCAAAGTTGTTACGGAACCGCAGTCGGTGGAAGAACGGTTGTTGCCGAAGTGGTTTGGGTTGATGAAGAAGGTCGTCAATATATTCAAAAATGCGATACCTTAAATTGGGAAAAATATCTGATAGAGCACGGATGGGTGGATTTTCTAGGTCGTGCAATTGAGCTCATTAAAGACGGAACATGCGATCCATTCGATGCAGAAAAAGTGGTGGGCCCAATTAACCCAACGACTAAAGCATCTGTGTATCAATACCAATAACGGTAATGTTGTTTAAAGATTTTTTTTAGAGAGAATCATCATGCCTGACATGCCGGAAATGAAAGACGTAAGAATGTATGGCGATAAAATCGTACAGGGTTTTAGACGGTTTCAGTTTGGAACAAAAAAACAACTCGCATTTCTTGAAGATTTTTATTTGTTAATTAACGATGGTATCCCTGCAAATCGCGCCATAGAAATGATTGCTCAATCAACGACTGGTATGACAAGAGACGTTGCTTTATCAATTTCGCAAAAAATTTCAGAAGGCCAAACATTAGCTGAAGGTATGAAGGATTGGTTCGGCATTAACATCGTTGAAATTATTCGTGTGGGTGAAGAAGGCGGCGCATTAGTGCAGACCCTAGCTTCTGCTATCAAAACATTAGGACAACAAAGTGGTGCAATTGGCGCTGTTATCAGTGCTGTTTCTTATCCTATTTTAGTTATTGTCATTGCATGCAGCATTATTGTTTATTTAAGTAATACCGTATTTATTCAGTTTGCTGAGATAAAACCAATAGATCAATGGCCAGAAGCGGGACGTGATTTTCTGACGACTGCTTCAATTATAGAAAATTGGTGGTGGCTGGTTTTGATCGCGATAGTATTTATTATTATTATTACGAAAAGAGTGTTAAGCAATTACGTGGGCGATCTTAGACCTTTATTAGATAGATTTCCTCCGTTTAATCTTTATCGTCGATTTGCATCAGCGCGGTTAATGGAAACATTAGGTTTGTTGGTGGCGAATGGTGTCGTATTCAAAAATGCAATTAAAGTTATGCAATATCAAGCAAATCCCTACATGGCATCTCATTTAGTCACAATGGAACATTTGCTCGCCATGGGACGCGGAAGTGTGGCGGATGTTTTAACAACCGGTTTAATTGATGACAAAGATATTTTACGTTTACGTGTGATGGCGGAAGTAAAAGGATTTGAGCATGGCTTAGTGCGAATGGGTGTGCATGGCGCCGAACAAAGTACAAAAACATTGGCATTAATTGCTAAAATCTTCGGCGGAATGTTGCTTGCAGTAGGCGCTCTATTAATTCTAGTTATTATAAAAGGCATTTATCTTACTGGGATGGCGATGGGTGCTGCATAAAACGAGGTGGGTGTGATTCGACGTAAGCAAAACGGCGCGACCTTAATAGAATTGATATTGGTTTTTGCAATTGCCGCAAGCATAGTGGTTTTCGGTATAAATCAATATTTGACGTTTCGTTTTCAATTGAGCGAAAGACAAATCGCAAGCAATGTCGATCAATTGTTTCAAGGGATGGCACATTATTATCAAGCGAATTGCAGACAGCACCTGGATGCAGCCGGTAATGCTGCAACGGGACAAGGAGCGTTGGATCCAACAGTAAGTGATGCATCGGGTACAAAATTAATTTATCCATTGAGTATTAGTGCGGATTTGTTGGCGCCAGAATTTCTTGTTAAAAGTTGGCAGCCATTAAATCTTTTAGTGGATAATGGAGCGACGGATCAAGGTTATTTTGCGCAGTTTAATCGCACACAATCGGGCGGACAGGATCCTGTGATGAGTGTATTTGCATGCTCTGGCATTGGAAATCCACCATCCTGTTCGACAGCGGGTTCGTCGGGAGTTGCATCGGGTGGTTTGCCTTTAGATCCTACTCAAACAGCACCTCCTAATCCAAGTCCTAATCCTGCTTTGCAAACAAAAGTGGTTGTCTGG
Source organism: Gammaproteobacteria bacterium (assembly GCA_039936115.1). GTDB lineage: Bacteria > Pseudomonadota > Gammaproteobacteria > DSM-16500 > DSM-16500 > DATIJJ01. Next base: position 13,051 of record JBDTIZ010000274.1, read on the forward strand.
CGACTTCAGGTTGCGGTAAAACTGTTGCCGACGTTGACAACAACGCAATGGACGCAAATAAAAAATGATTTGAATGCACTGTGCGAATCGAGCTTATCGGGTAGTGAAGTTTTTAGTTGTGATTCATCACCTAGTGCAGGTGGCTACATCGTATTTGAACGCGCAGCTAGTTTTATTTCTCCAAACATTACTTCTCCTTTATGGTTATCGGGGGCGTATACAAAAGAATTTAATCAGCAATATACGAATGATGGAATGGCTGCATTGAGCGGCGTTCCAAACGAAACAAAAGATCCAAGCGGCGTCGCAAATCCTTGGTATAATACGCAAAATTATTTATGTGGTGAATAAACTTATGAATGATAACACGCAACGAAAAGCACGAGGTTTCACCTTACTAGAAATGTTATTGGTGATCGCCATAGCCAGTTCTATTGTTGTTTTGATGCTGAATTACACCACACAAAAATCGGATGAATTGCGACGCGATAAAACCGTGCTGCAAATGCAACAACTGCTGAATGCTTCCATGAGTTTCTACGTGAATAATTCATTTTGGCCAATGAAAAACGCGACGATAAGTGCGCAAGGTTGTGGAACAAACGCTTGGAGTGATTTCAGTTTGCTACAACCTGGTTATCTACCGAACTCTTTTGCGAATAATCCTTATGCGAATGGATATCAAATTAATTGTAATGGAATGAATGGAGCAGCTCTTGGCGGTTTTTATGGGATCACACAAGTGGATAAGCCAGCGAATGCGGCAATTATAGCGGGGCGATTACCATTAGCATTTGTGACAGATACGAATACACCGGGTAATCCGCCGACGCAATCTGCAACCTGCCAAGCATCGCCAACAGCGGCAGGTTGCGTTTATGTGGTTTCAACCGTTAGCATTCCAGGTCAAAATTTAAATAATGCGCGCTCGGTTAATTTTGCGGGTGTCTATAGCAACGGCGCATGTGTGCCGGCACCGAATTGTCCTCCAAATATGAAGCCAGCTATTATGGTTACACCGACAGCTGTTGCAGGCGTGACTAATAATACTTCCGGGGATTTAGTCTGTACTGATCCGACAGATCCAGCAACGTGTACAACAATTAAAACGTATCCGTTAAACAGTTTTAGCGCATTTGCTAGAGGTGTTGATATCGCCACTGGAGTGCCGGCTACTTCGACGGGCGGATCGGGTGCTCCAATTAGCGCATCTCCGTTAGATTGCGCAGTGTTGAATACATCCACTGCTGTTGCATGTGATTTTGGATCTAATACAATTGCTTCGGCTGAGGCACTAGGAACTAGTTACTGGCGAGTGTGTCTTGTTGTGTTTACAGAAAATGGCGAAGCTTATCCAGTTGGTCCTACGCCTCCCAGTAATGCGGTTGCGCAAGGAAAATTAATTGGTTCTATTATGGCAATCACGCGCTGTGTTCCAAACATGGGATCAGAAAGTCCAGGCGGTTCACCTATCACAGTGTGGACACCTAATGCGAGTTATCTGCCGTGAGGAAGAATTTTTCTGCGATGCTGTTTTTGTAAAACTGTCATTCTCGTCTTCGCGGAATGACAGGACATTGCAAAAGCAAATACGTGTTCATCTTCAGCAAACCAAATTATCGCAAACAATACTTGCTGTTTTGAGTTTTTAAAGAAGTTCTTGTAAGAATACTTACAAAGTGTTAATAAATCTCTTATACTTAGTGATTAGTTTTTGGAGTTACTGAGATAGGCATACGGTTTAATGGAGTATTGCAATGAAGTGCCTCGCCAAAAGTATAAGTGTATTTCTTCTCATGTTTCCAGTGATTGCTTTTGCTGGCTGGCAAGTTGCAAAACCAAATGCAGCTATCCCCAATGAGCCTTTTTTCCAAGCAGGAACACAACAAGACACAGCGTTTGTTCCGACCTATGGCAGCAATGCTTTTCCTGATCAGTTCGCAAATCTCGGCCGGCCTGCTGCAATCTATGCAATTAGCGTTAGCGGTTCTTTAAAAGAAAATCTCGAACGCATTATGGATAGATACCACTGGAAAGTTATTTGGAAAGTGCCTTACGATTATAATTTTGATGGCAGAGTGACAGGCACAAGCTTGCCGAATGTCATCGAGAAATTATTAAAACCATTTCCATTGCAAGCTCAAATGTATATGTCTAACCGTACCATGACTGTGACGCAGAGGAAGGTATGATTTTTTTTAAAAGAATTATTTTATTATTTATATCAGTCATGATGTTTGTTCTTGCGGGCTGTCATCCGGCGGTTTTCAACCAGTCGGAAGCAAATGTCGCTGATGTAATGGAACGAACTGAAGATGCTCGCGTCAAAATGACCGCTCAGTTAAAACCTCCTCCAACATTAACCGTAAACCAAGGACTGTATGTAGATAAAACCCCAATTAGTCTATCTAGACAGCCTGTTTGGTTAAGAAATCAAATTGTTTTACGCGGCGATCAATTACCGTTTTCATATTACAGCCGCATTGTTGTGACAGGCGGCGGTCGAAACGTATTAACCCACTATCAGACTGGCTTAGATGAAAAAACCATGGTGGCAATTAATTACACTGGTACCGTGAAAGGCGCTTTGGATCTATTAGCGGCAAAAACCGGCTATGTTTATACCGTTAATGGAAATGATGTTTATTGGCAAGCTTTTCTAACCAAAACATTTGATATCGCATTTATGCCAGGCTCATCTGATTATA
>JBDTIZ010000275.1:0-3461 GCA_039936115.1 Gammaproteobacteria bacterium
GGGATCCAGTCAACTTGGCCTAGGTTTAGATTTGAAGAAATCTTTCAGTCATCATAATGAAAGAATTTGGGAGCCACATCAAAATGTCCAAACAAACTAAAAAAACAGTCATAATCGCTACATGTTGCGCTGTTTTAATGTTTGGATTCAGCTTCGCATTGTCACCACTCTATCGTAAGGTTTGCGAAGTGACAGGATTAAATGGCGGCATTAATGTCGCCGAAATAAAAGAAACCGATTCGACTGGTGTACTTAATACCCAAAGAAATATTATCGTGCAATTTGTGACGTCGAATAATGCCGACTTAGCCTGGGAATTTCATCCCGATAAAAATACTCTTACAGTCCATCCTGGAGAATTGAGTAAAATGAATTTTTACGCAAAAAACCTAACTCATCACACCATGACGGTGCAAGCCATTCCAAGTTTTTCACCTGCAGTTTCTGCACAATATTTCCATAAATTAGAATGTTTCTGTTTTACACGCCAAACCCTGCAAGCAGGTGAAACAAAAGAAATGCCAGTGGTTTTTCGTATTGATAAGACACTGCCTCCAGACATTAACCTTATCACGTTAGCCTATACCTTATTTGATGTAACAAAATTGAGGAAATCAGGATGAAATCGATAACAAAAAAATACCGCCCTACAAAACGATATTTCCTACCAGAACCCAGTCGCTGGCCACTTATTGGGTCACTGGGTTTATTTTTTAGTTTAATAGGTGCGATTAATATTATTCATGGTAATTGGTATGGTCATTATTTTTTTATGGGCGGTGCCTTTTTGCTCGCCTATATGATGTTTGGCTGGTTTAGCACTGTGATTGATGAAAGTATGCAAGGTTTACACAGTCAACAAATGGATCGCACCTATCGGTGGGGCATGATGTGGTTTATTGTGTCTGAAGTCGCGTTCTTCGCTGCTTTTTTTGGCGCTTTGTTTTACGCACGAGCATTTATTGTACCTCTCTTGGGTGGAAAAAATGAAACACACACTTTACTCTGGCCGCAATTCCAAGCATTATGGCCGCTAATAAAAAATCCAAACCCAACACTTTTTCCAGGACCGAAAGAAGTGATACCTACCTGGGGAATCCCTGCATTAAATACGTTACTTTTATTGACTAGTGCGGGTTTTATTACTTGGGCACATTGGGGATTGAAAAAAAATCGTCGTCGACAATTAAATATTGGCATTTTGATTACGATGATTTTGGGTATTGTATTTTTAGCGTGCCAAGCCTACGAATATACGGAAGCTTATACCGTTTTTAATTTAACACTGCGTAGCGGAATTTACGGTTCGACTTTTTTTATGTTAACGGGTTTTCACGCAGCACATGTCACACTTGGCTTAATCATGTTATCGGTTATTTTATATCGATGTTTAAAAGGCCATTTTCAACCCGAACATCACTTCGGTTTTGAAGCGGTTTCTTGGTATTGGCATTTTGTAGATGTGGTGTGGTTGTTTTTATTTATATTTGTTTATTGGTTTTAATGGTGTGTATTCATGATTCAGCTTTCACATATTAGTAAATCATTCGATGCAGGAAAAACGTATGCTGTTCATGATGTTTCATTTGTACTTCAGAAGGGTGAAACGCTAGTTTTATTAGGTTCTTCCGGTTCGGGCAAAAGTACTTTATTGCGTATGATTAATCATCTCATCCTTCCAACGAATGGCACAATTGAGTTGGATGGTAAGAATGTTGCGAACTATCCTTTAGTTCAGTTGCGTCGTTTATTTGGTTATGTGTTTCAAGCGGTTGGACTTTTTCCTCATATGACTATCGCTGAAAATGTTGCGATTGTACTGCGCTTACTAAAAAAAACCTCCAATCAACAAAAGCAACGAGCCTATGAGCTTCTAGAATTAGTGGGACTAAATCCCGATATTTTTGCCAATCGTTATCCTAGTGAATTATCGGGCGGACAACAACAACGTGTTGGTGTGGCACGTTCACTTGCTTCCGATCCGGATTATTTATTAATGGATGAACCGTTTGGCGCTCTCGATGCAATTACGCGCGATGAGTTGCAACAAGAAATTTTGCGACTCAAAAAAGAATTAAATAAATCAATTTTATTTGTTACGCATGATATTTTCGAAGCGCTACGTTTAGCGGATCGAATGGCTGTCATGCATCACGGATGTATTGAGCAAATTGGTAAAAAAGAAGAATTGATTCATAACCCGACCAGTGAGTTCGTTCGTCAATTATTTAAAAAAACAACCGATCAAATCGCTTATTTTGCCGAGACTCTTGCATGATACCTTCTTGGTTAACATTTATTAATTCAAATTTATCAGAGCTTGGCGTTAAAATTGTTGAACAACTTTATTTGGTTGCGACAGCAGTTGGAATCGCGTTAGTGATTGGTATACCGCTTGGCATTCTAGCCGCGCGTCGAATCAATTTACGTCATTGGATAATTGGTTTTGCAGGGGTATTGCAAACAATTCCGGGTTTGGCTTTATTGGTTTTTTTGCTGCCTTTTTTTGGAGTCGGGACTAAGCCTGCCATTATTGCTTTAGCGATTTATGCGATATTACCTATCACAACTAACACATTGACAGGGATCACAACGATTCCAAACGCTAGTATTGAAGCTGCTGAAGCCTTGGGTTTTACGGGATGGCAACGATTATGGATGGTGGAATTGCCGTTAGCTTTACCCACTATTATCGCAGGTCTTCGTATTGCAACGACGATTGCAATGGGTACTGCGACATTAGCTGCTTTTATCGGCGCGGGTGGTTTGGGCGATTTCATTAATCGTGGTCTTGCTTTAAATGATACAAAATTTTTGTTATTAGGCGCAATTTCTTCCGCAATTTTAGCATTGTTGCTTGATTTCTTGATACGTAGAATTGAATTAAGTTTACAAAAACGCCGCTCGCATAACTCTTATTGGGGGCGAGGATTGCTTATTATTTTTTTTGGAGTAATCGTTCTCGTGCCGTTGTTTGTTTCGTACCGTCATGTTGACACGAATGTGATTCGCGTCGGATCAGGTGATTTTACTGAACAAATTATCGTAGCTGAAATCATGTCACAGCTCATTGAACAAAAAACTTCGCTGAAAGTAGAGCGTCGATTTAATTTAGGTTCAGCACAAATTTTAATTAATGCAATGCGTAACAATCATATCGATCTTTATGCGGCCTATACAGGAACGTCTTATCTAAATACGCTGCATCAAGAATATTTAGGCTTAGATCGACAAGCATTATATCAATTTGTTAAAGCAGAATATTTGAAGAAATTTCAACTCGCGTGGTTAATGCCGTTTGGTTTTAATGATACACAGGCTATTGCAGTCCGAAATCAGTTTGCAAAACAGCATCAATTACAAAGTTTAAGTGATTTGAGTCGTATCTCTTCGACTTTAATTATTGCAGCGCCTGCTGATTTTATTAAACGTCCTGATGGCTTGCCAGGGTTGTTTAAAAA
>JBDTIZ010000276.1:0-17149 GCA_039936115.1 Gammaproteobacteria bacterium
TATTTCTTCGATAGAGAGGGCGAACACATAGGTTCGCCCCTACAAAAGCAAAAAAAACCTGCAACAGCGTCGGTACGACGGCTTTCAATAAAAAACTCTCTTTAGATAAAGAGCTTTTAAAGGGTCAAATTTTCTTAGCTTGACGGCTATGTGTTTTCGCGCGGCTGCTTGCTGAGTAACTCAATCATGTTACATTTTTAGGCCTGGGCTAGTCCAACCTCTTCCCGCACCATGTTTCGTTAATTCACTTAACATTTTTTCTTTTATTAATGGATCCATTTTAAATTTTGTTTGTTCAACCCAGTCATAGGCGGTTTTACCATCACTAGAGGGTGCGTTAACATCAATTTCAAGTGCATTTTTATATTTTAATAATGCATCCATCTGTAAATCTAAACCTGATGCACATACTTTTCGTAATGCTAGTGCATAGTCACGTTGAGCGATGGTCTCTAGAAGTTTTGCATGTTCAGGTTTGCCTTGAGAAAGTTGTGTCATTTCTTTTAATAACAAAACATGTGCTTTAAACCCTTTATATCGATGGTTAAATAATTCACTTTGTGTGACAGGTAAGCTTTTACCAATAAAACGTTGTGATAAATCTGACTTAGTGAGTTTATCTTCTTTATCTTCTTTATCTTCTTTGCGTTGTAATAAAACGTGAAAATTGCTTTTGCTTCCTTCGGTTGTAAATACCTTTTTGCTCACCGCAGGTACAATCTCATCTGTAAAACTATCTATGCGCATAGATTCTTGTTTACCAAAAAATCGGGGACGAAGATTTGCGTGCATACCTTCCTGTGTAAGAAGCGTGATATTGACATTATGCGTAATATCTTGACCGGCAAAAAATTGCGAATAATGGTCGCCAACTTGACCATTTCTAAAGGTTTTGATGTAATATGACATGTTGTCATTATCATTACCATAATCGACAGTGATGACTTCACCGCCAGACAGTAATATCTCACTGATATTCTGAAAAACAGTGTATACATCTGTTTCAGGGTGACACATATAATTTGCAATTTTGTCCCAAAACGCTGGATTTCGTCGGATGAAATTAGGAAATTCAGGATCAATATCTGATGCACTAGTTAAAACTAATGCGGAACCGAATGCTTCACCTAATAATTTTTGTTTATCATATTCTTGTAATTTTAAGAAAGATTGACTAGATAATAAGATTTTATCTTTAAAAGTAGCTGAAAGGTTTGGATCAGTAGATAATAATATTTTCGCATATTTATCTGATTCTGTTTCTAAATAGGCTAATGTCAGCCCAGACTTTAATAGATATTTTTCAAATGCACGTTTAGTTGTATAGTTAATAACTAATGCTGCTCTGAGGTAGCCTCTACTATCCATTACAGTTTCATGTGTCGGAAACATGTCAAATAATTCGTTCGATACAACTGCAGCGACATCATTATTTGGAAATATTGCATTAAGTTTTTTACGCGCATCGCCTTGATGTACTTCGACTTGTTTAAATTCTTGAGTCGCTGCTTTTTGTTTTATAACTAATGCGGGTGATATTTCTAACATATGATATTTGATCGTTGAAAATAACGCCTGCCATTCCGGATCTTTTTCGCCACGTTTTTGTATGATAGACAAAATAGTTTTAGCTAAAGTACCCTCGCCACCGCCGCATTCAAGAACTTTAAATGCATGCGTTGGGTCTAGTGTTTTTGTCTTAATCAGGTGTGCTCTAGTGTAAAAAAGTTGATTGGCAAATGCAGCAGCTAATGCCGTGACTTCAATAGGTTTGCTGGCCCAGGTATCAAAATCTGTACTAAAGCCCACTTTACCACTTGAATAAAATCCCTGAGTTTTATGATACATTGCGTGTTCAATATAACTTTTCGTGGAGAAAAAAGTACGCGCTAAATATTGTATTAATTCTTTTTTAGAAGGACCCGCCAGATCTAGTTCCAGCTCGGTTGCTGAAGTTGACGATTTTTTTTCAGGAACGGTTGTTTTGGGTTTTTCTGGATAAACCAGATCAAGAGGATTACGTCCCAAAAAATACTTTTGTCTCGCTTTATTCTTAAGTGAATGTGACGCGACAATATCAGAAAATATTAGCGTGTTTAGAGTGATAGGGCCCGCAAATTTTGCTACGTCTTTATGTTCTAATAAGGTTGAAGCTAGGTTAAAACTTAACTCTTTCATGACTACTTGAAAACTTTTTTTATCATAAATTAAATGTTTGGCAAGCTCGGGCAGTTTGACTAGTGAGGCGGCATAGGTTTTATCAATTTCCTTCTCGACACGAGATAATACGGATGGCGTAATAAGAGTTATGATATGTGAATGTGATTTTATTGTCTTAAATGCAATTTCTTTGTTGTCATTCATAAGATTAATTAGCAGATTAATTTTTGCTTGTTGCGTGTATTTATTGTTATTATTTAGAAGTTTAGCTAAGTTGGGCATCATAGTGCTGTTCATTTCTTTTCCCCGGGCGTTCTGAATTTTGATTGCGCATTGTATCATTATAAATATATGGGTCAATACTTGCTCAAGAGATAGTCCGGGCTACTTTAATTAACACAATACACTTTCTAGTGGCGTAAATAATAATGAACACATAATATTTTCATCGATTTCAAAGACTTGATAAACCCAAAGCAATTGTACTTAATTAGCACAAAATCCCTTCGTCTGTTCACGCATAGATGGTATGATATACCCCCATCCATGATTATGAGCTATCGCGATTAAGTAAATTAAATAAGAGGAATGAGGCAATGTCAGCCAGTCGTAAAAACAAAAAAAAAGCAGAAAAACAAGTCGTGCCAGCGAGTAATAGTAATTTACAAATTTCCAGGGGACTAGTGAGCGGAGTTAGCCCTGATTCAAGTAACACAAATCCAGAGCAAAGAGTTGCCCAGCACGAAGCAGAAATGGGTGTGATGACAGTCTATCAACAATACAGCGCAGAGTATGAAAAAGCATTAGCCACAGGTAACACCGCGCTCATTAATCAAGCTCAAGACAGATTAGCTCGAGTATTTAGAAATGAAGCTTTACTTGAGGTAGAAGGTATGCGCAAGCATCTAGAAGTGCTTTCCCCTTCAGATCCATCCTATCAGATTATATTGCAAGCTTATCAGCAAACACGTCAAGAATTATTGCAAATGGATATGATGATCGATCAGCAAGAAACTAATAAAAATAAGGTCAAACAAAATCCGGGGTTGCTCAACACGCCAGGAACACTTTCAGATCTCTATATTCAGGAGCAGAAAATTGAAGACTATGGAAACAAAACAACAGAATTATTTTCACACAAACTGCCGCTGCTGAAAGCTCCGAAAACGATTTCTAATTTGATCATGTCTATGCAAACAAGTCATGCTGTACAAGGTAAATCGATTTCCTCACTCTTTGAAAAAGCACAAGAGACTTTCAGGCTACCTGATTTAATGAAAACCGATCAATCACTCTTAAAAGTCGAAAAATTACTATTAAATGGCTTGCTTTTCTGGTTGAACAGCGAGCATCACAAACAAGCTAAAAAAATTAAAAGTCTTATTGTGCCTGCTCAAATCGATCAATGGACATTATCGGCCATAGCAGATTGGCTCATCGTCTCTGCCCAGAAAATACCACGCTTCCAGAATATTTCCGAAGATAGCATTTTTTCGATCATTGATATGCTAATGTTATATATCGAATTGCAGCATGAAAAAATTAAAGCGATTGATATCAATGATGAAAAAAATTTAGTGGACTATCAATTTGCAAATTCCCAGTTGATACATTTTACAGCTATTACCAAATTTCTTATTCAAAATGCTTCTCCTACTGTTAAAGCAAAATATCCCACAGCAGATGAAAGGTTATCTGAAATCGTTGATGAAATCAGTCTGCGTTATGCAGTTTGGTCAAATAACATGGGACAACTTACGGACATTCTTACAAACCGTGGGAATGATTTCGTTAAAAGAACCCAAGGGTTTTGTGGTAAAACCTTGTTAATCATGGCAGCGCAAAAAAATCATCTTGCCATCGTAAAAAAATTAGTAGAATGCGGTGTCGATACTTTAGAAAAAGCACGCACTCCGGAAGGCAACACGGCCTTATTCTATGGCGCCAAATACTATGGTGTAACAAAGCTCCTTATCAAAACGAATCCAGAGATATTAAAGGTAAAAAACAACAACAATTTAGATGTATACGGACAACTAGCAAAGACTGATAATATGTCTTACGGTCAATTTATTTTGAAAAGAGTAACTCAAAAAAAATCCAAACAATTGATCGCTGAAGAAAAAAATCCAGGTGTTTCACCCGAAGAAAGCTTGCAACAATCTGCTGCTTGCTTAGACTCTGCGATGCAAAGCTTTGCTGAGAAAGATTATCTCAATGCCGGCTTAAAGATAAATGAAGCTGTCGATGCACTTAATAGAATTAAAAATGGTCTCATCAGTGATCAAAGAGCATATGAGATTTATAAATTTAAACAGCGCATTGAAATGGCTCAAGGTGATTATGATAATGCAGTGAAAAGCGCACGTTATTTCTGCAATTTAAATAGTCGAGTAGGTAATAAAAAACTTTCACGATCAGAAAAAATCGTCCCTGTTATCGAGTTTGTTAAGGCAGTAGCAGCGGGTAAGCTTGAAGTTGCACAAATTATTTTCCGCAATGCACATCCTGAGCTTAAGAAAACCTTGATCAATGCGCGTGGAAAAGCGAATAAAACAGTTCTTATGATGGCATATGCACAAGATAATGTTGCGCTACAACGCTTTTTGCTACAAGCAGATATGGCATTAGATCTTAACTTGCAAGATGATGAGGAAAAAACTGTCATTCATCATTTAGTGAGTACCGATAATGAAAGAATTGATTCTCTTCTAGTGCTAACTGATTTACGCATGAGCCGTAGTTTTGATATTAACTTAGCGGATTTTTATGGTCGTACACCGCTACATTATGCTGCTTTGCACGGCCATTTAAATTGTGTGCAACATCTTTTATCACTCGACGCTATTGCAAACGCAGAAGATAATGAGGGAACAAAGCCAGTAGAATTATGTAAAACTGACGCAGTTCGTGATTTATTCACGCAAGTACAACCTGAAAGACTGGAAATCAAGAGATCGCCAGATCAAGATCCCAAGCCAAAGCAGCATCATGCAACAATTCGTTCGTCAATTATAAAAGACGATCAAACATCAGTCGATATACATGCACGAATCGCTCCTGTGAAAGCACTTATCAGAAAACTACGTAATCCTAACTTACAACTAGGTTCGCAAATTTATGAAAGCTTATTGCCAGAAATCTTCGTAGCAATAAAAACATTGGAAAATAATATAAGATCCCATCCTGGTCATATCTCCCACTATTTGTTATTAACTGAAATAACAATGTTAACTAAAAATGAAAAAAAATATCAGGTTGTTAGTAAAGAATTAACTAGACTGTTTCCAGGAGAGATCAAAACAGAGATTTTGTTTGCTAACCTAACGCGGCTATCTGGCCACTTAGGTACTGCATATATTGCCTATCAACAAATTCTAGAAAATTTAGAGAAATCTTCGACGCCTGCTAATATTAAAAAAATTAATAAATTAAAAGTCAAAGTCTTGTTTGGGAAAATGAAATGTATTAGACCTACTAATTTGAAAGAGGGTTTAGAAATTTGTGAAGCCATTATAGCATTGGAACCACGTAATCCCATAGTAGCAAGAGAAAAACAGAAATTCCTAAGTCGTCTTGAGAAAAAACAAACGATACAGTCTTTACCTACTACTCAAGTTGCGCCTGTCGAATCTGCTCATGTTGCAATACCCGCTGCTGAACCTGCACAAATTAATATTTCAGAGGGCATTAGCACAACGCTTGAAGAGAAAACTCTCCCCTACATAGATGCTATTTTTAATGATGCCTGGACTTTAGTCCAACAGGGCGATATCCAACAAGCGCAAGCTTTATATGAGCAAGCAAAAGCAATCAATATGATCGAGGCTAAATTTGGTCTAGGCATTTGTGCCGAATACTTAAATAACTTACCCGCGGCGCATGCTTATTATGCTGAGGTTAGCGCTAACAGTGTTCACCATTCAGGTGCTGCCTTACGTCTTATCGTAGTCACTGCAAAACAAAATCAAAATTTGATAATGCAGAATGACCAAAATTTCCTCGCATTTATGCAAAGATTCCCGCATGTGATGGCAGGGTGTGCAGAATATAGCAGCTATTTATGGGCCACGGGGCGACCTTTGGATGCGATCATCATGAATGAGAAGTTAACATCAGAAGATCCTGGCTATATTAAAGGACATTTACAGTTAATTGAGAAATACATAAGCTTTCAATATTTTCCTAAGGCGATTGAGCATTGCGAGCATTTTTTGCGGATCAATCTTTCAAAAAATATCAAGATTAAACCTTCTGCGACTAATATAGATTTGAATTTGCATCATGAATATGCACTACATCTTTGTTATATTCGCGTTCTTATCCTTCACAGTTATCAACAACAAAATACTCAACGTCAGGTCATTATGGATAAAGCCCATCATGCTATACAACAGTATCGCATTATATTTGGGAATTTTCGCGAAGCGTTAAATGAGCTGCAATATATGCTCACGCTTTACAAATTACCGGTTAACTCTCTATCTGTTAAGCAGCCCAAGCAAGATACGCAAGCTGTGCAACAAGTAATGAGCGAAGTGAAAATTACGCCAACTACAACAAAGCCTGGCGTTGATGTGCTCGGGAAAACTCTGGAAGATATGTTGGATTATCTATTTAAAATAAGCACGCAAGGTGGTGAGATCACGAAAGAACAAATTGAAGTGATTCAACAACGTAAACCACAATTTAAGTGTATGCAGAATGATGACTTTAATAAATTGCTGCAAAAATATTTCTTATCCGGATTTGCATTTTCATTTTATCGGTTAATTTGTGAGATAAATATTCAACTCGAGCATGAAATGTTTCCTAGTACTGGAGAAAGCATTACTCTGGATATGCAGGAACGCAATCATATATTTATTACAACGCAATTAATTGATTTAGATGATGCTGTTCAAAATCAGCAATCCGTAGGAATTAAACATGTTTATGCCATTTTTATCGCTAAAGAGATATTTGAGGATTGCTATACAGATAGCTTTCTCGAGACGCTGAGCTTTGTCATCGATCAATATGAACCACCCTTTACGATGAATGAGTTTTTCACGGACTTTGATTTGAACACTACAATAAATAATTATGCTAATGCGCGTTATATTTATGAAAAACAAGTTTGTGAAGCGCAGCAACAAATGCAAACGCAGCAAAGTGATGTTGTAGGTGCTCTTTCGAGCTCAGCGACTCTTTGGCAGCCGGCACCACTAAATACTCCGTCATCAAATCCAACTCCAATTAACCAGCAGACAATCGGTTTACATTCATAAATTCTTACTTAGTTTAGAGAGAGCTTTTCCCTTGAGCTCTCTCACTTTATGAATGCTGCATCTTGCGCTCGCACCATGCAGTTGCATCGCACTTCACATCACTGTCACCCGCACTTCACACCACTGTAACCCCGCACTACATACCACTGTCGCCCGCACTTCACACCACTGTCACTCCGCACTACATACCACTGTCACTCCGCACTACATATCACTGTCACCCCGCACTACATATCACTGTCACCCCGCACTTGTTGCGGGGTCCGGGCTTTAAATAATAAAAAATACATTTAATTTTTTTAATGACTTTTTTATGTTTTTGATTCCAGACCCCGCAACAAGTGCGGGGTGACAGGGATTTAGTGCAGGGTGACAGGTAGGCATTAAATGATTGAAATATTACCTTTAAGTAATATAATAGCTTACATTTAAATCAATCCTCCCTCACGCCGAGCTCAATTATGAATGATAGAAAATCCAAATCCAAAGAAACTGCATTAACTACTACCGCACCAAAAACACCAACGCGTGCGGAAGCCGAATCAGTTGCTCTAAATTCACTGAAACTAGGTTCTAACCGTTTCTACGAGGATGGAGATAACACAACACGCATTAACCATATGCTAACAACCATCCAGGATTTAGTGGTAAACCCCCCAACTCGTGCTGTAGTTCCAACGCAAAGAAAAGTTAACTTACTAGACGTACTAAATAAAACCATTGAAAAATATGAAAACACAACAAAAAGATTTCCTGAACTCATTGAAATAAGAAGTTCATTCCTTACTTGTCTTATGACCTGGTTTATCAATAAACCAGATATCATGGCAGGCCATGGAAAAATTCTTCCCGTTGAGAATTATCTTAAAGATTCCTATGAAATGGTCAATGTTTCCATTTTAGCAGTTATGCAATATTTATATTTATACCCATTAGAAAGAACTGAGATCCTGCAATTATTAAAAATAATTAAATATTACGTATTGAATGAATATCAAATGATAGAAGAAACGTCGGATTTGAAATTACGCTTTAAAGTTGCACCTACTTGTACTATGTATTTGCAATTCGCGGAAAAATTATGTAACAAGCTCGATAGAGCTTTGCGCGCTACTGTCAAAAAAGAAGTACGCAAACAACGTTTAGAAATGGAATTTAAAGTCAGTATTGCTAAAGGAGATTTGAATAGCGCTCAAAATCTGTTGCTCACAGATCCAGATCTTGTGCACATAACAGAAAAAGATAACCACACTATGTTAATGCTCGCCGCTAACTGCGGGACAATTGAAGTAACCAAATTACTTCTGGAAAATAAAATAGATATTTCTGCACAACGAACAGGCGCTTTTCAAGGTACCCGAGCAATTAGCTATGCTATTATAAATTGTAGAAGTGATTTTGTTCGCCTATTAACTGAATATAAACCAAGTGTAATCAATGAAACTTGTACAAGGGATTTAATGCCATTACAAATGGCTTATTTAAATGCACACAGGTCTCTCCGTACAGAAATTGTGAAAACCATACTTGAGTTAGGAGGAAAAGATTTCTAGGGATCGTATACCAAATGTGCGACAAAGAGTAAGCTATTTAATGATCCGGACAGTGCAGAAATTTGGTCTTTATTACAAGCAAAGGGTAAAGAAAAGAAACCTTTCCTAGGTTCCACACCTTTATACAGCCCTTCAGACTTTGCGGAAGAAAAACCTGTAGAACACGCACCTAAAAAAATGCTGCCATGGCAGTCTTGTTATGCTGAAGGGGAGAAGTGCTATCAAGATCAAGAATATAAATCAGCAGTTACATTATTCGTTAAAGCGGAAAAATTAATTCCGCAAAATACTAAGCTCACAGAGCAATATGCGCTGCAAAGAATATTAGGTATGGCGCATCAAGCAATGCAAAGCTGGAACGAAGCTAGCGCTTGTTTTCAAGCAGCAACTGCATTACATAATCGCATTAGAGCCCAGCCTAATCCACCAAGTCTAGCGAGTGTCCCTTCTCCTTTAGAAATGCAATTTTTATCTGCTGCTTTTAATTGTAATCAAGAAGAATCTACGCGCCTATTAGCAGACCCAGCGTTACGACGTGAGAAATATAAATTACTAAGCGCTCGAGCAGAAGACGATTTGACATTACTTATGAGAACCATAAGGGTTGTTGATAATAAACATTTTGATTATGTCAGGTATCTAGTCGAGGAATACGCTATCGATGCTAATGTGGTTGATTCAGAGGGTAAAACCGTATTGCACCATGCCGTTATCTCAGGCCAGCATCGTCTTGTTGGTTATCTTTGTACACGCTGTGAAGGTCTTAAAGTTAATGCAACAGATTCGCAGGGACAAACGGCTCTGCATAAAGCCGTCAGCAAAGATTGGATAGATAGCATAGAAATATTATTATCAGTTGAGTCTATTGATATTGATATTCTAAATAAAGATTCAAAAAAAGCAGAGAGCTTAACGAAAAATCCAGATGTTTTAGCGCTTTTTAAACAATATCGAGATGCTAAAAAACCTGAAGAAAAAAGAGCAGCCGTAAGCAGCGCATCCTCACAAAGCGTTGTTGTAATGTCTGAAACAGAAAAGGAATTTGTTAAAGCTACTTTTATAAAAATTAAAACTCTTATCCCAGGAACACCCCAATACTTTTTAGAATTACCTAGAATCATTAAACTTGAAAAAATTCTATTGGCTAGATTTCGTAATACCCAGACTGATTATGATTTAAAATCATTAGTTAATTTTTATAAATATATCCAACAACACGATAAACAAAAGAAATATCTAGATATTGCGATGCGTTTGTTTCCGCATAACACATTTTTTAAAATACGTTTTGCCATGATTGCGCTGCGCGAGAGCCGCATGGGCGAGGCGAAAAAACATTTACAAGAAGCTTATGCAAGTTGTCTTCAAAAAGATGATGAGACTAGCAAGCGCGATCTTAGTTATATCTGCAGGCACTTAAGCAAAATTTATTATAATGAATACGATTATAAATCTGCCGCAGCTTGGTGTGCTAAATATGAGACACATGAGCCAAATTCAAGTGATGCGACCCTACTCTTAGCCAAAATCGCTTATAATACTGGTAATCAGCAACAGTATAGAAAATTACTGCAAAAATTAATTGCGCAAAATAATGATTATCAGCTCATGGATGTTTGTTATCATGTGGGAAATTATAAAGCCGCTATTACTCACTGCAATAGCTTGCTCGCATCAGATTTGTCTCGCGATCTGCGTGCAACCGTACTAAAAACTTTGGCAGCAAGTCAGAGTTTCTCTGGCAATCGAGTAGGCGCACAAAAGCTTTTTAAGACCATTGTTAAAGATTACCCTCATGACTCTTTCATTATGAAAAGTTATTTAAATTTCATGTGTTACCGGATGAAGGAACCTGACATTAATTCTAACATCAGACTTCATGAGCGTTTTATGGCACAAGAAAAATCACCGCTCAGCCATCTTGGCTATGCGAGATTCCTTTGGAATAGGGGTCAATTTTTTGAGGCTGTTGAAAAATATGAAGAGATTGCGAGTGCTTTTCCTCAGTCCATTAACGTTCATTTTGAGTTGATACAAGCTTATAATGAGAGTGGACTCTATGATAAAACAATTGCGCACTGCGAATATTTATTTGGACTTAATAATGCGGTAAATCAAATTGAAATCTTAAAAGATGGGGTTCATCATAGTAGCGAAGATTTTAAACGCAGTGAATTTTACTATGTTTACATTCATGCTTTATTAGCTTGTACGAAACACGATGAAGCGTATGCAGCAACAAATGCTTGCCTAGAACGTCATGTCGCCGACTCGATAGAAGTTGCCGGCAATTTGGCGGATATTTTCTATCAACACGGACTTAAGCCAGAATTTTATGTGCCAGTCGAATCAGAGGCGACATCGGAAGAAAAAAGAGCGTCAAACTCAGAGCAAGCTGATGTATTTTCGGAAACGCCAGGACCATTCAATACATTGTCATTAATCGAATTAAATGCATCAATCATTAAATATTTTTTACAAGGCAAAGCAGAAAAATTTTATGCCTTGTTAGAAAGATTAAATATAACCAGTCATGTATTTCCACCGGAAACACCATTACCATCAGACTTGTTGGTTAAACGACATGCTTGGATTAAGCAGCAACTTAGTTATATTGACAATAGAATCAATGCGGGTCGTGTGGTGAGTCACAATGAGATTTATTATATTTTCATCGCTGCTGAAACATATAATCATGTAGAGAGCAATACGATAAACTTTTTCTCCGCGGTGGAGAAAACAGTTAATCAATACAGATTCGATCCGAAGTGCATGGAATTAAATGAGAATGGTATAGGGATGATGCATTATGTCTATTCGTGTGAGCGTCATCATAAAGGTTTAGAGCGGGATTTGAAGTTTAAGAATGTATCTAATGCAATAGCTGCGCAAGTAAGTAAAGTAAGTCAAGCATCTACTGCGATCTGGTCATCGACAAATACTAGTGTACAAGCAGGATCGAGCACAGACCCTACGAAGGTAGAGGTGAAGGTCGCTAATACAACTAAAAAACGCGGATAATTGAAAATAAAACTCCGCATTGCGCTAGCTTGCTGTGGATAAAACATGGACACTTGATGCGCTTATAGGTACTATAAGCGCATTATTAAAACACAAAGTGATAAGAGCGCATGCAAAATAGTAGAGAACATAAAGAAAATATACAAAATTCTTCTGTGATATCAACAGCTTCAAGCTCTAAAACATCTGACAGCATGCTGAAAAAAAACCGTCTCACCTCTTTTCGATTACGCGAAAGAGATGCATTTCTATATTTAACAACATTTTTATCCGATAGCGATCTAATTTTGCTCTCAACACGCATTAGTAAGAAAATAACCGATGATTTATATGACTTTAATAGTTTATGGCTATCAAGGTTAACCCAGTTCGGTATTCCACAAGAAGTGATACACAAAATTCCACTGAAACGAGATTTTTATTTTCGTTTAATCGAATTATTTATTTACGATTATAATTTATTTTGTCAATTAAGAGATGACTACCTATCCCGTAATCATTATTTTAAATTTATTTATGATGAACAAGTTCCTGAAAATATTACTTCTGCCGACAAATATTGGTTATTACAGAATGCGACTAAATTCAATAATTATACGCTGGTTCAAAACATATTAAGGCAAAATGTAGCAACAGATATGCAAGCCGATGCTTTGTACCAACTATCATTGCATGGCGGGAGAAAAACACGTTCAATTTATGCAGATGGGAAACTTAGTGTTATCTTTGAAACTAAGAGGGTATCAAATAATATTTATCATGTGCTTGAGCAAGTTAGATGTCTCATGCTCACTTTGCCAAATAATATCTCATCTTCAACAATAGAGGATAATGAAAAATCTATCTGGAAAGAAATCGTAAAAAATGTCTCTTCTATTTTGCCGACTGATTGGGGTTACAAATACGTAGGCGGAGTATCTTACCCAAGTAACGATGAACGTTCGACTATTTTAGAAAGTGTTGAAAATAGAAGTTTCTTGGATAATGATTTTTTTATGACTTTTTTAAGGGAAAAAGCAATTGATCATCAACATGTTAAGTTAATTTGGCTTTTGCTAAAATATCTCGTTGCTACGTTATCTTCTGATACATTAGTCAAGACAATAAAAACACCTCAGTTATACAACATCTTTCAACCTGTGCTCGACGCAACCTTTACTGACAATGAAAAACTTCACCATGCTTTAATGTTAGGAAATGACGTATTAGCACGCAAAATTACTAAAGAATTTTTGCAAAATTCTGCGAGTGTAATGACATTTGAAACAGTTAAAATGCTGGCGCGTTATTTTCCATTAGATTCTCTGCCACAATATATTCATAAAGCGCAAATTAAACAACAAGATCAACTTATTAGTATATTTGCAGAAGCAGCCAAACGTATTCTTATTTATGGAGATTTTGAAAATTTCCCACAACTCTTAGCAAATATAAACCTATATGCCCAACGTTCTAGCCATTTTATATTTTCTATCTATAATATATTGTTCGCAGAGTTTGGTTCTATTCATTTGAGACCATTGATTGAATCACCCCTCACTGCTCAGATAAAAAAGAGTCAGATGAAAACCCTTAATATAGATCACCTTTATAGCGATCGTGGCACAAGACTATCGATCGGTTGGGAATTCCTAAAACAACTGATACAAAACTTTTTAATCAAATTCCGAAAGAAAAGACCGGCAATAGATTTTGTAAAAGATATTGCAAATGATTGGGAAGCTGACTTTCTACTCTGGTGTTTGAAAAATGAATTATTAGATGAATTTCAAAGAGAAGTCATCATCGTCAATATAAATGATTTCAGTAACGAAAATATAATCTCCCTAGTGAATGCTGTTGAAGAACAAAATGTTAAACCCTCTGGAGATTCAAGAGCGAACGCTAAAGAGGCATTCCAAGATTTATTGCATAAGAAAAAATTATCAGTAGTTCAACAAATTGCAGCAGAGCATCCAGGTTTTCTTAAAGATAAAGAATTCTTAAAATGGCACTTTGACTGGGAAATAAAAAGCTTTTGTTATGAGAGTGTTAAGTGGATGATTTTAGGATTAGGAGTAAAACCAGACTCTACTTCCATATATTGGGCATTTGGGAAGGCTACAGGTCGGGCGGATACCGCAGGCAAAATGATAAGGTTATTAATTCAAAATTATGATTCTGACGGCAGAAAGTTTTCTATTGCAGAATTTAATTCTATATTAGAGCAACATATGATTCCAACGCCTCGCGGTCGGCATAATCATTTTAAAGCAAAATTAGACAGTCTAATTGCAGAAGGTATTTATCCTAATTTACAGACAGCAACTTTAATGAGAACTAGACTAGGTGCATATAGTGATCATCCAGGCTTAAAACTCATAATTGATCAATGGCTAGAAAAATATGTTGCTAAAGATCCCGCTCATTCGGCGCCTCACGAGCTTCAACAGGAAGCACCGTTAAGTGTTGCACAAAGTTCAAGTGCCTCCTCTTCGCAGGATAATAATAGATATTTCTTTTTTAATAGTTCAGCTGCTCAACCGAACTCATTGCAATTGAGCGCGTCTTCCTTAGCAGCAGATCTAACCGGTGCGAATGCAGGCATAAGTGGATACAAGAATTAATGGCTATTGATTGTCGCTAGTTCTTTAAGTGCTTCAGAAATAAACCATTAATTTCAATCATTTCTTGCTACACGGATGTCCAATTTTCCTGTTATATATAATTTTAAATCAAAAGAGCTTGTACAGATGCTTCCTCCGGTTAATGTAGTACGTACTGGCGAATATGGCGCACCCATTTATCTAGGGACGTACTATGAATGTTCGGGAAGGAGCCAAGACTCTATATTGGCTGTCATGGGCATGGGACCAATGTATACCCATCATCATTTTGAAAATGCCGCATTTTTTGACTTAGCAACAGGCGTACTAACTCCACGTATAAATACCCAAACTGAAATTTGTCCTGTGAGATTACTAAATGATCAAGTCGTGCTGGGATTTACAAAACTGGTGCCCAAAATGGATTTTACAATTAGCACTTTTGGTCAAAATAATGTTTTGCCACAAAATGGCCGAGCACCTTGCGTTTTTAATCAATTAGTAAAGCATTCAGAGAACACCGCCCTAGCACTGAATCAAAGTGGTGGTATTTTATATAAATTAACTGTTCAGATTTGTAATAATGAGATTAATTTGTCAAACAAAAAGTTGTCTCTCACTGAAGAAAAAAAAGCAGATGACTACTATACTGGCTTAGCTATATTTGATGATATGAGAGAAGCATCTGAGCCTGCATTGAAAGACGCGATGCTGTGCAAATTAGATGATCATAAATTAGTTAGTATAAAAAACCATAGCGCGACTCGTCGCTGCACAGTCAAGGTGTGGGCTACTGCGACATTTCAATGTATTGACACTATTGAGGTCAACGCGAAACTGGATGAAGTTATACCTTCAGATGATGGACGAACATTAATTGGTGTCACTAAAAATATAAATTATCCTATGGTGCATTTCATTGACCTCTTAAGTAAACAAACACAAACAGAAGGCTTAGCAGAATCAAAAAACGCTGCGGTTGAAGTGGTTCTGCTGTCAAATAATCACCTTCTTGTTCTTTCAGATACCAACTTGACAGAGTTTCAATGGGCTAATCAACAGTTGAAAGCAGCTCTGAGCGACTGCATTGTTGCCGCAACTTCTACTGCTAGAGATTGTGCTAATATAATTTCTGGCTATGTAGGTTCAATTACGACGAATCTCTATTCTTTTTATAATAAAAACGAGGGAGTGCAGCCATATTTCGTAAGAGCGAACAGAGTTGTTCAGGATCAAGATGTCACTGCTTCAAATGTAAAACTACTTGAGATGACTCGCTAACTCTAGGTTTGTCGCTATTTTTCTGACTAGCGTTAAAAATTTCAAATGAATCTTCCTGTACAATTCATTAGGGGTTCGGTTTTGACCGATCCCCATTCTTCCGGTGTAATATCTCTTGAATACCTAATCCAAGTAGTTTGGAAATTTTGGTGATTCATTAATATCATGCTGAACAATAAGACGCGCGTTGGTATTTTTTATCAATCTTTTAATCCGATCTGCAGAAGCCATTGTTTCCGCACGACTGGTATTGAATGCAGGAACGCGTAGAGGCTCAACGCTAGATCTTTGATGAAATTCGTCTCCTGATAAAATAACTACACCTGTTTGAGGTAGCTTTATCATCAACGATAGATGTCCTGGCGTATGGCCTGGTGTATTGAGTATTTGCACTGTTCCATCACCAAATACGTCGTAATCACTTCCAATCATAATTTTGCCAGCGGTTTTCCAGCTTTTTAAGGAGCTTGCATCAATGACAAAGGGACTGGGATGTGTTTTTGCATATTTTAGTTCTGCTTCACTCAGTATCCATTTTGATTTAGGAAACTGATCAAGTGCGCCCATATGATCAAGATGTGAGTGAGAAACTGCTACATAGGTAATGTCGTTGGGTGTTAAATTAATTTTCTTTAAACTATCCGCAATAGAAGTAGATTTTGTAAATTGATACACAGCTACACTGACTGGTTTTTTGATCATGGAGTCTGGAAGACCTGTATCCCAGAGCAAAATTCCTTTGGAATGAACAATCAAAAAACAAGGGTCAGCAAGCCGAACAGATTTATTATCATAATCTCCCGTATCTGAAAATCCTGCAAAATTGGATACATCAATACGTCCGCAATCAATTGCATATAGTTTAATTTGAGTGGGTGGCTTATCTTGCACTTGTGCATAACTACAATTAAACACAAAGAGTGTAAAAATAGAGAATAAAATAATAAGACGTTTCACGATAACCTCTGGCAATAATAATGTGAACGGGATGCTAATATATCTTTCTCTTAAAGTCGATCTAATCTACTGAGAGCAAAATATAGGGTCTGTTGACAATTGGAAGAAAGAGTTGTCAATGCCAGCAAAAAGACCTGTCATTCCCGCGAAAAGCTGTATAGGGACAAAACATCCGTCATTGCGAGCGCGAGCGAAGCAATCCAGGTTTTATTGTCACTCGCATAGCAGAGAAAAGCATAAAATCTAACCTTCAATTTAGATTTATGTCCTTGTTAAGGAGCAATAAAACCTGGGTTGCTTCGCTCGCGCTCGCAATGACGGT
>JBDTIZ010000277.1:0-7510 GCA_039936115.1 Gammaproteobacteria bacterium
CAAATCGAATGAAATGAGCAGCAGTTCGATAAATACATAACTTCAATTAGTTAGCCTTATACCTTTCCAGGCCTGTCAATCAATGGCAAGATGGGTTGATTGAATTCTAAAAATGGCCAAAGTCCAGATATAACCCTACTCTAATTGATAGTTAAGTGATTCCTCGTTGATTCTTAAATGATAGACAGATGATTAGCTGATGATTATATAATGATAAGGATATGGCCTTGATATATATAGTTACAATCTCATAAGACACGCTTATCCAGTACATACTAGCAGATCCTTATATAATAATCTGAACTCTTCGGTAAAAAGTTCCACGTATAACAAATACGTTATTCTTTTTGATTTTTATTAAACCCTACTCCGCTATTTATAAATTTGATTGTCCACGTAAAATTACTGTAAATGATTTATCAAGCAGGTAACGATAGATACCATTACAGGTAATGCGAAAGGTAATGATATAAGCAACGAACTAGACAACACTAAGATAACTATTTAGATAACATGTAAAAGACAATGAATAGATAACGATAAAGGTAACAACCATAAATTTTAAATAGTATTAAGTAAAACAGTTTAAATACTATGCTTGAGTTAGTTGAAAAATCAATTCTCAATCTTCGCAGTAAAGTTCTTTATAAAGCTGCTGATGGTCCTCATGGAACACTAAATCGCTCCATGAGCGTTAGCGATCCGTTAGCACATTTTTTATTTCCCTCTACCAAAGCAATTAAGAAAGTTGATTGATCCGTTAGCAATTCGTTAGCATACCGTTAGCACTATTTATCAAAACATAGATCAACTTTTAAAATATAATAACATTCCGTGATCAATCCGTTAGCGGTTCCAAAGCTTGCAACATTATTCGTTAGCGCTCCGTTAGCATTTATAAAAATTTCATAAATAGAATGGCTGAATAAATTTTCGTTAATCCGTTAGCATTTAGTTAGCAATTTATTAAAATATCATCATTTATTCGTGAGCTATCCGTTAGCATTTTAATTAACATATTGATAATTATGTATTAAATTAAGGATAACCATTAGCGTTCCGTTAGCATTTTTTGACTTATGAGCTTTCAATCCAATAGCATTCCGTTAGCGCAATATTAAATATTTTAACTATAAAGCTAATACAGATTAATCACCGTTCCGTTATCATTCCGTTAGCAAATTAAGTAGCTTGCCATCTTTCCGTTAGCTATCCGTTAGCATATTATTAAATACCTACTTCCTTCATTACAAATGATACGCAATATCGTTAGCAATCCGTTAGCATCATAAAAAGATTAATTGCGCTTATCCGTTAGCATTTAGTTAGCAAAAAAATTATTTTTTGCCGCTGAAGTTTTCATCAGCCCACACAGATAACCGTTAGCAATCTGTTAGCACTTCGTTAGCAATTAAAGAGATTACTAGACATAAATAATAGAATGGTCTGCTGACTATCAGGCTCATATAAACACTACCAAACTATGCTGACCAAAGAATTAGATGCATCACCGAATATAAGTATATAGAATTGAAATTTACATATAAAGTATTGAGTTGACACTTGATACGTTTTGTTATATTTTTTTACTTAATTTACAATAATATATAACATGTTACATCGAGAGGGAAATCATGGCTAAAAACTGGACTCCAAATGAAGTAATTAAGCTCTATAAGATTGAAAAAGCTAAAACGAGTTTATATAGAGACGAAGCAAGCGGCCTGATACCTCAAGCAAAACGCATAAAAAGAGGGAAGTCAGAAGTCCGCATTTGGGAACATAGAGATTTACCTGCAATCGGCAAGCATCATGGCTTTTTAAACCCGCCAACAGAAAATAAAGTCATCTCCGTATATACACCAAAAGGCGGCGTTCTAAAATCTACAATCTCATTAAACCTAGCGCGAATGCTAGCACTCAATGGCATCAAAACTCTTGTGATAGGTTTAGATGTTCAGTGCACCGTATCGCATAATTTGACTAGAGACGCAGAAAAAATAGACTCGTTAGATGACATTCAAGACTTGCATGGGTTATACGAAGCATCAAAGCCCAAAGAGGAGGGCGGGTACTCCATCCAAGACGCCATATATGAAACGGATTTACCCACATTGTTTTATATACCTGAATCCTCAAATCTTAACTTGCTAGAACAAAGAATTCGTGATGAGAAAAGACGAGAACATTTTATTGAGCGTTTAATCAAACCGCTCAAAGAAACCTACCAAGTCATTATTTTTGACAATTCTCCAAATTGGAATTTTCTGATTCAAAACTCTCTCGCGGCAGCAACTGATGTAATTTGCCCTATAGCATGTGATATAGAAACATTCCGTTCATTAACACAAAATATTCAGATGATAAATGATTTCAAGACAACGATGGAATTGGAGTGGTCTAATTTTATTCTTATTCCAACTAAAGTTGAGCGAACAAAGCTAAGCACCCAAATTGAAGCTCAGTATCGTACCTTGTTTCCCGAATTAATTACTGCGGGTTCAATTCGTGTTGCTGCAAAAGGGCAGGAAAGTAGTTTAGAAAAGTTATCCGTAATCGAATACGATGCTGCCTCCCAGTTAGCAGAAGATTATTACGATATCGCCAAGGATATTTGGAATAGAATAAACCCCCAGAAAAAGAAAAAAAGTTTAGCGCGTAGTGAAGAAATAGCCATGGAGGCTTAGAGTGGCAATTGCAGATGACAAATTAAAGCTGTTTTTTTCAAAACAAAAGGTGGGAGCTTTTGATGCTTTAAAGCAACCCTCAAAAAATGCTGCGTCTAAAAATAATGTTTCTAATAAGACAGAAGATAGAAAAGCTCTTATACCATCAAATCAAGATATAGAGCGGACTATAACATCTAGCACAACACCACAGCTTGTCTCGAATGACTTCGTGCAACCACTAACGCTAGATAAAACATCAATATCCCATAAAACAGATAAGGTAAGAGAGGAGGGGAGCCAGCTCAAACCGTTAGCAATCAGTGAGCTAACCGTTAGCAAACCGTTAGCCGTCCACAAGCAGCCCGTTAGCAAGCCGTTAGCAATCAGTGAGCCAACCGCTAGCGATTCGTTATCAGAACCGTTAGCGAAACCGTTAGCAAATACTGAGGAAGTACTCTTCACTGATCTCAGAATTTTTTCCAAAAAAGAGCGTGAGTTGCTAACTTTTATTTTTTGGCAGTGCCACAGCAATGGATCATTGATTTCTCCGCCCATTAGTACAGAGGAAATTAGACATACATTAAAGATTAGCGCCGAACGTGTAAGGAATCTAATATTTCGTATTACAAAAAAAGGGGGCGTGAAAGTTACTCAGCATAAAAGCGGTCAAAACGCGTTTAGAGAATTCAAATTACCCAAATCTTTGTATCAATGGATGATAGATCAACAAAATAATAGAGCAACGAGATTTAGCGATCCGTTAGCAAATCCGTTAGCATCTACTGTATATAGTAGTAGTAATCTTTTAAATGATAATAAGACTACTACTTCTTTACCCGATGATTGGAAAAAAATCAATTTTCAAGCGCTATGCGAATTAGGTTTCTCAGAGACTCAATTGAAACAAATCTATGACACCAAGTTAACCAGTCCTGAAATAGTCCAAGAGTCGATTAATCATTTTGCGTATAGCGTCGAGCATAATGAAAAAACCAAATCATACAGTGATCCGCTGAACGTTTTTATGGGTGTTGTTAGGAAAGGACAGAAATGGAATGAACCTAATTATATTTCACCACGAGATTTAGCACTCCAACAAATGCTAGAGGGGAAGAAAAAAGAAAAAGAACGACGAGACTTGATGATAAAAGAGATGATTGATATGGATTTTCCTGCATGGAGAGAAAAATTAACAGAAAGCCAAATCAAATTAATTGTTCCTGAAAATGTTTTAAGAACTAAAGTTACAACTGCAATAACTGCGTGTCTTAGAGCGCATTATGCAGAAAAAATATTACTTCCGAAATTAGAAGAAAGTGAAATGACATTGTAAATTCCAGTGAATTACCCTCACAGAGGGTTTAAATGAAAAATGACAATCCCAGATTTCATCTTTCAAAAGTGAGAGGTGATTTTGAACTGAGTACGAGAATAAATAATTTAAACAAATAGTATTGAAGGAAATATTAAATGAAAAAAAAATATAATATCGCATTAGTACCAAAATCATGTGGTGAAGAAGTAGTAAAGATTTCTCAACAACTTTCAGGGATTGCTGACAAATATCAACTCGGAGATAAATCACTCCCGCATGTCACATTGTGTCAATTTGAAGCGGAAGAAAAAGAAATTGATACTATGTGGGAGAATGTGTGTAACACATTACAAGAACATTCTCTTGAATTGGAATTTAAAGATTTTAGCTGCATAACCTTTAATAATGTCTTTTGGGTATCGATAATGCCCGATAAGCGTTCCTTGTTGGATAAAATGCATCAAACGGTAGCAAATACTGTCAAAGCAAACGTTAATAAATATTATGATCCTCATATGACAATTATTAGTACGAAAGACAACAAATACCAAGAGAAAGCTGCGAAAATAACTAAATTATATTCTACAATTTCCGATACTTTTATTTTATCTGTTGGGGAATGTGATCCTATTGGGCAACTCACCAAGTTACTTCATAAATGTGAAGTAAAAAATGGTATGACACACAGGATGTAAATGCATTTTGTTCTTGAGTTGCCATATCTTTACTACATAAAATATGGCAATTTTTCACCAAGACAACTTTTATATTGGAATTATTTTACTAAAGTCAACTGTACTGATGACCGAGAGATAACTTTTTTTTCTTTGTACAAACCTGATAGTATCCCAATATAACAAGCTTGCATTGGTTCAAATCGTATAATTAAATTCATATTTGCCATGATTCTAGTTGGATGTGCTGTGTGAGCTACATTGGTGGCATGATTTAAGTAAACCAGATTACCTTGGCGTGTTAGCATTAGAATACAATTTTTTTCATGGGCAGGGTTCGAAGACAAGCTAAATGGTACACTGTAATTACCTTTCTCTTTTATTAACTCTTTATAATATTTTCCATAGTAATACCCAATCCACGCAGCATGTATCGAAGAAAAATTGGAAAGTAATACTGGGTCATTAATTATTTCATGAAAACTTAATGTTATTGGCGCATCAATTCCCCGACAATGAATCACTACAATATTTTTACTTAAATCAACGTCCTCAATTTGACAAAACGGGCTATTTCTCGTGCGAGAAAACTTTAGAAATAATAGGGTTTTTTTTAGAATATTCGTTTTCAAAATATAAATCCATTTGATTTTTAATAAAATTTTACCTACAGCTCATTCATTTATCAGTAAAATGCAGCACAGCTTTTTCAACCGCATTACTTTTAGTCACGCTTTTAATTTCTTTGTACGAAGTTAATTCATAGATATTATCCATTAAAAATGGGTTAAATCTAGTGTCATAGTCGTAAATTTCAATGCCTTCTCGTTTTTTTAATTCATCGATTAAATACCAAATAATAGGGAGTAGTATTGCTTGGCATAAGATTTTTTTAATATATGCTGCGGCCATCAATTTGAGAAATACTGATGTTGGCATTGTTCCAGCAAATGCCAATGTCATAAAGCAGGTTATATCGATGGAAATTGATAATGAATAAGAAATTAAAATTCTTTTTAGAAGTGATTGGCCTCGGCTTTTGATTTTCATTTTTGCCATGAGATAGCTACTGCTAAAGTCCGATATAAGAAAGCTAATTAAAGATGCGATAATAATTCGTGTGCTCGGGACTAAAATGTTATGGAATTCTGTTTGCAATTTCCAATAAGAAGATGCTGGGATGATATAGACAAGGTTAATAAAAAAAATAAATGATAGATTTAATATAAAACCACTCCATATTGCTTGCCTTGAATTTTTATAACCATAAACCTCAACAATAATATTACTCAACATCATTGTTAAAGGAAAAATGATAAATCCACCCGTTAAGTTTATTCCAAAAATTGAAACTAATTTAACTGCTGCAATATTAGAGAGTAACCATGTCGCAGTAAACAAAGCTAATATAATAAAAAAAAATCTAAACTGTATTATTTTTTGCATATAATTAAATCTTCCTCAACCAGATAAATAGGTAAATATTCTCTGGCTATATCTCTTTCCTGTTATGCAACATACTTAGAATGACAACACCAACAATATGATGCTGGTTTTTGTTATAAAAGAGTACTTCGGAACCCGCTACTATAGGTTGCAATTGCCACTTTGGAGGGTCAATAACAAGCTCACGCAATGACAAATCGCCGTCTGTTTTCATTTTTATTAAGATGATGTCTCCATCAGTAGGTGGTTCATCAGGTTCAATAATAAATAATGTTCCCGTAGGAAATCTTGGTTGCATAGAAGGTCTGCTTTCTAGGGCGAACACTTTATCACTTAAAGATGAATGATTATTGAAAACAATGGGATGCCATTTTTTCCAAGTGCTTAAGTCAATTTGCTTGCAATCCGTAATATCTCCCGCTGTTTTCCAATCTAATATTGGAACAAATTGAGGGGTTCTTTTTGCCATAAAAGGCAGCATTTTTTCATCATTGTTTTCCAATAGCAAGTCGATACTAACATCAAAATATTTGGCTATGAGTTTTAATGTTGATATACGCGGATCAGCTGTTTCGCCAGAAACAATTCTTCGTACAGTCATGACAGGAATACCAAGCGATTGTGCTATTTCACCTTCAGAAACACCACGCGAGTCCAGAAGTGTTCGCAAATTTTTGGCGAGGGCCTGTACCTGTGTTGAATCAATACCAAGGGCTGATGAAGTGTCCACGCTTTTGTACTCTCTTAAAAAACGAATTTTACAGTTAGTTATGCCTCTAGATCAATAAAATAAAGCAACTATACATAAATGTATTTTAAAGCTTGACTCAAAAACAAATTAGTTATAAAAAGCAACAAACATGTTACATAACTTGTGGTGATGTAACTTATAATTTGTAAATGTATCATTTTATAGATATTGCATCAGAATCATGGTGTTAAAAGGATCAGGAATAAGGGAGCATATATATGGTATCAAGATATTTACAACACATAGGAAAGGTGAAGCAAAACCAAAGGAATGTCTCATCATGAATACTTCCTGCATTCGCCACCCCGAAAACAATCGCTACATCCAACTCCACGAATGGCAAGTGACCTTCTGCGAAGGTAACCATTGCGCCGCATTATTACTCGCGTTTCTTTCAGCATGGCACAATTGGAAACTCAAAAACGATCATTACTATCATCGAGCAAACGACATAGCAGAAATGCACGGCGATGGACGCCCACATAACCAAAATGCTTATCTATTTTTCAGCATGGATGAACTGATCGAAGGCTGCATGGATTTCTATGGCAAAAAAGCGGTTAATGCAGCATTAGATTTTCTAGTCTCATTAAGTGTTATTAGCATTCATAAAAATCCCAATAAACGCTACCACTTTGACCAAACAAAATACTTT
>JBDTIZ010000278.1:0-19522 GCA_039936115.1 Gammaproteobacteria bacterium
GGCTAAAGCTGCTCAGAGTTGCTTAGAGCCTCTTCCTACAAAGCGATTCTGGAGGGCCCACCTCCATCTTGGTTACAGCTGTTAAGCATTGTGGCTTTTGCCACCGCGCATCTGCGGCGCACTTCTACGTGAAACTTAATTCAAGCGAATTTTGGTAGTTCAGTCACATCCTGTATTCCTACACTTTAAATTTAAAATTAAGCATCCTGTAAAACTACACTTTTGATGAAAACTGACTGGATACCGCGGACAAGCCGCAGTACCGAGGCTTGTCCGCATAAGCGCTAACCTAAGCATGCAAAAGATGTTTCTTATGCTTTTGTAGGGGCGAACCTATGTGTTCGCCCTTGCTAAACTTCGAATTGGCTCCGCTGGGCGAACACATGGGTGCGCCCCTACAAAAGCATGGACAAGAGAGCGGCGAGGAAAGGATTTTTCGATTCGAAAATCAGGACTTCTTGTTATAAATCATAAAGTTACAAAGAAATTTCCCCCGGGGGAAATTTACTTTCTCAACATCAACCTAAAGGTCACGCAAGCTCGGATAAATGCGCTTTGCACCCCTTCAAATAATGGATATTTCACCCGAACGCTGGTTAAAGCCTTTTTCACTGCCTCTATCGTGTCTTCATTCAAATAGAATGCTTCCACTTCAGATAAGTCCGCTTGATTGATATCAATACCATGTTCGACCAATTCTACATAGTTTTGCTGGGCGAGAAAAAGATCGATAGCCTCGCCTAGCCATCGACTTTTTCCATGTAAGCCGTAATTGGAATTGATAATTGACTGCTGCATTTCCATTTTCAAACGTTCTGAAAAACGAACAGTAATTTTTTTGGTTTTCTTCTTAGATTTCATCAGCAGTCTCTTTGACATTAAGAAGTTCTTTTTCGACTGTTTTCAAAAGATCTTTGAATGCCTTATTGACAGCTTTTACCGAGCTCCAATCTACATTGCCAAATTTTGTTTGGTATTTACTTAATTTGCTGTCGCGGAGAATGGTATGAGCTAGATATTTAGCAGTATGTAGATTGCTCACTTTGCCTAAACTGATATGGCTCTTGTCTGCTGATTTTTTGTCTTTCAGTTTCTTAAACTTATTGACTGTCGTCTCACCCTCTACGCTATTTTGAATATCATCTAACACTTGTTTGCGCGCTTGTTTGTTTTTGACAGACGCAATTTCTTGAATAAGTTTTAAGTTATTCAGCTTGCCTGACTTCACGAGTGCAATCACATCAGAACCCGCATTCAATAAACACAAATACCGATATGACTGCGTATCCGATACGCCTAATAATTCTTTAAGTGCTTCAGCATTCAATTCATTTGAATTGGTTTTGGTATAAGCTGCTGCCATTGTGACGAGATTGTTATATTTTTCCCATAACGAGAGGTCTTGTCGGTTAATGTTTTCGACCCACTGAATATAACGTAACTTCAGTTCATCCAATTTTTGATTAATGCGTGCTGGAACATATTTCTGGCCAGCAAGGATCGCTGCAAGGTACCGTCTCTCACCTGAAATAATTTTATATTTGCTATCTTCTTTATAAACTTCAATCGCATTCCTAATTCCGACTTTTTTGATGGAGGCTGCTAGATCGTTTAATGCCTCTAATTCCCGGATTTTTTTTTCATAATTCATATCCAGTTTGTTCACCCCATTAAAAAGCTCGTCGCGCGTAATCGATAACTTTCTAGGGTTTTCAGGATCGGGTTCAATAATATCAATCGACATCATGTCATAATGTAGCTGACCATGATTAGTTGTAGCGGATTGGATAGACGTACGTAACCCTGTTGCAAGACCTGTTGGAATAGAAAAACTTTTCTTAGTCGACATAGACATTCATCCTTTCTTCGATTTCTTCACACGTCGTTAATATTTCTTGCTTGGCCGCATTCGCATCGGGATACATGAAAATAGATCTTGGTACCGCACCGTCCGCATCCACTTCTGCATAGATCAAGCGTCTTGCAATCACGGAATCTAATACGAACTCAGGAATCTCATGTTTTAAACTGCTTAAATGATCCTTATGGATGATGGCACGGCTCATAAATGAATTAGGCAGAATACCGATAAGATTAAGTGGATTATCGCTAGAGCGCCGCAGTTTTTCAGTTTTCCAGAGATGGATCATGCCATAAATACCTTCGATGACTTGAGGTTCCATGATCGATGGGATGATGATGTCGGTTGAAGCACGCAATGCACTAATCGTGACTGGGCCTTTTGAAGGTGGTGTATCGATAATGACTTTATCATAGCTGGCTTTGACTTCTTCTAATGATAAGAATTTAGCTAATTGGTCATATACCTTATGGACAACTTCTTCGCGAGTAACAGCTTCCGCCAGTAATAACCTTGAACTATGTGAGGCACATACTTCAAGATTTTGAATATAGGTTTGGTAAGGATAAACAGGTTCGCCAAAAAAAATACTCGCTATGCTGCTACGACCATCCCAATTGGCATGGTCTGGATCGTTTTTATCGTAGCTTGGGTGGATAGGGGGGATTTTGCCTTCTTCTTGATAGGAATCCACTTCCATTTTCAAATAGCGATTACTAAAATTCGCTTGTGGATCAAGATCAAGTGCTAGTACACGTTCCTTTTTAACAATTGAGAAATATTCCGCGAGTATTCTGCTAACAGTGGTTTTTCCGACCCCACCTTTGTTGTTAACAATTGATATTATTCTCATTGCAATCCTCCATTTAATCGCCTACATTATACTAAGTATTACAGTAGTCAACAAGAGATTCATTTTGCGTTTATATTGCTCGCAGAAAAAAATACGCACTGCGTGTGTTTATTTAGTTTAACTTAATTTAAGAAGTTTAGATCGCCTAACACCATGAATATTAACAAGAATTAGCGCTATAGGTGTAGATATCCAGGATGATAGGTGGTGTTTTACAGGATGTTTGGTGTAGTGTTACAGGAAGATAAGTGTAGGAACACAGGATGGAAGGTGTAGCTTAACAGGATTGCAAAAATGGAATCTAAAAAAAATAGCAAAATCACAGATGGAACTAAAAAAAGCGGCGCTGACCCCGTGCTAAAAAAGCATGTGGGCCTGATTCATTGCGAAAACAAATTGACTTTTTTGCAACGAAAAATCTGTAATATCTTTTTATTTAACGCATTGGATGGCATCGAAAAACAAGATATTCATCAAATACCGTTGAAACAACTGTGTAGTTTGATTGGCTATCGTAGTAACGATATTGACTTAATCAAGAAAGCGATCAAAAGTTTAATTTCAACTGTGATGGAATGGAACTTGTTAGATGATAGTAAATTTATCAATGAGGCGAATTTTGCACCGGATACAATTTCATGGAATGCGAGCTCCCTATTAGCGGGTGCATCCATAGAACGTGGTCTTGTGCGTTATTCTTATAGCCCTCAGATTAAAACAGTTCTTTCATCATTAGAAATCTATGGACGTATAAACTTATTCGTCCAATCTAAATTTAATTCAGCCTACAGCCTGGTTTTATATGAAAACTGCGTACGCTTTAAAAACATAGGCAGAACGTCATGGTTCAAGCTCGATTTATTTCGTTCATTGATGGGATTAACGAATGGCCAATATGAATTATTTAAAGAGTTAAAACGCAATGTGATTACCGTTGCTGTGAGTGAGATTAATCAGAAATCTGATATTTATATTGAAGCGGAATATCAAAAAATTGGCAGGACAATTTCCGCGATCAAATTTACAATTGCTGAAAATGAAACCTACCAACCGAGTTTTAAAAGAGCGACAAAACCCGTCGAAAAAACCAATATTGAGCATCAGAACAATTCATCTTTCATTGAAATTTTAACCGGCGATTTCAGCATTACTAAGAGACAGGCAGAAGAATTAATTTATAAATATGATGAAGACTATCTTGCAGAAAAAATTAACTTAGTGCGAAAAACTAAAAAAGTTGAAAACCCCGGCGCTTACTTAATATCGGCGTTGAAAAATGATTATAAAGAAACAAGCAAGACCGTGAATAGTACGCAATCCGTTGGCGGAAATCGGAATACGTATTTGCGTGAAACAGAAGATGCTTCGCAAGTGCGCTCGTTGAAAAAGAAATATGTTGAATATAAATTTAAAGTCTATCTAAAGTTTCTTGCTGAAAAAGCATTGTTAGAAAAAACCCAAGACGAATTTATCGTGGTTATGAAACAAAAAAATCCGGTAATGGCGTCTATTTATCAAAAGAAGGATCTGAAATCGCATCCTGCAATGGTTGAATTTATTGAATATGTTGATGGTTGTTATCCGGAAAATAGGATAGCGGTGTTGGAATTTGATGAATATTTGACGGAAGAGGAAACAGTGTAGACTGGATCGCCGATCCTTCCTCTGCTTTTGTAGTGGCGAACCTATGTATTCGCCCTCTCTATCGAAGAAATAATGTTACATATTCAGGCCACACATAGGTTCGCCCCTACAAAAGCAAGAGGTGGATTTAACCCATCTCAAACGAAGTAATCGAAAAAATTTTATCAATCGCTATAGCTGGAAATTCTTTTGTGTACATTCGCGCAGTTTCAAACACGGGTTGCATTCCAAATTCATGAACAAGCGAAACAGCCTCCAGATTTTTTTCAGGAATATCTAAATAAATATTCTGATCTTTCGCCTCGACTGAATTACAAAGTGCTTGAAACAATACACTGGCAATTTGACGATTATCAGCAAACAAAGGTCCAATTTTAAAACCTTGCTGACAGGCGCGTATCACACCATACCCCTTAATGACTTTGTCAAAATAAACTAGAGAAGTCGCATTATTCATTACTAACCATGAAGCTAAAAAAGCATCGCGTTTGCAAGGAAAACAAAATCTATCATAAAGTGCGATTTCATCGAATGGCAAAGTTGCCGCAAGCTTAATCGTGCTGGGTAAATCGATTCTGACAGAATGAGACGGTAATAAGTAGCGTAGGTTCTTATGCGCCAATTTAAATCCAGATTTTTGATAATTAGATTGTTGTGCCGTCACACCATCTAAGCCAATATTACATTGACCCGCGTACTTCATAGCATGTTGCCAAATCTGATAGCCATATCCCTTGCCACGATACGCTGGTTTTACCAGATATAATCCTAAAAAACCAAACTCAGTATTATATTTTACAAGTGAAATGCAAGCGATCGGTTCATCACCAAGATACCCAATAAAGAATCCCTTGAGGTCAATTAATTGAAACGCAATCGCATCATTTAACCCTGGATTCCATTGCTCGACTGCCGCCCATTCAAGCATTAATTTAATTTCATTAAAACTCGCAAGTCTAATTTGATAATGCATAATGTCCAACGCGTAATAAGTAGTAGTAGCAACACGCTATTAAGATAAAACCATCTGCTTAGTAGCAGATGAAGGCTTTTTAATAACATCAGACTCTTCACTTTGATCAGCGGGAGGTGCCGATGGTTGAAAAAGTGTTAGCGATGGTTGTTTGTTAATTTGAGGATAGACAAGAAAGGGAGGAAGAGGTGGTTGAACGGATTCACTGGGTGATGGTGTATCCGTACCAACATAAGTACTTTTTGCAGCATCAGGTGCTGGATCTTGAACGACATCACTATAGGCGGGTGGTTCATCTAAAACCTCAGTGTCTTCGATAGGCTGATGATAAAAAGGCTTGTGATGAAGATTCTTAAGTGTTGCAAATAGATTTTCAATATTTTGCTTCAACGTGGTTTGTTGAAGTAATCGTGCGGCAGCCGAAGTAGCCAATGATTTTTGCGCGAGTAAATGACTCTTTGCAGTAAGATTTAAATCGACTAATTCTACCAAACGGCGTTCAAATGCAAACAACTTAGGTATATTTTGCGAATTATGCGTCGCATAAATTTTATGACAATTATCAGCAGTGGCTATGCCCTCAAGTTTGCAGAGTAGTGAAATTGATTTCGTCATTAATGCTGCACATTGAATATCAGCAAATATACTTTCCCAATGCAAATCAGATTCCCAGTATTTTTCATTAGTAAAATCATTTACATTTTTAGACTTTGCAGGTGCTGCAGCGTTACAATCTTTTAGCATTAGATCGATTGCGAATTGTAATTCTCTCGTGTGCAGTGGTTGCTTAAACAAGCATAGAATATGATTGGAAGTAGCACGGTTAAATTTTTCCAGTCCAGAAATAAGTTTGAAAATATCCCATTCGACAAGTTCAATAATTTTCGACTTAATGAGAGCAATGCTAGCGCATAGGCTAGCGTCATCTGACTTAACCTTGCTAATTTCCTTTAAAAAATCACAAAGATTTTCTAGTGTTGTGTGTTTGTTAAGTAGCAATTTACGCATTAAAGCAATAATAGGTGTCTCAGACATTACATAATAAGCGATTCTACCAATAAACGTCTGCTTACTGTCGTATAGATTTATAGATTGTGTAAGTGCAGCTATGAAAATAGAGTGAGCATTGTGGCGTAATTGAATCGATCCATCCATATCGGTTTCAGCTTTTGAATCGGACGATTCAAACATTTCCTGTCTGAAAAACATATGCGTATTCTCCCTTCTTAGAGTTATTTGCTAAAAATAACTATAACCTATCCGCATTAGATTTAAATAGTAAAATATCAAAAGCGGGTTTTAATCGACTTTAATGCTGAAAATATTTTATAATAGTTAAGTGATATTCATTAATGCAGTACATCCTAATTTTTACAATAGAAAAGGTGTGTGGAAATGGATACCCATTTACAAATAAGAACACAAGACACTTCTCTCGCAGATTTCAAAAAAGACGGCCTATTGATTGTTAGAAATAAAATCGATGCCGCAAAAATTCAAACTTTAATTAAAGAAATTAACGAGATAAGAGAATTTGTTAAAGTAAAAATTCAATCGATGGATCGTCCTCTAAAGACTTATTCAGATATAGCTGAACGACATTTAGGACGGCTTGATTATCGCTGTGGTTTTACGGCAGATATTTTTGATGAAGTCGCAGAGCCTATTCTTCAATTAAGTAGGAAAGTTTCGCCGACAATCGATTTTAGATATTATTGGGGAGCAATTCCCTCCGAAAGTGGATCGGGGCCTACTGATTTTCATCGAGATGTATATCCAATTTTGAACACAACAGAAGGTGTAAATTTAGATACACCTGACCTTTGTTTGCCGCCATATTATTTAACCGTGCTAATACCGCTTGTAGAAATCACGCCTGAAAATGGTCCTACAGAATTCATTAAAGGTAGCCAGCATATAAAAATTGTTAACGAAGACACTTCCGATATTTATGCACCGTTATTATCACCGGGTGATTTTGTCATGTTCGATGGTAGAACGATGCATAGAGGTTCGCCCAATAAATCAAAAGATGAGCGGTTGATTGCGTATATGACGTTGGTGGCAAATTGGTATCATGATCAAACCTTTGAGATTAATGATTATCTTTTTCCAGAGGTGGCGGTTAAGGGTAAATAGAAATTTATAACTGCATGACTTAGCAGACATCAACTTGACTGGATACCGCGGACAAGCCGCGGTACGACGGCGGTGATGATAATCATTCGTTTAATAATTAGGCCGTCGTAGCATCATTTCGCAGACATCAACTTGACTGGATACCGCGGCTTGTCCGAGGTATCTAGTCAACTTGGCATCTGTTTTGATATGCAGAACACATCTTCAATTCACATAATTTTTTTATACAACGTCCCATCATACAACATATATTTATTACCACTGTTAGCTTGATACAAACCAACTTTAGCACCATGCACATTATCTTTGCCTTTGATACGATAAGTATTATTAACAAATACAACAGGATATTTTATTTCATCCGGATTTCGAATGACAATTGCATTTTTGCCAATTGAAAATGTATCCTCAAGTGTTTTATCATTAATCTTTACACGGTGATAATTTCCTTGATATTCCAATGGAAAATCTTTTTCTTCGATTTTCGCGCGATAATTTTTGAGAAAATTTAGATAAACAATTTGTGTAGCGTCAGGAGCTTTATCAAATGTAGTATAACCAAATTTATCATAAATTGCGGTGTATGCATCTTCTTCACTATCATTAAAAGTCACATATCCTTGGTTATATTTAGTTGAATATGCCCAAATGTTGCAGCCACTATAAGACAATCCCTCATAGCCATAAAGGATATCATCTTTCACCATTCTCAATTCAATTGTAATGCCATTCATTAATTTTCCAGATGCAGCACGCGCATACTTGGGATCGACCATAAATTGAAAGACAGGTGCTATCAGAAAATTTTCAATCAACGTCTTCATATCGTTCAAGTTAGTGTAATAACCATTGCTATAACAAAAATAACCATGATCTAATATGGCGACAGAAGGGTAATCATATTTGTCGGAAATATCTTGGCTATAAACATTT
Organism: Gammaproteobacteria bacterium; assembly: GCA_039936115.1. Taxonomy (GTDB): domain Bacteria; phylum Pseudomonadota; class Gammaproteobacteria; order DSM-16500; family DSM-16500; genus DATIJJ01. The sequence goes on from JBDTIZ010000278.1 coordinate 8,404, forward strand.
GCAATTTTCTTTCTTGAAAAATAGCTATTTTTCAATTCAAACTTATCTAAAATATATTTTCGATAGAGCTCTTCCATTTTCACATCATAAATTTGTTCTATCAGATACCCTAAAAATAAAATAGAAATTTCAGAATAATGAAATTTACAACGATTCGTATAAACCGGAGTGATTTTAGTTCTGCAAAAATCTAAAAAAGTATCTTCATCAGGAATGCTGTGATGTTTAAATGGATTTCCTGCCTCAACACTTTTTAATTCATCATCTGATAAATCGAACGTGTAGGGTAGGCCAGCGTAGTAACTACAAATATCATGCAACGAAAATTTATTACCAATTATTTTTTGAAAGATAGCTAAAAATTCTTTAGATTTTGGATTGACACAAATCATATCAAAAAAGTTATCGTCATCGATAATCTCAGCCAAATTGTATTTTTCAGCGAGTAAAGACAATGAAACATACGTTGTTAAGAGTTTAGTAAAAGAACCTGCACAATAAAGCCGATTCGCATCAACAGCACCAATGATATCGATTGACATGGATAATAACCTAAGAAGATATGATATCTAATCCTAGCATAACTATGAGAGATTATGTCTAGTTTCTAGAGACTGTCTACATCACGTGAATGATTGACGACAGGTTCTAGTATTAGATAATTTTTATAACGGCTGGCGAGACTCCATCCACCGTACTTATTGGTTGGGGTACGATCGGTTGTGTAGAGCTACTCATACTTGAAGAAGTGTCTTGTACTTGACTAGGTTGAAGAAAGTCGCGTGGAGGCGCAGCCGGTAGATTAAAGAAACCAAATTGGACATGCGGCGAAGGTTGTTTATGTTCTTCAGACGCTTGCTGAAATTGCTGTAGAGGCACTAAAAGAGGTAGCTGGCTGCATGGAGCTGATATTATAAATTGGTTGTTCCCAGGATGTTGAGGTTGCAAAAACTGTTGTGAAGGTAAATGAGTGTACTGAAGCGGTCGTTGCATTTGAGTTTGCTTAGGTGCAGCATTTAACTGCGCAGCTCTGGCTGCTGCTTCATCAAGTATAGTGACATGACTGTTAACATTATGTGTGAGAATCGCTAAAGGAACGGATTTAAAATAATTAGCGATGATAGGTTCTGCTTTCAAGATATCTCCCAGCTTTCGTAAATCACCCATAAATATTGCTTTGGCTAAAAAACGGAGATACACAATATCCAGCATTCGACGCCCTTTATAGTCATCCATGCTTACCATCGATTGATATAACCATCTTTTATCACCCAATACGGCGCGATTTATTGTCGGAAATAATTTAGAAAACAGACTGGTTTCAAACAGAAATCTCATGTTTGTGACGGCATTACCTTTCAATAAAATTGATTCTAGCCAGCGATTGGCATCAGCCGGCGTTTTAGTATATTTAGGGAAATCATTAACCATTTTTTGTTTTTGCGTATAAGCATATTGTGCAGCGAGCAACGGATGTTTATTTAAAATCACTGCTCGTTTGTCCTCTTTGCAGTGATGAAGTAAGATATCATATACAGTTGATAAGCTGTGCGACTCTTTTTTTGTTGCAGCAATTTGATTACATAAGTCTTTTTTTAGTGTTTCATCGTCAACATCTGCGATCAAATCACCAAATAATCTACGAAGAATATTTAATTGAAATAAATACCCAATCGCTTCGTTATGATTCTCATGATAAAAGAGTTTACCAAGCCAGATATTTGTTTGATCTGGTTTGCTTAATAGTAAGAAAACTAAATCAGGTGTAGTTGATTTTATGGCATCTTCAAGTCTCTGTGCGAGAGAAAAATCTTCAGATACCGCTTGTTTAATGACTCGTAAAATTCGCACAGGATCTTCTGTAAACGAAGTGACTGGTTCTTCAATGGTATCAATAATTTTATTTTGTAAGTCAGCCCAGCCACGCCTAGATGGGTCACGTAATCGTTTATCTAATCCGAATGATAAAGCGCCTGTTGTCGTGTCACAGCTCAGAGCATCTTGCTCATAGTCAGGCAAATCTTTTGCTAGGTGTTCACTATAACGAATATCTACATCTTTGCCATCAATGACAGCACGAACCAGCAATGGATCGTAAACTTTTTTACTATTGTTAGCCTTGATAGTTCCACCGATTTTTAGAACTGCTTTTGTAATCTCGTCGGGAAGAGCGGCTGTTCTAAAATCGTAGTCTCCCTTGTAGGTGGATTTTTTGGACGGAACATTTGCTAACACACGTGCTCGCATACGTGCTCGCGCACCGCCGACAATAGATGGAATGGCTTTTCCACTGAAGTCTCTTAATGCATTTAAAACTTTCAATTCAATTTCATCAGGTTCGATAGGTGGTATTTTTTTAACAATTCCATTACGAATACGATTTTGCAATTTAGCTTGATATTCTGGAGATTTTTTATCGACTGGTGCATTTTTAAAAAAGTTATTTGAAACTTGAGTGACTATTTTTATTTCCGAATCATGTGTGGTAATTGGTTTACCGCGTGAATTCTTATCTCTATCAGTATCTTGTTCGCTCTCTGGTTCAATTGAGGAAGTTTTTCTATTTAGATTACGTTGCTTAAGTTTTTGTTGTTTCTTGGAACTACGTTCCTTATTTTTTGCTTTTCTTTCTTGCAATTCTTGTGCGCTTGGTAATCTCAGACCTTGTGGTGCTTGGATTCTGTCTCGTCGATCTTGTTCAAAGTTTTCCTCGGAGGATACTTCTACGTCAGCCAATGATTCTAAAGATGACGAAGATTCTCCTGAAGTTGGAGTTATCTCAGAGCGTGAAATCGTATCAGAATCTGTGTTTTCGGAATCAGAGCTTTCCTCGCTTGGACTAATGTTTTTTTGAGTTTTTTTAGTCCGGATAAATGATTTTTTAGGTCGAATGGTAGGATTCTTTTTCCCGTGGCGTTTCTTTTTTGTGGAACCTGGTGTTTCTTTTTCTTCTGTTTGTTGTTTTGTTTCCAATAAGCGTTTAACTTTTTGAATGGCTTCCATCACTGATTTCAAACGTTTATTATCCTTTAAGTGTTGATAAGTCTCTACAAAATCTTCAGCTGATTCTATATATACATCTGCTAAATCAAATTTACTTTGTTTAACAGCAAGATCCTCTGCCAAATCTAAAATTTGGTTAAGAAATTCAGTCGAATGTCTTTTTTTAGTTTCGTTATCTGTGATGAATGCTAACATATCGCCGTGAATGACTGCTGCTTTATCAAGATAAGCGTCGCTGAGTTGATAAGTTCGTAATGTAATAAATAAATCGCGTTTTTCTCGATAAGCTTGGATGAGCCGATCATTTTTAGCTTTCTCCGAACCTTGCGACACATGATGCAACCAAATAGCAGCACTTAAATCAAATAGAATAGCGTCTATTTCTCGAAGCAATTGTTTGCTTGCTGTTGCAATCTTAATCCGACATTGCGCGCGATGTAAATAATAGTCCCCACGATGTTCTGCTAGAGTGGTGCGAGGATCAGCACTCATTCCAATTAAAATATCAAGGTTGGCTTTAGTTTCTGCAGTGAATTTTTTCTGATGAGGTAACGTTGAAATGTGTTTATGTAATTTTTCAGGTTCGTGATGATTGATTTTATTAAGTTCTTTTTCAGAAGCTACCAAGCACTGGGCTATTTTTTCATGGTATTTTTTCGAAAAGTGACAGGTCGGATCATATAGAAGAATAGATTCGATTGTTTTAATGACAGATTCAAACTGATTCAATTGGAAATAGAATATTGCTTGCAAATAGAGAGCGTTTACAATATTTGATAAATAACTTTCAGAACAAATTGATCTTTCGAGAGTGACTCCTTCCTCCAGGCTTATTATTGCCTGTGCGAGAAGTTTTTTGTTGGCGACGCCAGTGGGTGAATTAAATAGTTTATCCAAGGCAGTTGCTTTTTTGATAATCACTTCCAGTGGCAGGACAAACTCTGAAAAGGTAATGCTTGCTTCATTTAAAATACCAAGCACTTTCTCAGCATCTACACTATTATTTATTGTAGGGGTGATTTTTGATAACAGTATTGCTAATAATTTTAATCTCTCGAAATTTTTACCTGGGTTGATAGCAAGCAATGATTTAAGAAGTGCATTTGTGTTATCAACTTCACTAGATTTATGTTCCTCTGGCGAGCGAAGCACCGGTTTCCAAAGCAACGGTACACTGACTTCGGGTGTTTCAGATAATGACAAAATCTTCCGAATTTCATCAATTTTAGCTTCGGCGCTACTGCTTTTCTCACCATTGGGAGTAATATCTCTTACTGCCCTATAAAATTCTAAAGCTCGATCGTATTTTTCCAATCCAAATAAACTTTCGGCCAGATTGCATAGCATTAACTGAAAATCATTATTTAACTTTTTATGCATCGATGGATGAATACATTGCAAAGCCATCATGTGATCTTCACGAGCAGATCTCAATAATTCATGATCATTGTCGCTTATCGGAGCTGTTAAACAGCAAAATACAAACGAATTCCTCCGTTGAATAAAGTGTTTGCCCTCACATTGAAACATGGTGTCTCTCGTCGCGTTTAAACTCCAACACCAAATAGCAACATTAAGATCATTAAATATTTCACCCCATGCGCTTGGGTCAGTCATACCGACATCATCGAGCGCAATTTGCATGTTGCATCGTGCTCGGTAATAATAAAAAAGATAATTTTTAGGATCGATTTGAATGAGTGCATCTAATTGTAACTTCAGACTAGTAAAGTTTGTTTTTCTTTTATCGGAAGTGAGTGTTGTTTGTGTCAATAACAGTTCAAATAGTTTAAATAGCCTTTCGGGATCGTTAGTTGCAGAGGTTATTTCGGTATTTATCTTAGTACTTATCTTAGCTTCACATACTGCGAGATGACGAGAAATTTCTTTTTCAAGACCGCGACAATATTCAGCACGCTCATCAAGTTTAATAGCAGTTAAATAACAAGTTCTTGCAGCTGCAAAATCGTTTGCTTTAAAAAGTCTTGCAGCTTTTGCATAAAAATCAGCAGGAGTAGTCGGAATATTTTCTTCTTTGGTTTCAGACTGACTCAGTTCCTCATGAAATCGTTTGATGAGTGTTTCAACTATGGTAGAAGGTAAAACTTTATAGGATTTTTCTGCGTATGCTAATGCTTGGCCAATATTTCTTAAATTATAAAACTTCGTGGCGACGTCAAAAAAGTTTCCTGCAAATTCAGCTTTGAACATGCGAGTAAGAACGTCTGATATCCCAGCTTGTGTAGTACAAGACAAACCTTTTTCATAATCAATATAGCATTGCTCAAGCAAGTCAGCATGATCAATCGGATTTAATATAATCTTATGGAGTACATATCTGCTTCTTTCTAAATAATGCTCACCTGTTTCTTGATAGAGTTTTTCTGTATCAAGCATCGCATTAACTAGCCAGATCGCCAGATTGATATCCGCCATGATCTCGTTTTCATCTTGTTTTGAACTACTCTTTTTTAGTTTCACCAATTGAATGCGACAGCGGGCTCTATAGAGATATAAAGTACTATTTAGCGGGTTTAATGCGATAAGTTGGCTAAACAAAAGTTCGGCTTTGTTAAAATCTTTACCTTGGTACAAATCAAATGCTGTTTTTTTAGTTTGAGAAATTTTTTCTTCGTTTTTATCAGATTGACTGCGATCACCGTAACAATTTCTTACTACCTTATCGATGTCAACTATACCAATGTCTTTTCCCATTTCATCTAATTGGATAGCGTCACGTAAATACATTCTTGCTTCTACAAAGCGTTTTTCGAAACAAAGGTATTCACAACGTTGATAATAGGCACCTGCAAGATTATGAGATTTTCTTTCTGATTGCGATTTACTTTCAATCTTAATTCCTTCGTCTAAACTTTTAATCGCATTCTTATAATCGCGTTTTTTTTCGTAGGCATAAGCTTGATAGGTTAATACTAAAAGACTGAGAACAAGACCAGGATGGGAAACTTTAAGAGAAGCTATAACATCAAGAATACTGTTAGGATTCATTGCATCAAAATCATTCTGACATTCAGCAATCGCTGTAGCTAGTGTGGTAGCGGCTCGATCAATATCAGTTAAATTACGATCAAGATTGCATGCTATTAAAGACAAACGTAGATTCGTGATATCGACATAGGACGCTGAATCGCTTAATAACAACGGACTAACTTGTTGTTCTTTAGACAACTGCTTGGAATTCATTAACCAACCTCGTTTTTTTGTGACTTTTATTTGTTATTTGTACAAATATTAGCTAGTATAGCAAAAAAAGTCAACTTAACTCTAGAATCTCCTTCTCACACTTGATTGCCTCAATCCAAGGGCTGATAGACTTTTTGACTATCGGAATAGGTAAAAATCTGTCCCATTTTAATATCAAAAAACCACAAATGAATAATAAGTTTTTTCTGTAAGACTTTTTCTTTAATCCACGGGAAAGTAAGACAATTTTGATGAGATTGATTAAGCGCCGACTTTGCATAATCATCAGTATTTTGAAGGTTGCGATCGGATGTTTTAATGAGTGACACCCAATTATTGATAAAATCATTGTTATCTTGCGTGTTTAAGAGTGCTTGAATTCCCCCACACTGGCTATGTCCCAGTAAAATCAAATGTTCAACTTCCAAAACACATACACCAAATTCTAATGCAGCACTGGTACCATGATGGGCATCGTCTTTTTCATAAGGCGGGATAATGTTCGCTACATTTCGTACAACGAATAAATCACCCGGATCACATTGAAGGATTAATGCGGGATCAACGCGCGAATCACAGCAGGCAACGACCATGATTTTAGGTTGTTGGCCATAATGAGATAGATATTGCATGACCGATTTATCGCCCAATGCATATTTCTTTCGAAATTGTTGATATCCATCCAGCACTTTTAAGAAACTATTTTTCACATGCATCCCTACGCTTTAATGATTTTGCAACTTTACACGTATCTTATTCTGCCTTCAATCAATGTTGTTTTAAATTAAACCTTATGATTTTTATAGTGTTTTTATTTTAAACAGAAAGTGATTGAAATATAAACCTTCTTCACCTAAAATCGCGCAAAGAATAAACCATACGACTGGATATATTCATAAAATTATACAATCTGAATATTCAACTCAGACAAACAAGAGGAAAAACGATGGCCTTCACTCACGCTCCAACGCAAACACAATTACAATCAGTTGAAGAGCTATTAGATGCAGAAGAAGAAAAAAGAATAGCTGAAGAGATAGCAGTGCTTCGTATGCAGGCGACGCAGGCACGCAATATACTTTCAAAAGCAAGGTTAACGCGTAGTCTGATAAACCCTACTCTGACTGACCCAACTGAATTTAGATCAGAATCCAATGGTAAAATGGAGGTAGGTTATCCTATTTTTAGTGCAAGCAAAGACTCAAGAGAGTTATTCGCATACAGAGGCAAAGAATCAGCTCTGATAGTCGAATATAGAAGAGCACGTCAATCTCAGTATGATGCTGAAAATGTCGACTATTTAGTAGAAATAGAGTCAGTTGTAGAGCATGCAGAACACCATATTGAGAAATATGACAATATAATGAAAGCAAGAGAAGCGGCTATCCAAATGGAAATGGAAATTAAAGCCGAGAAAAACAAGAAGAAATCCGATAAAAAACAAGCCAACCGCAAAAATACAGAATTGCTAAAACCCAGAAGAGATTCTGAGTTAAAGGCTATGCAATATGTCTCTGAGTTTATTAGCTCACGATTACGGACAATTGTTTTTAAATTTTTTGGCGAGGCTAAGTTATTTCAAGATTGTGCAAATCAGGTTCTAGAGTCTGATTTGAGACATGATGAATATGCTGAGCTTGAACCGAGTACAATAAGCAGCGGAATAAGATCGAGTTTTAACCTGGGCCAGGTGAAGCAGGATGATAAGCCTCTGAGCTATATTGACGACGCTATGGGTGGTACGCATAGATCAACAGTACTATCAGTCTCTGTAAAATCAATGAGAGGCGACCTGATCGATTATGAACCGCAACAATCAGATAGCGGCAAGCCACCGAAAAGTAGAACATCAACGTCTAGCCTATCTCAAATGCTGTCATCTTCTCGTGCAGGTACACCCACTAGACGTGTTGGTGAACAAGCTACTGCAGTACAAAAAAGCCTCCTCAAAATAGGCGTATCCGGTGCTTCTACTCCAACCGCATCTACACATAAAAGACTTCTTGCTGACACAGGATCTTGGAATAAAGATAAACACAATGCAGACACTGGAAATAATGTAGGGGCTAATAAGGGAAAGATTAAACAATCCTCCAGAGTGACTCATAAACATTCTCAATCTGATTCAAATAGCACAGTAAGTGGTTTACTGTCTCTAGACACAGGCATCACAGCCACAGCGAGCCCGCTTCAAACGATTATATCTCCAGATGTGTCAGTAACATATACAGCAGAGGAATTAAGACAAATTAGAGACAAAATGCCGCCGTCACCTCGATCTAAACAGCTGGGTGATATGATAGCGTCCAATAATCCAGAACTTAATACTAAGCAAGTCATCAAACATAAATTGGTACTAAAATGGGTATCTGTTCAACCATTTACTTTGGATGATTTTACGGTAGATGCAGAAGAAGACAAAGATAAGGCCCATGAATTCAGTAATTGTGATGTGTCTGGGCGAACTGCAATCGGCGCTATTGTTGATCTATTGTCGCAAACATCACTAGACAAAAATCCAATTTTTGTTAGAGCACATGAGCTAGATCGTGAAATAAAAGCATTGCATGAATGCTTATCTGGAAAATTGAACGGCACCGAATCTACTCTCTCGAAACTAGATAAACCAAGCGATAAAATTCTTGAATTGATATGCAGATTTAAAACGGGAGAAGAAAAAACACTTGATAAAGGACTCGATCCAACTAAGGGTAAAAATTTAGATGAATTATTAGCTTTAACCGCGCACAAAATGATTTTTGATTTAGAAACCATTTGGATAATCTACAAAATAGCGGGAAGTTATCACAAATGGTTAACAAATGAATTACAAGCAATGGATATAATGAGAATTAGTGCGCCTAGTAAATTCAATAAAAAATTATATGATGCAGTGTCAGAGGAAAGAATTGAAGCGGCTGCATTTTTCCATACTCCATTAGAATTGTATGAACGAAAATACCGTGAATTTTGTGAAAAATATTCTGCAGAATTACGCGTACTCAAAGATAAAGGCCGCGGTAAATTAGGACTACCAACAGCCGTGAAAGCTGCTTTATTTTCTAAAAAAGCTAAAGACAAGCTTTCAAGCTATGGCGAGGTATTACTAATATTGAACTGGGAGCCGTCGTCTTTGGCTGCTATCGATAGTAAATTGACAAGCCAGAAAAAACGTTTAACGCCTGGTGACATAAGACCTCTTATCCCAACTGCTGCAGCTAGTCTGCCAGTAGAAAAAAAACTTGACTTAGAACAAATTCGAGCTGATGCAGCACTAATGCGAGCAGCGTTTGCAAAAAGTATGAGCGTCCTGGATCACATACCCGCTCCTGCTGTTCCCGGCATTGATTCAAGAAATGATTTGCAGTCGGGTAGCGTAATAATTTCGAGAGAAGGAGATTCTAGCTCGTCCGAGTCTTCGGCAGCTGAACCGAAACCAGCAAGAGATAGCACAAGCGGTTTTATATATAGATAGACTTCAAGCAACGTGTGGGCAAATTACATCAGTGACTTTGCCCACATCTCTCTGATTTAATCTTTTCCTGACATTCTCCAATCTTTTGTATTACTATCGTTGCTTCATGTCTTTAACTGTATAAGGAAATACACTATGAAGCCTCGTTGTTATTTATTTTTTGATGTTGATGATGGTCTGTTAGCAATATCAGAAGGTCGAAAAGATTTGTTATCAGCAGACTCTATTAAAATAGCTACAAAAACAGATACAGAGGGTCAGAAGAAATATAGTAGGATAGGTGTTGTTTCACATCGTGCACTTAACGTGCTGCTTGAAGGAAGAGCCAAATACGGAGACAAAAGTTTTTATCAGCATACTATTTCAGCTGTACAAGTGCTCAATAAAGATCTTAAGAAAGATTTGGATCCTAGCAATATTTTTAGTACGCGTATCGCGGCCAATCTAGCGGCTGCAACGGGAACGGAATGCTTTGTTTTTTCAACGCCAGATGATTTTTCACCAGATGCTCCGAATGATTCCCTTATTGCCCGATGTGGATTTGGTTTCAGAAAAATTCAGAAGCCTTATGAAGATCATGTTATTGAGGCACAAAAAATTGATCCGAATAAAGAATATGTTTTTCCAGAATATAAATCAGACCAGGAACCTACATCGATAGTGTCATTTGATAATTTGACTGTCAACACAGAGGGTACAAATATGTGTGCTGATGGTAGATTTCCGTTGACTAAGAATATTCAATATTTACGATTAGCTTATCTTGCAAAAGCGGACGCAGAGAAAGAAGTAGGTCCTGATTGTCCTATTGAATGTCATTTCTTGGATAATGATCCTGACATTTGCGATGAGCTTGGTTCAATATTCATGTACGATTTACCTGCAGTCACAACGTTAAAATCATTTCAACATAACCCTGCTAAAAAGATAATTGCAGATACAGATGGAACGCCTGTAACGTGTGTGAGTAGTATGCCGCGAATGAGTAACATAGATGAGTTTTTGAAAACAATAGAGCATGTTGATACGCAATCTAATGAGCAGGTTAGTGAAGCTAAGCCTGTGAGATCGACAGCAACATTGACTAAAATGACTCAGCGCAAAGTTCAAGCTTCATCTGCGACGGGTGGTAGTGGAATGTTTTCAAAATCTCAAGCGAAGAAGAGGGCATTGACACAACCTGATGATGATACTGTGCCGGTACGACCGATTTTCATGTGTTGTCCGTTTCGATCATAGGTCGAGCTAGCGCGTGGCTCTGTGTCACTTCGCACATGCATCTGTCACACCGCGGATGCATCTGTCACTCCGGACTTGCCTCTGTCACCCCGCACTTGCCTCTGTCACTCCGGACTTACCTCTGTCACCCAGCACTTGCCTCTGTCACCCCGCACTTGTTGCGGGGTCTGGAATCAAAAACATAAAAAAGTCATTTAA
>JBDTIZ010000279.1:0-3338 GCA_039936115.1 Gammaproteobacteria bacterium
ATACGTTGAATTCCCTCTGCCAAAGAAACGCCTGTTGGTTTGCCGAATATTTTTTCAGCTTTTGCATGATCACAGTATGCGTCTATAACTTCATTTCGTGCCCTTAAATGTTTGATATCCGGGCTTACTTCAAAACAATCAGATACTACTGTAGCCAGTTCATTCACACTATATGGTTTATCAGCACCAATATTGAACACCTGGTTGTATGCCGATTCTATATTTACTGATTTTGCGATTGGTATAGCCACATCATCTATATAACTGAATGCGCGAGTTTGCTCCCCGTCTCCAAAAACAGTTAATGGAAGGTTTTGCATTATCTGGTTCATAAATATTCCAATTACATTGCGATATTTATCTCCAATATTTTGATTCTCGCCATAAACATTGTGAGGTCTGAAAATCACATAATTAAGTCCGAACATTTCGTGAGCCGCTTTAAGATCTAATTCTACAGCATACTTGGCTACTCCATAAGGATCTTCCGGTGTTGGCGTCATTGTTTCAGTCATAGGAACCTGGCCCGGGCCATAAACGGCAATAGAAGATGTAAAGACAAAGCATTTTACTTTATGCTTTATTGACTCATTGATAAGGTTAATGCTGCCGATAAGATTATTATTATAATTGAATCGACGGATAAAATGAGATAGCCCTTCTGCTGCGTATGCAGCCAGGTGATAAACGTAGTCAAACTGATATTTATCAAATAATTCAGTGATTAATTTATCATCTGTTACGGAGCCTTCTACAAAATGAGCTTCGGGTGGTATGTGATCAGTAAATCCGCCACTAAGATCATCCAGCACAACTACTTCGTGACCCATAGCGAGGCAATGTTTAACAACATGAGAACCAATGAATCCAGCACCTCCGGTAACTAATGATTTTGCCATAATAATAATTTTTTATCCTAATTTTTTTCAAATAACGCTTGAACTTGAGCTTTTCATATTCCACGTTATTCCTTTTATAAATGATTTTAAATGACCAAATTGTCGCTTTACAGTAAAGGTGGCAATCGCTTTAGGTGCAGTGAATAGTGTGAAGAAGGTAAAAAATGCTGCCAATTGAAATTTTGTATTGTTCCGACGCATATACAAAATCCTGTTCCTGGTATGATAATAAACCTTGATTGCACTTTTCTTACCCATAGTTATTGATTCCTTGTGGAATATAACAGCCTTTCCCTGGTAAAATATTTTATAGCCGGCACGCATTATCCTTGCAGACCAATCCCACTCTTCATAATAAATAAAAAACTTTTCAGGAAACATACCCACTTTATCAATTACTTCCTTTTTTACCATCATTGCACAACCATGAGCGCCATTAGTGATCCCTGGTTTGTCATATTGTCCATGATCTTCTTCGTTTCCACCGGTGGCATTTACTCTTCCGGTAAATACGTTCATTCGTTCAAAACCTGCGTATTGAATTACATTCGGATGATGAAAAAATTTGATTTTAGGACAAGTGACTCCAATAGTATCATCTTTTGCAAAAGGCTCAACTAATAGATTCAATAAATCAGGAGTAACTTCAGTATCATTATTCACAATAAATACCAAATCACCTTTAGCCTGCCTCATTCCCCAATTATTGCCACCAGTAAATCCAAGATTTTCCGAACTAACTAAAATTTGAACATTTGGATAATTCCCTTTCAGAATCTGCTCTGTTGGATCTTTTTCAGATCCCATATCACAAACTAATATTTCATAATTTGGGTATAATAAAGATCTCGTAGATTCCAAAAAAGCACAAGTTACATCCGTCTGATTATAATTTAGTGTAATGATGGATACTAATGGCTTATATTCATTGAGAGTGTTCATTCATTTTATTTTATCCTTTTTCATTGGGGTTTGTACAACCAAAATTAAGCATATTGTAATTTTCACTACCAATACTTTTGGTTGAATGAAAATACTAAAATTAATTTTTGGATTTAAAATTACCTAAACGTCGCTCTTTTGAAATAGAGCAAAAGGAGTATAAGCCAGAATTTTTAGATCAGTAACAAAAGAAAGAGAGCGAGCATAAGTAATATCAAGGTAAACCCTTTCTTCAGCACTCATGTTTTCATTACCGCGTCTTGTTACCTGCCATAATCCGGTAATACCTGCAGGGGCTAAAAATCTTTCAGCGTTTTCATTGTTGGTGAGTGAAGATGCCTCATATAATGGTAAAGGCCTGTTTCCGACAATAGACATGTCACCTTTTAATACATTAAAAAATTGAGGTAATTCGTCAAGGCTGGTATTTCTTAAGAACTTTCCAATCCGTGTGATGCGAGGATCATTTTTTACTTTGAAAAATGTCGCTTTATCTTTTGCATCATGATATATATTGAGAGATGCAAGATTGTCAACCTGACTGTCTGCATCCACAACCATAGTTCTGAATTTATAAAAATTAAATATTTTAAATCCTTTCCCTGCTCTCTTTGATCTGTAAACCACTGGTCCTTTGCTATCAATTTTAATGATGAATGCAATCAATAACATTATCGGGGATAGAAGTATGAGAAAAATTGCAGAAATCGTAATATCAAAAATCCTTTTACCCAGAGGCACTCTTTCAGCATTTAATGGTGCGGACTTTGTTTCCTCAACTTTATTAGATTTATATTTTTTTAGAAACTTTGCTTTTGTGGTTAATTGGTCACAATATGTCTCTATATTTAAAATATCATCCGCTATACCTGAAAGACTTAATTCTTTAAGTTCTGATTGAGTAAGTACGCGATCATTATACAAGACGGGCACAAGAAAGCTCCATTTATTACTGTGAAGCCAGGACACAAATTTACCTAGAGCTACAGGCTCATAGGATCTGTCGATTATAATAAAATCCGGGATAAATTTGTTGTGTTTATATTCTTGCTCAATATAAATTTTAGCCAGGTCATAAGTAGAAGCGATATGTGCATTTTCAAAAAATGAAATGCAATTTGAGACACGGTCAGCATTGCTGCCGATGTAAATAAATGATTCCTTTAATTTAGTTTTAGCAGAATCAAATTGCCTGCTTTGATAATCTGTTATCATGGCGTCGGTAGGTAAAGTTCCATTAATCATTTGTTCATAATTTTAGGTGAAACAATTATTGGAAATTCATAGAAAATGATGGACATGGTCTGAATTAGTTGAGATGAAAAATTTTTCTTTTTCTGGAAAGAATTTGCGTTTCAACATTGTTCAAAACATGTTCATTCATCAGGTTAAGTAGTTTTAAAGGGTCGAATGGTTTGGTAAATACCGCAATCACATTTGGATTTTTGGCTGCCAATTTTTGGAGGTCTTCGGATTCACTAAGGATTATAACAGGGG
>JBDTIZ010000280.1:0-4867 GCA_039936115.1 Gammaproteobacteria bacterium
ATTGATAATTTTCCGCTTTATATAAATCCAAGCGTTCTGTTTTGTCATGAAAGGCGAGGCAAAAATGAGTTAGGGGCAATTTGGCTGGTAGCACAAGTAAATGGGTATAAAAAAAGCGAGCTTGGCATGTTTTGCGAAATGTTGTTTGAATTTTTAACAAAGAACTATTCTGATAATTACCAAATCTCTGAAGATTTGTGCATTGCCATTGATACATTTAACGCGCAAAAGATAACCTACCAAGAATTAAAAAATAACGACGTGCCGTTTTTAATAAAAAAAACTTTAAGGGAGATCAAAAATCTCTAACAGAGAAAATGGTGAGCTCTAACAACAATCGAGTCATAAATGCTAGCAATCGCACACTTAGAAATTTTGAAACACCGGAAACCTTACGAATTCAGTGTTTGACATTCAGTCTCCAAGTATATTGGTTGGTAGTTGAAAACTGCGGACAGTGGAGTCCATCTCTCGTAAATTTACTTAACAAGAATTGCCGATAGTATTTTCCATTCTTTACCAGTTAATCCTGACCCTTGGGGTGTTATTGAATCCCATTGGCTAGCGCTCAAACTATTTATTCTTGTTCTGATTTGTGTTAGACTTAATGTCTCGTTCTTGTTAATAATTTGTGACAGGGGTTTCGCCAATCTTCGTGGAACACCCGCCATTCGCATTAACAATGCATCTTTCGTATCTACACCATAGTAGACCATTGAGGGGATGTACGAGTTCTCCTGGAGTTCATCATTATTGCTAGTTACGATACCCTCTAACGCGCCAAGACCCCAAGATGCCTTAAATCGAGCACTGTTGATATATTTTACAAACCCGTTTATCCGTGCTGCTTCATCGACTGTATTGGCGAATGTCGGGTGATGAGATGAAACGTCGAATAGCCGATCACCTTTAACCCAACTAATTAGGACTTTTGCAACAGCTTCTTCATTAAAAGTATTACTTCTTGAATCGGTACCTAATCCAGTTTCCTTTAATCGGGCTATTACCTTGATTTTTTCCTTTAGATAATCGTTGCTATAGTTAAAAAGATTTTCTGCCTGCCAGCTTTCAGCCGAACTGATTGATGGATTTGTTCGATTTTCCTCCTTCATAATTTCCAAAACCGATGGAACCGAAAATCCGGTCTTGTCTGCAAAACCAAGCGTGCCAGGATTGAATTTTGCTTTTAACTCTACATAAATCATCTTACAGATTTCTATAAACTTTTGTTTATCATCGGTTCCCAACTGATAATAGCCTAGGCTATCCTTAAATAGATCGCTAATTTCCAATATACTTTCATTGCCGGAATGATTTAAAACATGTATTAAATATTGCACAAGCGGATCGAGGGATTCAGAATATTTATAAGCCAGTTTAAATATTTGACCATCGTCGGAATTTAAGACTCTGATAATATTATCTGCATCGATCATTAATTCCAATAGCATACTCGCAATTCCTTTGGAGCTCTCCCGAATTAACGATTTCGCGCTCTCAGTATTAACAACGGAATCAAAAGGAAAAATCAGTTTTCCATAATTATCGACCAAAGTCCTACCTGCCCGACCTGCAATGTTCCAAAAATCACTTGAACTGAGCTTTTTGTCTCCTTTTCTGTAAGAATCAAAATAAACCGCAGAAACCGGAAAATTAACGCCCTCTGCTAAAGTACTGGTCGCAAAAACATGCTGAATTTCCTTCTCACGAATCAAATGTTCAACCAACAATTTTGTCTCATCTGACAATCCAGCATGGTGTAAAGCAATTTTCTTCTTTAAAACTTTCGTTAATATTGTTTCCTTGCCGACTTCGTCTATAATAAATTTTCTTACTAATTCTATTAATTCTGAAGGTTTGGGTTCATCAAGTGTTCCATATAAATATTCTGCTCTTTTATCTACCATTCCAGAACCCGTACATAGATATAGTATGGATTTATTAGTTGTTCCATACCTTTTCGCGGCAAATTCGATATACTTTTCTTTGGATTGACCTGTTGGCGAAAAATCAAGTGTAACATCCGCCATACCTCTTTCGCTTGAGATTAATGAATATGCCGATGGTAATAGAGTTTGACTAAATTGTTTAAAATTGTTCTTTTGTTTAATTCCTATTAAGAGTTTTTCTGCCGGTTTCCAATTAATGCGAATAGGCGTTTTTATTTTATTGCCAGCCATCCAATCCGCAATTGTAGTAGCGGAATCTTTTAGAAACGGCGATAAAAACATAAATTTAGAATTAGGTCTTTCCCTTTTAAGAATCGCCAACAACAGCTCAAGCTTAGTTCCTCTGCTACCATTTTGTATCATGTGTGCCTCGTCAATAACAAAAAGTGCAACGTCTTCTACTGATTCATGATTGCGTCTTATCAATAAATCTAGCTTTTCAGGAGTAGACACCAGAATATCAATTTTTTCTTTTAATAAAGCTTCTTCTGAAGGGTCGATTTCAATTGCTCCTGAAGTCTTTTCTATTGAAAAATTTAAGCCTTCAAAATCAGCTTTCAAATCGTAATATACCTGATTTACTAACGCACGTGAGGGTACGACATATACAATCTTAGAATCTGAATTTAAAGCTTTAGTGACGATAATATTAAATTCCGCAAGTAAGGTTTTTCCCGCACTTGTCGGCATCTCGACAACTGTTACACTCGCGGCAATATCTAACAAACTATTATTGATAGCATCACGTTGAGATGGGAGCAAATCTATTATCGCTTTTTCCGATTTGCTTTTAGCAATACAGAACTCCCTTAGCTTCTTGACTTGAATAGCATTAGTAGAATACCATATCGAATTATTTTGCAATAACCCCAGGTTGGATTGCATTATATTCACAATATTCTGCAACCTCGGGTGCCCTTTAAAAAGCTCTTTGGCTAGTTCTGAGTGAATACGGACTTCACTTTCCAATTTACCTTTATAATTATAACCCTCGGTTAAATAATCGGCGGTTTCCGTAATCGTTTTGGAAACATGATACCAACCAAGCAACTTTTGGGCCGACTCCAATTCTGTAGCGTAATTGTGAAACTGTTTTAGATATGTTTCTTCAAAATCTTTCTGAGAAGTTTTTAGATCGGCTATTAATTGTAGTGAACTTCTAATGTCAGCGTACCCCTTATCTTTTCTCACGAGCAGTATAAAAGATTCTAAAACTTTACTTATAACTATTTCCTGCCAATCTCCCAATGCAGAATAATCTTTTGTTCGATATTCTTGGAGGTCAAGCCTAATTTGCACAGTTTTGTCCGCCTTCAATCCAAGAGAGGCGAGGTAAAAGTAGTATAAACTGTAGTTATCTACGTTTTCTATTCCGAAAAAACTATTGAATAACACTAAAAAATAGTTACTCCCGATATCATAAGACTTAAGTATTGAATAAGCGATGTCATACAATTTATCATGTATATCATCTTCTTTCACTGCCAGCAATTTATTAAGTAGCAGATATTCAATTTTTAATATTTTAGTATTAAGTTCATCGTTGTGATTTTGCATAGGATATCCCAACTCGCTTTCTAGGAAGGCAAGTTTACGGTCCTGTACATAGGACATTATTTCTTCATCATGTAAAACGAAGTCTAAAATGTCTTTCATTTTTTTGCTTCACAAAGTTCCTGAACCTTATTATAAAAAAGATCAATAGTATCAGCGACATTTTTATCGAGACTCATGATGCAAAAGGTAATTTGATGAGGATCAAAATCAGTTTGCTGAGTATAAAACTTTCCATAATCTTCATTTATTTTTACACAAGTTACATCCCTCAATAAGGAGCAACCAAATACTAAGTCAAATTCATTATCCCTTCCAAAATCAAGCAAAAGTAAAACCAAACCGATCTTTTCAGCAGCCTCATCTGTAAGATTTCTAGTATAGTCAGCTAACCTATTAACTAATAAGCCTTTATTATTTTTAAACTTTATTTGGGTATTGTAAATGGAGTCGTGCGTATAATCAACTACATCGGGTGGATTTTTAGCTTGATGAGATACTTTACCTTCTCCGATTAATAATTGAATCCTATCATTGTTTATTCTGTAGCCTACTGCATCTAGCCCACGGCCTGGCTGTGCGGCCAGTGCTCTATTTGTAATGTTTTTATATGGGATGATGAATCTTTCCGATTCACTTAATTTTTCTTCAAAGTAGTAGGTCAGTAATAGTTCACCGAGATCGCTCCGGTATATGTCCGTAAGAACCGTTTTGTGTTTGCCACCAGCCTCGCGGATAATATCATTAGCCACCGCATTTTTTGTAATAATCTTTTTGATGTGTGTGCTATCGAAGCCGTGCTTTTGAAATAACAAACTTTCATCTATTTTATCATAGCTGAATTTCGTTTCGGATCGTTGTTTGATATACATTTCAGAGAATTTTACAATAAACTTTTCTGAAACTGAAATGTCCTCTTTGATGAACTTGTGTACCTTCAATTGAGTTGCTGGTTTAGTTGCCTAAATTTATCTAAACCTTTTGTTATTTCCAATCTTTAACAAAGATAAAGATATTGGTCGCAATATGTTACGGTTGGCTGTCAGATTATCGATATAATACATGATAACCTAACTGGCGCGTTCCCTTGTGGCCACCGTTTATGTAGCCCATGCGCTATGTAGTAACAACCTCCCCTAGCACGAGTATGCCACGCAGAAGTCGACACAGGTGGGCTACCCGTGCCCCGCTTTAGGCAGCAAAGCGGCAATCCCACTGCTGGCGCGCGATCTTGGCCGGCAAACGAGGTGGGCTACGTGCCCCCGCTGTCCGTAGGTGTGCCGTGAATTGCGAGCCTAAGTATAAAGGTAAGTAAATGTTGTACAAAAGATGGTAGTAGGTCTACCGCAGTCGCTGTGCAAGCG
>JBDTIZ010000281.1:0-6065 GCA_039936115.1 Gammaproteobacteria bacterium
TCAAATAAAATATTTGAATAATATTGTTGAACAAGACCATCGTGGTATTAAGCGAATCACAAAACCTATGATGGGGTTCAAAGCATTTCATTCTGCTGAAGCGACTCTTTCTGGCATTGAGCTTTGCAGCATGCTGAAGAAAGGCCAGCATATTAACGCAGAAAATATTTTTGCATTTCAACAATTTTATGCGTTAGCAGCATACTCGCGTCTAGGGAAAATACGTTCGGATTTTTTTACCCTAAAAATTAAATTTGCGACAGAACCCAATCAATTCCCTAGTCGTTGTTTTCATATTTTCGATGCTTTCTTGCGAGCAAGGTTAGTTTGTTTAGCTTTTAATGCACGTTTTGGGCTTCCTTCTTTCCACTCTCCGTCCCCGATATGCTCGCCATCAGCAATACTATCGCCAGAGACAATATTTCCAAAACCCACATAGGCATTGTTACCAATTTGGCTTCCTGGCCCCACAATGCAATTTGTTCCAAGAAAACAATTTTTTCCAATTTTAACAGACTTCAAAAGTAATCGATCGCCTGTAAAGTAATGGCAAAAAACATGGACATTTTCCCCAAATGAAGTTCCTGCACCAATCTCTAGCAGAGTAAGATCAACTAAGGTGTATTCCATTGGTGTATGAATGCCAAAACCAATCTTGGCACCAAGAGCACGATAAACTAAAAATTTAAGCACGTAAGAAACGTTAAGAAGATATCGGAATCCAGATACTTTAAGTGAACGATTCAAAGCTAAATGGCAGTACCAGGCAAAAGTACCTTTATTAAATCCAATGTGAGTAACACCCGGCTTCAATTTAGGTATAAGCATTCTAAAAATGGCTAAAATAGAAATAAAAGTTAAGCTTAAAAGCAAAGGTGATACTAGAAGAATTAAAATCAATAATCCTTTGGAGGAAGAAAAATGAATGGCTAGCAAGATAACCAGTGACCAGGAAATAACCCCTGGTCCTATGGCAAGAAGTGCAGCAATAAAATCAAAAGAAATAAAGTGGTGAATTTTGATGGGTTTTTGATTATTCATTAGTAATTTTCTTATTAACAAACCGGATTTGAAAAATTTTTCGATATATTTCTCGCGGTATAACAATCGCCATTCCTATAAAATAGGTCATTAAGAATTGCCATCGATGAAAATAGAATACAGTTAAGTCATTATCATCTTTACCTTGACGAACAAGCGCGGGTTTTAATATGGAGTAACGCTTTACCATCCCATGTCCGGCATAAGAACATCCGAACACAATAGGGCGTCGTTCTTTTAAAGTATCAAAAATAATGGCTGACCAGATTTTGCATGCGAAGGTTAATCGTGAAATGGATTTTGATTTCCAAATGGCGACGATTTCGCATACTTTGTTAGCGCCGCCTATTGAATCAATTATTTTTGTTTTATCTTCTTCAGCGAGATATTCAAAGCAGCGATGAGGGTATTGGTTAATTATATACCCAGCTATCATGTGAGTTCCTTGATAAACTCCTATGATTCGTTTGTATGATTGTAACGATTCAGTTTTGATTGCTTGCAGCGGATTAAGTTTTTTACCGCGAAAAGATTCCATGTAACATTTCGAGAATTCAGAATATTCTGCCGGATTTTTTAAATCGCGAAACTTAAAAGATTTAGTCATATTTACCTCGATTAAATTAAGCCAATTTTTTCAAACACACGATGTTGAATCTTCAATCTTGAATCAAGTTCTTCGTTAGACGTTCTTAAAATCTCAGCGCCATCAAAAATATATCGATCTTCATTGGCAATTTTCCAATCACTCCATAGGCTTTCAATCCATTTGATTATTTTAGTTTTACCGGACTGCGCAAGAAGCGGCAATTTATCTTTAAGGTACATAAAGCCAAATCCTGAGTGTCTCGCTTCATCCGAAATAATACGCGAATTAATTTCTTTAAAAATTGGACATGGGAGTGTTTCAATTCGTTTTCGTTGTTGATTGAGAGCTTCACTTTCCATCACAACATTTAATGCAACGATCAATCCACAATAAGATCCCTGCCAAGTGAGTGCTTTAGAAAAAACAGTAGCAAGCTTTTCATTTATAGGATTCATTTTACCTAACATAGCTATATAGGTCGCATATGCCTGTGCATGTCGAGCTTCTTCATTCATTTGGGCACAGATAAAACGAATGGCTTGAAAGTCAGGGACTTCGGTAATTAATCGCGCACAGATTTTTAATGTAAATAATTCAGCATGATAAAGCTGGCTAATCATATCAATATAATCAGGTTGAGTGACACCCATTGGAACAATCGGGATTTGATCCCAGTTAATTTCAGAAATTGACCAACCCAATTTTTCTGACTTTTCAATAAGTTGTTGTAATGGTTGGGAATGATAAGAATGTGAAACTATCATAGAGCTAAACCCGAAGTGGAAAGAGGCTTAATGAAAAGGTTATCATCTTTTTCCAAAATATGAACTCGTGAATCAATTGGAATAATTGATGAATATTGTGTAACTGTTATTGGTTTTTCATTGCTATCTGGTTTAACTATAAACTGATACAGACCTGCATTATGATTGCCAATATCTACAACATAGCCAAGGCCTGCGCCAGCAGCTGCCCCCGCACCACCAACGATTACTGCTCCAACTACTGCTCCGCCTAGAGTTGTTGCTATCAAAACAGGAGCTGCAACATTACCAAATGCGCCTAACGCTAATCCAACGAATCCACCTGCAGCAGCGCCACCTATGGCACCGGTTACACCACCAATTTCTGCACCCGTTTTTGTTCTTTCGTGAGGCTTAAAATCTCTCTGCTGAATTTTTTTAGCAGTAATAACAACACCATTTCCACGATCATAGGTCGTCGCACAACCAAACAGTGCAAAGATACAAATAAAAACTCCAAATATAGTAAAAAGCTTTTTCATTAACATCATTAAGTGATTCTCCTCATTTCTACGATTCTCATAAAAAAACTTAGGTCTTTTGGAAGTAGACAATAACACCCAAGTGCAATAATATGAGTAAAAACTCACATTAACAACTCGCATAAAACAGAGAAAAATATGAAGTCTAAAAAGTACCACAAAACTTTGAAAAAAAAGGGAAAGCAAGACCGTTCAAAAGCCACCATTGAGACCATTCTGCAGGGAGCAGCTCATGTTTTGGTGAAAGAAGGGTATGAGGGAACCAATACCAATCGAATTGCAGAAGTTGCAGGAGTCAGTATTGGTTCCATTTATCAGTACTTTTCAAATAAAGAATCCATTATAGAAGAATTAATCGAACTACATATCCAAAAACTTATGAATGTTTTCTTGGAAAAATTCAATACACTAAGTACAGTTTCATTAAAGGATGGAATTCCCATGTTGATTAGATCCAGGATTGAAGCGCGCTCAGTGGAACCGGAGCTACAACGAGTATTTGACGAGCAGTTACCAAAAGTTGGTAAGCTTCGCCGCCTAAAAGAATATGAAAACCAAGCCGTGGAAATGATAAAAGATTACTTGCAATCGAAAAAAAGCGAAGTGTCGGTGAAAAATCTAGAGATGGCAGCTTTTGTTTCTGTTTATGCAGTCGAGGGAGTAATTCAGGCAGCATTATATAATCGACAAGACATTCGGGCTGGTGGTCACCTGGAAAATGAACTTACCAATTTTATTGTACGCTATCTAGTTGCAGATAATCAAAAACACTAGTTACTTTGAAGTGAGCTTGTGCACTTCACACGAATTTGGAAATTATCCAATGTCTATATTCATTTTGATTTATTTTAAATCACTTTGATATGTAATAATAACTGAATGTAAGAAAGTGGCGGCTGGTCGCACGTTCCGTACCTTACCCCCGCGCGACACGAAGTCGCTTAATAAACTGCTTTTCTAGTTAACCATTCTAGCAAAAGCCTGCTGTTTCGCCAGCAGTTCCCTACTTGGACATGCGATTGCAGTAATGCACTGGTGTGAAGCTCTGAGGACAATGCAGCCGCGGGAAACCGTAGAAGAGTTCGTGAGAACAAATCGAATCTGCTAGCACAAAAGCGGAGAGGAGATAGGGACGAATGGTATGGTTAATGTAATGTGAACTCTCATGTAAACACCGATGAGGTACGAGAAGCCAAATGTGCTGATAGGCTTTAACCAAAACGGTAACGCGGTCAGGATACTGGGGTGGCGCTTCCCGATATCGCGAATGTAGAACCGCCGGTGGATAAGAGAGAACCTAACCCATTCTGTTTATTAAGTGGAACGTGGGAATCCCATGTGACTCCCACTATCGGGACAGCGTATCGTAAGATGCGCCTATGGTCACATGGCGAAGGGAGACTGGAAAAAGCAAACGCCTCACTGTAACGGTGTGGATACAGATTGCAATATTATCTGACATGACAATGTGCTGACATCCAGTTGGTATTCAACGCAAGATAATTTGGAGAATCGATAGCATGAGGAAAAGCAAATGACGGCAATGGCACTTCCATTGACTGGTGCATCCTCATCTAACGCAACTTGGGATTCTATTAACTGGGATATCATAAAGGCGGAAGTATATCGACTGCAAACGCGTATTGCGAAAGCTATTCGGGAAGGTCGTCATGGCAAAGTGAAAGCATTGCAATGGTTACTAACCCATTCATTTCATGCAAAGCTATTAGCAGTGAAACGAGTCGCACAAAACCAGGGAGGTAAAACTCCTGGTGTTGATAATGTTATTTGGAAAACGTCACAACAAAAGATAAAAGCAGCTCAATCACTAACACGGCGGGGTTATCAAACTCAACCGCTGAAACGGATTTATATTCCTAAGAAAGATGGACGCAAAAGACCGCTCTCTATTCCGACTATGTTGTGTCGCGCAATGCAGGCTCTGCATCTGCTCGCACTTGCACCCATTACGGAATGTCGTGCGGATAAGAACAGTTATGGATTCCGTCCAAAACGCTCTTGTGCTGATGCGATGACGATGTGTCATCTCTTGCTCTCTAAGAAATACTCATCTCAATTTATTCTAGAAGGAGATATTAAATCCTGCTTCGACAAAATCTCACACCAATGGTTACGTGATAATATTACGATGGATAAAGAGATTTTGAATAAGTGGTTAGCTGCTGGATATTTAGAGAAAGGTATCTTGTATCCGACAAGCGAAGGAACGCCTCAGGGTGGTGTTGCATCACCTACACTTTTAAATTTAACACTCAGTGGATTGGAAGAAACTGTGATTTGCGCTACATCCAAGCGCAAAGATAAAGTCCACGTCGTAACTTATGCCGACGATTTTATCATCACAGGTTCTTCAAAAGAAGTCCTGGAGCAGAAAGTAAAACCTGTTGTGGAATCTTTCTTGCTTGAGCGTGGTCTTGAATTATCGCAAGAGAAAACCAGAATCACGCACATCGATGATGGCTTTGATTTTCTCGGCATCAATGTACGAAAGTACAAAGGCAAATACATCAGTACGCCTTCCAAGAAAAGTGTTACTCATTTTCTAGGTAACATCCGAGAAATTATCAAATCGCATCCGACAGCAAAAACAGAAAATTTAATTCATTTGCTGAATCCCAAAATTCGTGGCTGGGCTTATTATTTTCGTAATTGCTGTGCAAAGAAAACTTTTGGATATATAGATCATCATATCTTCAAAGCGTTGTGGCAGTGGATTCATCGTAGACATCCAAGAAAGAGTGCTGCGTGGAGGAAAAGAAAATATTTTCGTTCATACAAACTTCAAAATTGGATATTCTCTGCGAAGATATCCAAAGGCAATAGCAAAGCAACTTATCTTGATTTATTTCAAGCAAGTTCAGTGCCTATCAAAAGACATATTAAGATTCAATCTGCAGCAAATCCATTTGATCCTCAGTTCAAAGAATATTTTGAACAACGAGAATGCATACAGAAAGGTTCTCAACGAGTATCAACGCAGCAGATATATCCTAGTATGCGCCAAATATAACGGAATAGCTGGGTCAACCGAAGTTGGCCTTACTGAATGCTTGAGCGTAATGCGGCGAAAGTCGCACGTTGCGTTCTTAGAGGAGGGGTCAGCAGTAATGCTGGCCTCTTACTCGACTA
>JBDTIZ010000282.1:0-8600 GCA_039936115.1 Gammaproteobacteria bacterium
CTTGTCCGCGGTATCCAGTCAACTTGACCGTGATGAATAACAAAAGCAATCAGAAATTTGCTAGACGATCCTCCGCTTCGCTCAGGCTTGCAACTAAAAAAACTCTACCAAATCCACTGGCGTTAGCTTCGCCCTCTCCTCACCCATCAAGTCAGACAAAATAGTCCCCTGCTGCATGATCAACGTACGATTACCCATTTCCAAGGCTTGATTCATACTATGCGTAATCATAATTGTAGTAAGTTGATGTTTTGTAATTAAACGCTGGGTCAATGCTAAAATCACTTTTTCCATTTTTGGATCCAATGCCGCTGTATGCTCATCCAATAATAATAATTTACTCGGAATCAAAGTCGCCATTAATAAACTCAATGCTTGACGCTGCCCACCTGATAAATTAGCAACACGATCTGTTAAACGGTTTTCTAAACCAATTCCTGCTTCTGTTAACAGTGATTTAAAATAGTTTCGTTGTGAATTCCCAACCGCAAGCGAAAAACCACGGCGTTTACCGCGTTTTATTGCTAACGCTAAATTTTCTTCAAGAGTAAATTCTTCACATACACCATTACGAGGATCTTGAAAAACACGCGAGATTAATTTTGCACGTAATTCTAACGGTTGATGTGAAACATCTTCATTTGCAAAAAATATTTTTCCCGTATCCGGAATTAATTCTCCTGCCAGCAAATTCAGCAAAGTAGATTTACCTGCGCCATTGCTACCAATTAGGGTAATAAAATCACCGGAATGAATGTCAAGGTTGACCTTCTGCAGAGCTGTTTTTTCCAACGCTGTGCCTAACCCAAATGTAATCGATATATCTTCTAGTTTTATCATAGGATTATTACCTAACAATTAAGTTACGAAAACGAGGAATCATCAAAGTCATAATGATTAACAATGCAGTTAATAAATTTAAATCAGACGCTTGTAAACCTAATGATCCGCTATTCAATGCAAATGCAATCGCTATGCGAAAGACGATTGCACCCAGTAAACATGCAAACACTCTGCCCATAATATTTCTTGTAAATAAGATAGCTTCGCCAATTATGACCGATGCAAGACCTGTGATCAGTGTGCCGGCGCCTAAAGAAACATCTGCAAAACCTTGTAATTCTGCAAACAACGCGCCCGCTAAAGATACCAGCGCATTGCTTATTGCCAATGTAATAATAATGGTAGTATTCACATTGATACCATAAGCGCGTGATAAACGTGGATTCGAACCTGATGCACGCAGGGCTAAGCCATATTCGCTTAACAAGAAACGTCCTATGATCAAAAGAATAAAGATCACGATGCCTGATAAAATAATTAATGGTGAAAAATTCCCAGAAAATAATGTATCTACATTTAATAAAGCAATGTTCGGACGACCCATAATTCGAATATTGACAGAATACAACGCTGTCATTGTTAATATACCAGCAAGTAAGCCCATAACGCGCAAACGTACATGTAGATAGCCAGTCACGACTCCCGCTAATGCACCTGCTAACACAGCCACAAGTGTTGCAATAATAGGATGAATGCCATGGATCAATAATCCAGCGACAACGGCAGCGCCTAACGGGAAACTACCATCGACTGTCAGATCAGGAAAATTAATCACTCGGAATGTTAAATAAACACCTAACGCAACTAAACCATAAATTAAACCTAATTCTAGCGCACCTGAAAATGCAATCGTGATCATTTGTTCAGCCTTTTAATTTCATACGTTTTTAATTGCTACAGCAAACTCTTTTGCTGTTTGAATAAATTGCTGCTTAGCTTCGCTTACATTAGTATTTTCAAGTATTTTGACTAATGCACTACCCACAATAACGGCATCCGCAAATTGAGAAACACTCGCTGCTTGTGTCGGCGTTGAAATTCCAAATCCTACAGCAATAGGTAAATCAGTGGAAGAGCGCAATGCTTTAAGTTCATCATTCAAAGTCGCTGATAAACATGCTTGTGTACCCGTGGTACCTGTTCTTGAAACATAATATAAAAATCCAGTCGTCATGTGTGCGCTTTTATTAATACGGTCCAAACAGGTGGTGGGTGAAATTAAAAAAATGCTACTTAAGTTTTTAGCAGCTAATACAGCATTAAATTCTTCTGCTTCTTCAATCGGTAAATCCACGACTAAAACACCATCAATGCCAGCATCTTCTGCCTGACTAGCAAAGTGTTCAATACCTAGATTTAAAATAGGATTGAAATAACTAAACAATATAATAGGAATCTCGCATGAGTCATGACGTAGTTTTTTGACTAATGCAATACAGTCACTTAAACTCACACGCTTTTTTAACGCACGCTCTGCTGACATTTGATTGGTAACTCCATCAGCAAGTGGATCTGAAAATGGAACACCTAATTCAATCATATCAGCGCCGATGGATACTAAGCTTTTGATAAGTTCTTCAGTGGTTGATAAATCAGGATCTCCACAAGTAATGTAGGGGATAAATAATTTTTTACCTGATTGTTTGGCTGCTGTGAAGCAGTGTTTTATTTTCATAAAAGTTCCTCATTGTTATCTCTGCTAGTTCCATGCACTGTCGCAAAAAGACCTGTCATGTTAGGTTTTTTTAACTCAACACCTGAGACAACGTCTCAACATCCTTATCCCCACGCCCTGAAACATTCACAATCATAATCTCATCACGTGACATCTGCGGTGCTCTTTTTAACGCATACGCTAACGCATGTGCACTTTCCAAAGCAGGTAAAATCCCTTCCATCCGAGCAACATCATATGCTGCGTTCAATGCTTCCTGATCCGTCGCAAAGGTATACTGCACACGTCCCATTTCACGTAAAAAACAATGCTCAGGTCCAACGCCCGGATAATCTAAACCAGCAGAAATACTATGCGTATCTAACACTTGTCCAAATTCATCTTGCAACAAAACTGTTTTACTCCCTTGAAACACACCCACTCTACCTGTTGCAAAACGTGCGGCATGTTGCATGGTATCAACTCCTAATCCACCTGCTTCAACACCCGTCATTTTAACTGCCTGATCATTAAAAAAAGCATGAAATAATCCAATTGCATTACTACCTCCGCCAACACAAGCAACTAACTCATCTGGCAAACGATTTGTGATCGATAAAATTTGTTGCCGTGTTTCAACTCCAATAATTTTTTGAAAATCACGTACTATCGTCGGATAAGGATTCGGACCCAGTGCAGAGCCGATTAGGTAATAACTATTTACATTAGTAACCCAGTCTCGCATTGCTTCGCTAGTGGCATCTTTTAAGGTGCAAGATCCTCTCTCTACTGCTTTGACATTAGCACCTAATAATTGCATCCGTTTGACATTCAACTCTTGACGTTTAATATCAACCGTACCCATATAAATAGTACAATTCAAATTAAGCAGAGCGCACACAGTCGCTGTCGCAACACCATGTTGGCCTGCACCTGTTTCAGCAATGATATGTGTTTTTCCCATTTTTTTTGCTAACAGTGCTTGTCCAATTGCATTATTGATTTTGTGTGCACCCGTGTGCGCCAGATCCTCACGTTTTAGATAAATACGTGCACCATGACATTTCTCAGTCATGGATTTAGCAAATGTTAATGGCGTTGGACGACCGACAAAATCGCGTAAGTAATCGCTTAATTCAGCTTGAAAGTCGGCACACTTTAAAAAATGTTCATAACTTTCAGTTAACTCATGCAACGAACGCATTAATGTTTCTGGCGCAAAACAACCACCAAAATCACCAAAATAACCGGCCTTCATATTAATATCCCCCTTGTTGTAATGCTCGAAATAAAGCATGCATTTTTAACAATGATTTAGCCCCTGGTGATTGTTCGACTCCACTGCATACATCTATCATTTGTGGCTTAACACTTCTAATCGCTTCAACAACATTATCAGCGTCAAGTCCTCCCGCGAGTAAAATCGAGCGTTTTGCCGCAATTTCTGCCGCAAGCAGCCAATCAGCGCACAGTCCTGTTCCGCCACGTAACTGATCTGAATAAGCATCTACTAACACAGCAAACAAATCAGGATAATTATCTAACTCCAATAAATCATCACTGGTTCTAGGTCTAATGACTTTTATGACCGGACATGAAAATTGTTTGCAAAAATTCAGTGATTCATCGCCATGCAATTGCAACATTTGAATACGAGTGATTGCACATATTTGATTAATTGATTCGCTTGATGCGTTCATAAAAATGCCCACAGTTACAATCCCAGTCGGTAATTGTTGAATAATTTCTTTCGCCCTTTCCGGTGAAATATAACGTGGACTTTGTTCATAAAAATTAAAACCTAATGCCCATGCACCTAAATTCACAGCAAGTAAGGCATCTTTACTATTTGTAATGCCACAGATTTTAACTAGCATTACGCGCCTCATTGAGTAATTGGCTCAATGCTGTGCCTGGATGATGACTCGCCATGAAATGACTTCCAATTAAAAAACCCTTAAAACCCAGTTGCTGCAGTTCAGTCACTTGAACACCATTTTGAATACCGCTTTCACTTATAAAATGAGTCTCTGATGATTGAGTGATAGTTGCAGTTTTAGAGGTAGCTAAATCAATCTTAAGTGTTTGTAAATTTCGATTATTAACACCAATCAGCTTTGCGCCTAATGATTTAGCAAGGTCAATTTCATCTTGTGAATGCGCTTCAACCAAGGGAGTCAGGCCTAATAAAATTGCCATTTGATATAATTCGTTTAATTGTGTTTGTGATAAATACGCTACAATTAATAGCACTGCATTTGCACCCGACACTTTTGCCTGTAGAAGCTGTATTTCATCCTGGATAAAATCTTTCATTAATAAATTAGCTGTCGGAAATGCCTGATGAATTTTCTTTAAATAATCGACTGATCCCTTAAAAAATTCAGGCTCGGTTAAAACAGACAACGCGCTTGCGCCATGCTTAAGATATTGCTCTGCTATTTTTACACAATCTTTATGTTGACTGATATCACCCAATGAAGGACTAGCAAATTTTATTTCAGCGATCACGCAAGCTGGCAAATAAATACTTTTGTAATACGAAAAGATTTCTAAAAAATCATGCGGTGTCGGCATGCTAGCAGCTTCTTTACGCAAATCGATCAGATTAACATTTAGATTTTTCAATCGAAGCGTGGTTTTTTCACGAATTAAATTAAGAAATTGATTTTTCATAAACACCCGCCTGATTAAGTTTTTTAAGAAAATATTCTGCTTGACCGGAATCAATTATTTCATTCGCTAATAATACACCTTCATTTATGCTATTCGTCTTGCCTGCTACAACAAAACCTGCTGCCGCATTCAATACAACCACATCACGTCTAGGTCCTTGTTGACCACAGAAAATTTGTTGAATTATGACTGCGTTCTCAGCAGCGTTACCGCCTTTAATACTATCAAGTGATCCTCGCGATAAACCACATTGTTCAGGTGTGATAGTAAATTGTTCGATCATTCCTCCTCTAAGGTGAAGAATATTCGTTGGTGCACTAATTGAAATTTCATCTAAACCATCGAATGAATGAATAATCATTGCTTCACTACAATTTAATTGCATTAAAATCTCCGCAACAGGTTGTAGTAGTTTCTTATCGTAAACACCTATCACTTGTCGTTTTACATCAACAGGACTTACTAGAGGTCCAAGTAAATTGAAAACTGTACGAATGCCGAGTTCTTTTCTAAGTGCAGATATTTTTTTAAATACAGGATTGAATATGCCCGCAGAAATAAAAGCGATTTGATGCTGATTGATTTGTGTTGCCACATCGATAGGCGTGTTACAGAGCGGTAAATCCAATGCTTCCACTACATCAAGAAAACCACATTGACTCGAGACAGAACGTCCACCGTGTTTAGCAACTTTCACGCCTGCACTCGCTAGCAAAAGTGCAGCTGTTGTTGAGATATTAAAACTTCCCGCATGATCGCCGCCCGTGCCGCACACATCAATCACGCTCGCGTCATTCAGATTGACTCGTAATGATTGCTCACGAATGTATTTGATAAATCCAAGTATTTCATCCTTTGTTTCGCCTCTATTATGAAGAATTGCTAGAAATGCGGCTATTTTTGCATTTTCATTTTGCGTAGAACAGATGAACTGCATTGCCGAATAGCTTTCTTCGCTCGTTAAAGTCCTTCCGCGGGATATTTTTTCTAGTAATAATTTCATTTTAATTCCCCTCTATGTCACGGTTACTTTTTGTTGAAACTGAGGGGCGCGATAGGATTCTTCATTGAGTATTCTAGCCAGCAATGAGACGGTATTAAATACGTCGATATAACGTATATACAATGGCGCCAAACCAAATCGAATTAAATTAGGTGCCCTAAAATCACAAACAATGCCTGCGGCAGACAATGCACGACTAATGGCATAAGCATCGAAGTGCATAAATGCAATATGAGCACCTCGTAAGTCAGTTTGTCTTGGTGATACAAGATTTAGATCACTGTTTTTTTCGGCTAATAATCCGATAAATAACTCGCATAATTGTTGCGATTTTTTTCTAATATCTGTCAGTGAACACATGCTGATGATATCTATACTGGCATCTAAAGCGCCCATAGATAAAATCGCTGGCGTGCCGCATAAAAATTTTCAGACATCAAGCGCAGGTATATAATCTGCCGAAAAATCGAATGGCGAGTGATGCCCCATCCATCCAGTGAGTGGAGAATTCATAGCAGATTGATGCTGTTCTGCGACATATAAAAATGCAGGCGCGCCGGGGCCGCCGTTTAAATATTTATAAGTACAACCGACGGCCATATCAACATTAGAAACAGAAAGCGTTAGTGGGTAGATTCCAACACTATGCGATACATCATAAAACATAAGAGCGCCGTGTTGATGTGCTAAGTCAGTCATTGCCTGCATATCATGTAATTCACCCGTACGGTAATCAACATGACTTAGGAAAAGTATGGCAGTTTTATCATTAATTTGATGCTCGATCTCAGATCGATGACAACGAACCAACTTAACATTTAAATTAAGCTCAGCGACAGTTTGCGCAATATAAAGATCTGTTGGGAAATTGTCTGCTTCTGTCAGAATAATATTTCTGTCTGGATTTAATTTAAGACCCGCCATTAATAATTTGAATAAATTAATCGATGTGCTATCTGTGACAGTGACTTCATTGTTTTTTGCACCGATTAATTTAGCAATTTTATTACCTAAATTTGCCGGTAAATTTATCCAATCAGCATCATTCCAAGCACGCACACCCATTTGGCCGCATTGTTCTAGCATCATTTTATTGACTTGTGTCGCTGAACATTTTGGAAATGCACCAAGTGAGTGACCGCATAAATAAATGCAATTGTCGGGCAGCAAAAATTCCTGGCGCATTTTTGCTAATGGATCAGCGAGATCTAATGCTTCAACTGTATTTTGATTCATTACATTACGCTCCCTGCTTGTTTGATCAACTCGGGACTGATCGTAATGTGCAACTGTTTAGCTTCCGTTAAATTTATCGCTAAACTAATATCACTTGGATCTTCAACCGCGATATCGCCAGGCTTTTCTCCCTGTAAAATCTTGACGACCATCTTGCCTGTTTGACGTCCGAGTTTATATTCATCGCAAGCGAGCCCAGCAAGTGCACCCATTTTTACTGCATCTAGATAAGTCGTAAATACTGGTAGGTTATTTTTTTGGGTGATACTCATCAATGCAGGTAAAGCTTCCGCCACTGTATTATCTTGCAGTAACAATAATGCATCTGCTTGGCCCACTAATGTCGCGGTCGCTGATTGCACATCTGCAGACGAGGCAACACCGACAGCTTTGACTGTTATATTGAATTTCTTTGCCTCATCGGTAATTGTTTTTAACAGATCAACAGAATTTTCTTCGCCGTAGTTAACAACAATTCCCAATGTTTTTAGTTGGGGTAGAATTTTTTTGATTAATTCGAGCTGTTTGTCTACAGGGGTGACATTTCGCGTACCTGTTACATTATCGTTTGGATGTTTTAAATCGGTGACAAGTTTTGCTTTCAGAGGATCCGTAATAGATGCAAAGACAACTGGGATTTTCGATTTTTGTGTGACGTTAACCAGTGATTGTGCTGATGGTGTCGCAATTGCAACCATGACATCAGGATGTTGCGCTACGAAGGATTGTGCGATTTGTGCAGCGATGGCAACATTACCTTGTGCATTTTCAAATAAGATAGTCGCTGTTTTGCCATCTTGATATCCGTTAGCAGAAAGCTCCTCCATAATGCCTTGCCGTACTTTATCTAATGAAGGATGTGCAACAATTTGAGTGATAGCGATTTTCTTAAGAGTTGTTGCAGGTGTGTTAGCTTGATTTTTAAAAACAAAAATTGCAGCAAATAAAAGAATTGATACGGGAATAATTAACTTGAGTAAACGAGAGTTACGCTGTAGTAAAGCTTGTAGGTACTGCCTGCTTGAGTGAAACATAATTTAACCTCATGAATAGTTTGTAAAAAGCAAAAATAAATCCGCGAACACTAGCATTGCGCCAGCGCCACCAATTCATTCTTGTTACAAAACTATGCTGAGATTTCATGTTTTTTTGAGCCATTTAAAATATATACTATCTAAAGTTATACAC
>JBDTIZ010000283.1:0-7686 GCA_039936115.1 Gammaproteobacteria bacterium
ACATAGGTTCGCCCCTACAAAAGCATAAAAAAACATCGAATTAATCGCAGTTATACGGTCAAGCGGTTACCTCAAATTTTAAGGGTCATAGTTGAACCCTGATCTTTCCTGATCTTCGTTTCGATTAACTAACGACGGCTCATTTGCTTTTGATTTTTATCTTTTGATTTCAACGACTGTTCTCGTTGGGCAGTTTTCGATTTGAACATGCGATGATAATCCATCTTCATTTTTAAACATTTGGTATCAGTTGAATACTCCAAACCGCTCATTCGCATTAAAGATGTGTTCTCAATAGTACTAGCTGAATCAGAAGGCTTGTTTTCTTCTTGCTTTGTAAAATATTGAGTCCATTTCCGAGTCCATATATCTGGACTCGGAACCGTCTCAGAATCTACTGTTACTAACAGGGCGTCAGAATCAATATTGAATTTAATGTTTTTTCTTTTATCAATAAATGTGAATAAAGGATTAACTTCATAGTTAAAAGTATCTAATGCTTTTTTTAAAGGCTGCAATTCAGCAATGATATCGAGCGCATTGTATGTACCGAATACATAATCATATATGATATCAACTAGAACAACAGGAAGGTTGCTTACAAGAGGTACTATGAGAATCTCTCGTATAGTTTGCATAAAGTTATCAGCAGCTGCAAAATTTGCGGCAATTATTAAGTCACTAAGATAATGCATTGTTTTTTGATTAGCATGCTGACAAATGACAGATCTCAATGTCATATACTCATTATAATGCTCGTCTAAATAATCTTTAAATTCCGGCAGCAGGGCTGTTAAATAAGCTGTATTCAGTTCAAAAGACAAATAGGTAGAGCGAAGTGATTCATTATTGACTTCAATCACTAAAAAAGTGCTCTTTTCATGTTTCGTCAGAAACAGCAATTTTACATCCCATACATTTTGGTCCATGCGTTCTACTCTTCCGAGTTTTAGCAATATAAAATCTATCAATGGATGCAGAGAAAATGACTCCATACCGAAAAAATCTAAGTGGTTTTCCTGTAAAATTTCTCGTAATTTCGCAACAAAGTCAGTTTGTTGAAAGCTATCTTCCGCTTTATTTTCCCGAGGCTCAAAAAGGCTTAAAGGAGTAAGCGCAAAATTCTCTGTGGCGGAAAGGGCTTTTGCCAGATTAGTATTTCTGATACCTAATAATCTAACTTCAGATTCAAAAGTCTGTTTTTTAAGGAGAGTAAATAGACTATTTAAGCAGTGAGCGATAGCCAAGTCTGCGTTATCTTTAATATCTGGATACTTGAGATTAAATTCGCCTATATATGCTTTTAGCAAAGAGCTTGAACGGACAGCAGCTCTTAAATGTTCTTGTTGTTCATTTCCGGATAATTCACACGTTACCTCATGAGAAGAGTATGATATTCGAATGATTTTTGAATTATCTACTACTAAAGATTCTATTGTATAAGTTGGTACGTGAAATCTTTTTTTAAGTTCGTTAAAAAAATCTAAAACTAACTGGATGCATGTATTGTCTTCAGCATTTGGTTTTTGTGTTAGTAGGATTCTGCGGACATCTTGAGGATTATAATATTTTTTATTCGTTATAACACCAACGAAGAGAGTAATTTCAACCTGGCTATTTACTAGCTCTACACCAACTGGCATAGAAATACATTGATTGATTGCCTGGTTTTTGCCTATTGAGAACAAGTTATTT
The DNA here is from genome assembly GCA_039936115.1 of Gammaproteobacteria bacterium. Taxonomy (GTDB): domain Bacteria; phylum Pseudomonadota; class Gammaproteobacteria; order DSM-16500; family DSM-16500; genus DATIJJ01. The sequence goes on from JBDTIZ010000283.1 coordinate 1,696, forward strand.
AATAATTTATTACTTTCTTCCAGCCGCATCTTAGAAGCAGTCGCTATTCTAATTCTGGTTGTGTCATCTAATGGCTTTCGTTTTACTATTCTTGTTTTTGCTCGAGTGATATTGCTAGGATATTCTGATGCAAAAGTCTCTCTTTGCACTTGCGCAGTAATTGCTTGAGCGTCGCTTAACATAATGCCTGATGCAGCGACGATATAAATTCCTTCCTGGCATGTTACCTGAGGATTAGATTCTGGATATTTTTGTAGTAACTTTATCGTAAAAGAATTTTGGATGGCTTCTTGTAAATAGGCATCATTAATACTCGGTACGCATTTAACAGAGAAGGTAAAGATGTCCGCATTGAGATATTCTATTATTTGCAAAGTGTGTTGCTCATTCTTTTGTTCTATAGCTGGTCTTTTTGACTCTGTGTATGCATTATTTTGTCCCTGAGGGGTTGTATTTTTTGCCGCATTGTTGTTTGCTAAGATTTTCTCTGCGTTATTTATTAACGCAACTATATCTTCTCTTTGTGGTGCATTGCTAAATACCAGGCAAAATTCATTATCTACCTCAGCAGAGATTATCTCTCCGCCTATTTTAGATACTTCATTACCCAGATAATTAGTCGCTATTCTGAGTTGGCTTTGAGTTGAGTATGTAAGTTGGACAACATATAAAGTGGCATCAGCACTCAACTGTTTTATTTTTAAGCGTGGCAGCATGAATTTTTCCTAAACCAAATAAAAGAAGCTGTGAAATTACCATATTGCCCTTAAGGTAACCTTAACAAGTCTTATCTTCATTCGTTATCGAATTGAGTCAGAGACATTGTTACCGAAGCTCCTGTGGATAAGTAGCTGCTAAGTAGTCGTTGCGTCAAAATACCTGTTACCGAAGGGAGGCGGTATTTATGGGGAAAATGACTATGTCCTTATTCACTAAAGTATTGAAATCAAGGTACTTACAAGGTGACCGTAAAACAAAAAGTCGCATCCTAGACGAATTTTGTTTGACGAGCGGTTACAATCGAAAAGCAGCGATTAGGCTATTCACACGAGGGCTTGCAGAAATTAAAAATAAACCCCCAGGCCGCAAAAAAATCTATGATCCTAACCTATTGCTACCACCTTGGGTCGCCTGACATATCGAGCGAAAAGTTTCGCTTGTTAATAAGCCCACAGTTGATAACTATGGATATAATAGAAAAAAAATCGAATGACTCTACAAAAGAATTCCTAGCTATTTTTTGAAAAAATAGCGGCTGTTATACCAACTATTTCTAATCTGTAAGATTGCCAGCCTTTGCTGGACACACTGAGGTGCGGCCCCGATCCTGGTCAACACTCCATGCCGGTATTCCTACCTAAATCCCACATAAGCTATTTATATAAGTAAATATACCTATATTATTATCTGTTGAAGCCTCCATGTTACATTCGCTATACTCGGCCCATCCAAACACTAGGAAAATCAAGATGCATAGCTCACAAGTAATTAATAAGATTGAAAATCCAGATGTAGTTCTCATTGGAGCAGGACCGATTGGTTTACGTTTTGCGATGGAATTAGCGGCACTGGGTTTAAAGGTGGTCATCCTTGAAAAAAATCGTATTTATTCGCGTACCCAAGATTTAGCTTTAGACCATCGTTTAATCGAAACCGATGCGGCTTTAGCAAAACGTATTGATGCGATCACTGAAGATAAAGAAGACGCTCATCACAATGTAAAAATTTCAATTCAAGACTTAGAAAAATGCTTATCTACCGAAGCGCAAGAGCGTGGTGTTGAAACTCGTTACACACGCTTCATGACTGAAGAACAATTTGCGCATGAATTAGCAGAGCGCGAAGTGGAATCTCTTGCAGAGATAGAAAAAATTCTGGGCATAGAGGTGATTGTTGGTGAAAAAGCACTGCGTGCAGCCTATCCAAAGTGCAAATTATTTATTGGTACCGATGGTGCGCACAGTTCAATTCGTGAAATGATTGCGAGCGTAATGAAAGTTCATGATGGTAAAGAAAAATCGACAGTAGCAACTAATTTACAATACATGATTGAAATGCGCTATGAAGTCAGCGGGAAAGATCATAAATTAAATGAATTGCATAATATACACACGCAATTATTACTGGGCGGATTTCTATGTACCGAAGATGTGAAATATGACGCGAAAACCAATAAATCAATTTTCACATTACGATTCTTAGTCGACCAAAAAACATTTGAAGATCAGCGCTTGGTAGGCGTGAATGCCAAAAATTTATTACCGATTTCTCAACACTTTCCTATCCCCCGTGCACTGAAAAATGCATTTAATGTTTGGCAAAGTCAGCATAAGTCCTCCCATGTCGATATTCACTCGGGCACCATTAATAAAACCACGATCGGTTTATACGCCAGCAATTTTTGCGGCAATATCTTAGACGATACCGTGTTTACAACAGCGGGGGATGCCCTCTTTGGTTTTCCTTACATGAATGGGTTAAATGCAAGCACTGAATTTGTAATTAAAGCAACGAAAATAATCAAAAAAATGCATGACGCCATATCGATTAATAGTCAGCAACAATTAATGCAAGCAATCGAAGAATATCAAGCATTAAGTAAAGAAATTTTTGAAAAAGTGAAAGTAAAAGTTTTACGTAAAGACCGCGATATTCATAAAAATCGTAAAGTGGTGAAAAGTGCGTTTGTAATGAGCTCTTTTGCCACAGGACCTGAATTATTATTACGTAGACAATTCAACCTAATGTTTGCTACAAAAAATGCAAATTTAATTGATTTTGATGCATTAAACGAGTATGTCGATAGAAATAATCGTCATAAAACTAAAACACAACTTGCGATGAATGTGTTACTTGCCTTGAGTAAAATAAATCTGCAATTAAAAAAAGGCGAAGCAGTTGATTTTGATACAGTGCAACAAATGCTAAAAGTGGCTTACGTCAACAACCGCAATATCACGATTGCGGAAAGAGATGCAGGTTCACTTTCTTCTTCCTCCTTCAAAAAATCGAGCGTGGCTGAAGAAAAACAAATTGTAGCTGAGATTTCAGCAGCAGAAATGCAAAAATATGTGGGTAATACGGTTATACCCAAAGATTGTCGGGATGATGAAAATAAAAGAATAACGAGCAAATTGCATGATGCACTGTATCAAGCTGCCACGACAGTTGTTTATCTTGCTGCATTACAAAAAGATCGTCGACTGAGTAATAATCCTAATACTTTACTTCCTTCCCCGCGTCCGCGTACTGGTATGAGTAAACTTGGGAGTGGCTTGGTCGATGTGAGTAATGCGGTTTATAGCAAGTGCACTGTGATGTAGGCGCAAGGTACGAAAGCTGCACTGTTACACTGGTATTACATAGGTATTTGTTCTTAAAATATACATTCTTCAGCTTAAAATAATACGTATCTTTTGTGCATAAATTGAAAAATTTACGTATGATTATGATTTAAAATGATAAATTCATGTTCCGGTAAGGAAATTTACTGGAAATTAGTCAGTGCCTGCCGCGTTGGGGAGGGCGGATTCAAATATAAATCACGTCTTGGACTTCCAAGTATCTATAACCCAAAGAATATCAAACTGATGTCCACTTGCCACTATAAACTGATTTTCTGGCAAGATCGTATCTTGCGAAAAAGGACAGGTTTCATTTCTAGATATTCCAAAAAAATTTAATTTATCCCATTGAAAAAATTTTGCGGAAATATTACCAAAACCCTCGCATTTTCATAGAGATGTTATAATTAAATATATACAGTCGAATCACTTCTTTGATAATTAAGATTATTTTAAGCTTTTTAAGCTATGCTTCATTAAAGATAAAAAGCTTTTAAATAATTAAATTAAAGGTATTCATACGAGGGCATTTATCCCGGCTTATTTCCCCTGATAACCGCGGGGACTACCCAGACCTGTTGTAAAATCATAACCCACTAGAGCCGGATAGCCATTATAACCTTGCGTAATATCATGCCAATACAGGGAATAATTTTTAATCGCATTTTGATAAATAAAATGCAGCTCTTCTTGACTGGATTGAGAGCGTCGATTTGCTAGATTGATAATCCCTGATAAAGCAGGTGCGGCAACACTGGTGCCGCCATCTTTGAGCCAACCCCCATGGACTGTTGAATAAACACAGACGCCGGTTGTGGGATCTGCATCAAAAGAAATGTCTGGTGTTCCGCGCGCTCCACCAACAACTCTCATGATGAAATTCTGATAAGCAGGACGAGCTTCATACAAACTAGGTCCGCCGCTACCGCCAGACTTAGTGTTTGCAGGCACAGCGGGAGTTTTGTTCCATGCAGTTTCTATCACAAAGTTGCCTTGAGTATTACGGATAACACTGGTTCCCCCCGCTGAGATGACATAAGGAGAGCTACTGGGATAACGTGCGGGTGCAGAATAATCACCACTACTGACAACATAGACAATATTAGGTGTCTGGAAATAACTATCGAAGGCTGTCTCGCCTGAGAATTCATTAATGCTCCAACTAATAGAAACCAAACCACCGCCCGCCGCCGCTACCAGTTGGCTTGCAAGTTGAATTGCTTTCATATGTTCTGCAAAAGATTCGTTTTGCCCTTCAACCATGATGATCTTAGCTTGTGGTGCCATTGCATGCGCCCATTCAATATCAAGTACATGTTCATCAGCAGCAGCCGCATTGAATGGTGGGATTGTACTATTCGTATAAAAAACGGAAAAACAGCCACTGGCAGATGTACATAACGGCAAATTAAAATGTTCAGAAAATTTTTTCAAATCATTTTCAGCGTAAGGATTATTATATGCTTCAACAACAGCGATGGCTCCCCAGCCGCCAACAGGTACTGCTGTTGTACCGTGAATAGGACAACCCGGTACGGTTGGCGTCAACCCGTAAACACATGCAAGCGATGCGGGTGTTTCACACGTGTCAAGCACACCTGCATGAGCCGATACAGCGTAATAAAAGCATAAAGCGATTAGTCCTATTTGTTTCATTGGTATCTCGATGTTTAAATATTAAAATCGTACATAGCACCTACTACTACGCTATAAGTGTATATATGAGTCGAATGTGTGTAGTTAGCTGAAAAATTCTGGAAAGAGGAAAAATTTAAGCTGCCATAATCATGATAATTAGTTTCTGCGAACAATTTAACACGATCACTCATTCTATATCTCACACCTAAACCAGCGACAACACCAAAAATATTTTTATTGGTGTTATACTGTAAAAAGATGGGATCATAACCAGCCGGGGATGTTACATAATCACGCACTGAGGCATGAGAAATACCCAGTTTTAAATAAGGAGAAAAATCATTTTGTGTGATAATGCCTGGTGCAAAAGTTAAATCCGTATGATTCGCTAATTCAATTTTATCTGAAAATGCTGTATTTGCCGCACCGCTTTGGTACAACGCAGAGTTCCCATCAAGATTTCCTGCGAGCTCTACATTTATAAAATAACGTGCAGTTATCAAATAGGTATACCCCAATGCTAAACCACCGGTATATCCATTTTGTAGGGAAGAATCATTAATATTCTGTGATATGAGATCTGTTTGATCAATGTAACTATTGTTAAATCGTGCTTCGAAAATACCGCCGTCAATCGCTCCATAAAATTGATTTTTAGGGGCAGCATAACTGATAGAGTTCCAGAGCAAAAGGTTAACGATGATTAGTTTTGTTAGCGAGTTCATAAACATCCTGTTAATTTCTAGTTATGAGTCCATTAAAAAAGTTTTATATTTTAACATGTGTTTATTCAATGGCAATGATCCCCGCACGGGATGGTACAATTAACCGTAATTTTATACTGTTTTAATGCCAGTATCGTAGTATATGTTTAACTCCTAAGCTATATGGTGCGCGCGTCAGATGCTAAAAAGGATAGTTGATTATAAGGCCGCTGAAATAAATAAACTTTTGAATAATAGAATTAAAAAAATATCAGGAACATGACTATCTAGGCGCTAAATCTTTA
>JBDTIZ010000284.1:0-9448 GCA_039936115.1 Gammaproteobacteria bacterium
CTGGAATACAAAACATAAATACAGTCATTTAAAAAAATAAAAATGTATTTTTTATTATTTAAAGCCCGGACCCCGCAACAAGTGCGGGGTGACAGAGTAAGATGCGGGGTGACAGTGCTTTCTCAAGAGTGTTTAATATCTATACCGATTTACCGGATGCTAGTGCGCCTTCGCGGGAATGACAGGCCAGTTAAAACATATTCAAAACACTAGATCTCTCAACCCTTTGAGCTTGGTAATGCTCAATTAAAAATTGATTTTGTAATATTGTAGCATATGCCTCATCTTGCGCTAATTGACGCATTATTTTTTTATCGGTTGGTTTTGTTTTTTCATTTCCAACTGAAAGCATGGCAGTTGATTTACCAAATAAAGTTAATTTGTGTTGATGATAGTTGGTTTCCGCTGCTCTGCTCGAAAATACAGGTGTTCCTGTACAGCTATTTTCGTCATCATCACTACTAACAGCTATGCTATCTTCTTTAGCCGCTTTGACTGCCGACTGACTCAGCGCTACCAATTGCACGACATTATCATTTAATAATTGATTAACATTATTAAATAATTTATTTAATTGTTCAACTTGCTCTGAATCTAGTTGATTTGACTGCTCTTTAAGTTTTCTCCAGGAAGCCGTGACTTCACCTGCATCAGCAAAAATTTCACGTGCAGCTTTTTGGTAATCATAGCTTAGGTAGCGTGATCGAAAATCAGAAACATCTTCGAGCTTTTCTTTTAATCTCTTTTGCTCTGTTTCGACAAGCATAAAAGTTGCAATAGTGTTTTCTACGCCATTGCTTTTGAATTCTGAATCAAATAAATTACGCGCACCTGTATTATCACGTTTCGATTCTTGCTGCTCTTTTACGAAACTTAAACGATTCACTCGGTGTTGGCGATAGCCTGGATGAGTTGGATCACAGTAAATAATACCTAATTCATCCATCTTAACACTCTCAGCATCGATCTTGAATTGTGGCAACTTTTTAATGCCTATTTTTACCGTCGCGAGTTTAAAATGATTGATGTCAGTCTCGTGCACCGCCTTAGAAAATTCGCTTTTATCATCGAATTGCGCGGGTGCTACAATTTGACATTGTCGTATGACTTTGCGCATCGCATAACTAGGGCAATTCGCATCATCACCTTGTTCGCCGGTATAAATTACGGCGTTACCCAATTTTTCAATTCCATACAGTGAATCAACTATTGATACAGCCACAGCAGCTTTTATGTTTGCTAACACATTAGCATTCTGACTTTTATGTTTGGAATCCTTTGCAAATTTATTTGGATCCTTGGAGTCGAATATTCTAAAGCCAATTGACTTTCTGGCTGCATCAATCCTTATTTCATATGAAACATAATGACCTCCGCCATTGTGGGCTATGCCTAGCAATAATTTGAATCCACTAGATTCTGTATCTATCAGTGATTTTATTTTATCTTGCAATGGTTGCATGCTTTTATCATCATAGAAATATCCTATTTCACCAACGATATGTGCATTGTCATGTGCGCCCTTATACTGATCCAAACTAAATTGGATATCGGCGATATAACCCATTTTACTTGTCGAGATAAAACCTTTTTTTGCTAGTACTTGTGGTAAACATTGTTCTATTTGATCCAATGCTTGCCGGCTAATGTCTTCCTTAGTTTCGGCAACTGGAGGATTTTCTAATACGCGTAACTCCGCCAACATCTCAGCTAAACCTTGCGCTTGTTGTTCCATTTCAACAGCTGTGAGCTCGGTTTTATGTCGTTTGACCATATCCAGAAAAGAGTATGCTAGTTTTTTGACAAATGAATTTGAGGTTGTACTCTCGTAAAATGAATCCTCTGTTTCACCGAACAGATTTTCGAGTAATAAATTGTTTTTATTTGCGATGCTCTGTAAAAATTTACTTAAGGCATTTGGAAATGAAATTAAAAGATCAAAACTTCTTTCATCTTCGTCTTTTATTTTCAATCTCTCTTGAATCTTTGCGATAATCCATTTTGTATATTGGGCAGCAATCTGCTGATTTTTTATCTGCTCTACTTTGCTAAGAGCACTTGTTTTAAAATATTTCATTATAATCCTCGTTTTGTTTTTTTATGAATTTTTTATATCACCACCCTCCCCCAACTCTATCTGCGCCAAGTTAAGGAAATTTTGACCTCTGTCACCCCGCACTTTAAACCTCTGTCACCCCTCACTTTAAACCTTTGTCACACCGCACTTTAAACAGTGTCACCCCGCACTTGTTGCGGGGTCTGGAGTTAAAAACATACAAAATTCATTTAAAAAAAATAAAAATGTATTCTTTATTATTTAAAACCCAGACCCCGCAACAAGTGCGGGGTGACAGAGGTCAAAATTTCCCTGCTGAGGAGGGGAGGATTAAAAATTATGGACAATAGTACACCAGCCCAGCTTAAGGATTTCTTAAACAGAGCAGCGACTAATTTTATTTTTTAACGGGATTTGGAGTGGAAGAAGTGGTATTGCTTGGAGTCTCAGTTGGAATAGATTTTGACTGCGTGGGACGAAAAAAGCCTGTTTGTGTTTGTGAAGGCTTAGGGGCAAATTCTTGGAGACCAGCGATCGCGCCAGCAGGATCTGTATTAATAGGTGCGCTGATAAAAGGTGTATGACTTTCTGATTCAGCACCATATTCGAGCTTATGCGCAGCATCTAAGCCGCGCTTATTCATTTCATTTGGAACGTCTGTTAAATTATCTTTTAACAATTTTTCTCTAGGTGTAAGTGTCGCCATCTTGTGTGCTCCTAATCATTAGTTCCATTTTAGCATTTTGTTAATTGACATCCTGTCAATGTTATTCTTGTTTTTCGCCCCAATTATCCCATAAAAAATCCGCCAACACGTCTTTCACTGCAACGGTTGCCGCTCTACCCATTAAATCGTAATACCAGAATTTAAACGGTGTTCGATCGGTATCAATACGAATCATCGATTTCTGACTTCCGAGTTGATACAAAACATGATGTTTTTGTTTAGCAAAAATAGGGTCGTTCCTGGATTTTTCCAAGAACTCAGCCAGAATTTTTTTTAGTCCTTCTGGGCCTTCCGCTATAATATATTCCGCTGGGATACTCATCTCACTATACCCTCAAGGTTAGAAAATAAACAATTCTTCTACCCATATAGATTATTCTAAAGAACAAAGCTTAAGATACTCTTAAGACAAAGAAATAATATCATAATCAATAAGTAATGGCGCATGATCAGAGAAACGTTGGTCTTTATAAATAGATACTGACTTGATTTTATCCTTCAATCCTGGCGTAACTACTTGATAATCTATCCGCCATCCCACATTTTTAGCCCAGGCTTGCCCACGATTAGACCACCACGTGTATTGATCAGGCTCCTGATTAATGTGTCTAAATGCGTCAATAAAGCCAATATTGCCAAATAACTCATCCATCCATGCACGTTCTTCGGGCAAAAATCCTGAATTTTTTTGATTGCCACGCCAGTTTTTTAAATCGATTTGACGATGTGCAATATTCCAATCGCCACAAATAATAAATTCACTGTCTTGCTTTCTCTGCTGCTGCAACAAGTCGCTATATCGAGCTAAAAAATCAAATTTGCTGGCTTGCCGCTCTTCCCCACTAGAGCCCGAGGGCAGATAAAGTGATGCGATGTTCAATTTACCGAGGGTAATTTCAACATAACGACCCTCTTGATCTGCCAAAGACCAACCAAGACCTGTCTTAACAGCGGTGGGTTCTTGTTTTGTGTATATACCGACACCACTGTAGCCTTTTTTTTCTGCAAAATGAAAATAACCGTGATAGCCTTCCGGTCGAAAAATTTCATCGGTAATATCAGCTTGCTGTGCTTTCACTTCTTGCATACATATCACATCGGCATTTTGTGATTTCAGCCAAGTAAAAAATCCTTTTTTTGCCGCCGAGCGAATGCCGTTTAAGTTAATTGTAATAATGCGCATGTCGATTAATGCCCTAATAAATTATTTAACACATCACCCGCTTTGCCTTTCAATAGATCGCCGGCATTGCCCGGTAATTGTTTTACAATTTCATCTTGAATTTTTTGTTTTGTTTCAGTCGACACTTTTTGTAATTGTTGTTGCGCCGCAGCTTTAGCAATAGCGCCTGAATCCAGTCGAATACTTGGGCTGACTAACTGTCCCGTAATTAAAACCGGCAGCGCAATGCCATATAAATTCATTGCATTGTCTTTTTGATCCGCTGCTCGTTGTTTGACGGTAGTTAACAATGCGTAATCAATCGTTTGATTCACTAAATTAATGGTGCCTTTACCATTCGTCGTAAAACGTGGTGAATCAGCTGCTAAATCATTATTGGTAATGACACCATCTTGAATAACAGCTGTGCCTGTTAAGGTACCGAAATTCGTACGATCATTATTCGTAGCTGAAGTCGAATGTTGCTTCACGAGTTGAGCAGCACTATCTACCAAGTAGCCCAGATCAAGACCCAATATAGCGCCATTGGTAAAATTAAATTGTGCTGTGCCATTTAAATTTTTCACAATGGTTTTTTCTTCCGCACCATTGGTTGTGATTTGCGTTTCAAAATTTGCAACGCCCGCTAATTTAATTTTTTGTTCACCTGCAAGATCTTGCATCAGCGGTTCTGCTTGAACATTGGTTAATTTAGCTTGCAAAGAAATTGCCGGTGCCGCGGCATTTAGCAATACTTTTGCTTGGGCTGTTAAAGTACCTTGATATAAATTTGCTGAAATCGGCGCTAAATCCAACACACCATTTTGAAAATGTGTTTTGACTTTAACGCTACTAACAGTCAACTTTGCCGCTTTCAATGTTTCAATCGCTAAATCACCATTCACATTTGCGCCACTAGAGCCTGCAGTAAAATCTACATCACCTTCCACATTTTTTGCGGCTTGTAAATTATCGACAGCTTGGCCCATACTATTTAACGTTTCTTTCAAATCAAACGGTTCAAGATGCAGACTACCTGTTGCAAACGGATTGCTATTAAGATGCGTTACATTCATTTTTCCAGTCATCTTGATATTGGCCATTTTTGCTTGAAAACCCGTCCACTCTAAGGTTTGCTGATTTAAATCTGCTAACACATCACCTGAGAGAACCAAATTAATTGTCTTGCTGCCTTGTTTTAGTTGTGCAGAAAAATCCAGGTTTTTGAAAGTATAAATCTGTGTTGCCAAATTCAGTGCTGCAGTGCCAGACAAGGTAATATGGCCTGTGGCTGCCGGATTGTTAGCACTAAAATCAAACGCAGCTTTTACTGGAAATGAATTCATCACATTAATATCTTGGGCATGCAATTCAAAATGCGTGATGTCATATAATTTTTTAGTTTGATTATCGGCATAGGTAACACTTGCATCCGAGATATCAACACCGCCAATGGCGAGCCCCATGCTTGCATTTTTCATGTTTGCGGCGGGTGCTGCAGCTGTTGTTGCGGGTGATTTTGCGGCTTCTGGAAACGCCCAATTGACGTCACCGCTTGCGTTTTTTATTAAATGTAAACGCATGCCCTTGAGTTCAATACCACTGGATTCAATATGGCCGTGAAATAATGGCATAAGTTTAACGCTGACGGTTGCGTCAGAAATTTCTAGAAATGTTTTTTCATCAAACGCAGCTGGGTTACCTAATGTCGCATGTCCTACTTTAACGCCGATGGTCGGAAAAAATGTCCACGACATATCGCCGTCAATAATCAAGTGACGTCCGGTAGCTTTTAAGACTTGATCAGTCATGATGGGTTTAAATCGATTCGGGCTGACGAAAGTCACCAGCAATACGACACCTACGACTATCAGCAAAATAAGAATGCTTAATATAATTCCGGTATATTTTAAAAACTTACGCATCACGAGTTATTCCTCAGTTCATTTAAGGTGGCATAATTGTAATCGATCGAATGAAATATTCAATGCCGTCAAATCTGGAGCGGGTGATGGGAATCGAACCCACGCTATCAGCTTGGGAAGCTGAAGTTCTGCCATTGAACTACACCCGCTTTGGTGTGCTTGAGTATAGGCAATTTCACAGTAAGGTCAATGGTTTGCTTGTGTAGGGGCGAACCTATGTGTTTGCCCTGCAGCCTTCCTACGCAACTTCTGTTTTCTTCGATCGAGAGGGCGAACACACAGGTTCGCCCCTACAAAAGAGATGAGTTTTTAACAATCCAACCCAACTCCATTCAATGCAGCCTTGGTAGCAGCCGCATCATAATGCAACGCTTTCGTCGCACTCATCACACCGCAAGCCGCTTGCTGAAATGTAGAAGTCTTAGTCCAATATGCTTTATTCGCCAACACCATCACATCAAATGCTTTTTTTGTCGTCCAATCTTTAGAGGTGCTTAATAAATAAAACGCTTTATTAAAAACACCACAAGAGTAATGCGCATCTAATTTCGCTGTGTAATCTTTTACGTTATCAATTGAGCATTCATTTTTAGGCGCGCCAGGTACACAATCTTTAGTGGGCTGATCCATGTAACGCAACGCCTGTCCTTTTACTTTAAAAACCTCAGGCCCAATCTGCCAATTATTTTTTCCAGACGCATAATACTCAGCCGCTTGCGCCGCCATATCAGAGAATGATTCATTTAATCCAGCGGGTTGTGATTTATCGTTTCCTGTCAAACCCGAATGCTGTTGGGTATATCCATGACTGATTTCATGTGCCGCGATACCTAAAGAAACGAGCGGATACATCTCCTTGCCACCGTCACCAAACGACATTTGCTTTCCATCCCAATAAGCATTTTCCATGACTTTCCCTTCTTCATCGAGCGCATGCACTCGCATATTCAACATCATGGGTTTGCCCTTTAGGACTAACACGGGAGCGCCGTACCAATTTTGATACATTTCACTCACTATTTTGCCTACATACAATGCATCGTTTGCAGGTGAATATGCACCGGCAACAGCCTCTATCGATTCATCCCAATATTCATTATCGTGCACAACAACAGGCGTTTGGCAACTAAACTGAATGACTAAATTACGTTTCATAGCGTTTCTAACAGTCACCGTATCGTTTTGCAAAAAACAGGCTTTATTTAAACGGAACATATTCAGTTTTGGCATATTATTTTTCAAGCCATCATAGCTTAATCTTCCTGTATTGAAATTTCCTCCATAGCCTCCGCCTAACACACGCTCTAAACTTAATACCTCATTCCATTGATCATAAACCTCGAATGACACGGCATCGAGAATATAGGTTGGCTTAATTGGCATCGCTTCATCCGACGACTGTACCGTCGCGCTCACTCTAAATGCCCAATGCGCTTTATTTTTTTGATCGACGAAAATCATTAACTCTGTGTGCGCATCACGCATCGCGTGCTTATTGCCTGATTTCTCTTGAAATAATTGCGCTGCTTGTTGAAGCGCTTTATCCGCTTGTGCAGAGGTAAAGATATAATTCGGTGCGCTTGCAAAATCAGCCGCTAAATCCTGATAAATAATCCCATTCATCGTTGTATTTGCATTCTTTACCGGTAAATTTTTTAATGTCGTCATGTGAGTCGCATGCGGCACATGCACTACCGCATCAGCACCCCAGACGGGGTAACCCGCAAACATTTCTTGTACACGAATATGTGCTGTTTGGTTTTGATCGACTTCAGTGCTTGTTTGTTTTAACTGTGGCAAGTTCTTTGTGGCAAGCGACGTCACAGCAGGTGCCGCAAACGTTTGCAAAATCGCAGCGGATTGTTGACTTAGATCAATAGCTTTCGCTGCATTAACAAATGGCGCATAAGCCATTGCAATAATGCTTGCGGCAAATAAAAAATTATTTTTGCGCATATTATTCCCCTGTGAGTAATGAAAAAACTTCCTGGGATGGTATCATACTCATCTTAAAATAAAACTGATCTCACAAGGATTTATCATTGCAAACTTATCTCTTTTATGACATTGAAACTACTGGATTAAATAAAGCATTTGATCAAGTACTGCACTTTGCTGCCATTCGCACGGATCTGAGTTTAAATGAATTATCGCGCCATGAAGTAAAAGTCAAATTAAATCCCGATGTCATTCCCTCACCTTATGCTTTGCTGACTCACAAAATGGGGATCAAAGAAATTGTAAGCGGCGCGCCAGAATTCGAAGCCATCAAGCAAATTCACCAATGGATGAATGAACCGGGCACTATCAGTCTTGGTTACAATACCTTAGGTTTTGATGATGAATTTTTGCGGTTTTCTTTTTATCGAAATTTATTAAAACCATACACTCACCAATATGCAAATCAGTGCTTTCGTATGGATATCTATCCAATGACTGTCATGTTTTATTTATTTAAAAATAACGCACTGCTTTGGCCTGAAGTAGGAGGCAGACCCTCTCTTAAACTAGAAAATATCAATGCTAAAAATAATTTAATCCAAGGTCGCTCTCATCACGCTATGGTTGACGTTGAAGTTACACTTGAACTTGCACGACGATTGATGCAAGAACGAGAAATGTGGGAATACTTGCACGGTTATTTTAAAAAAGAAATTGATCTTGGCCGGATGCAACCATTACAAAAAGAAACTGCGCTTGCAGTCAGTGGAAAAATAGGCAGCCAAAATAACTATCAGAGTCCGGTTTTATTTTTGGGAAATCATCGTCACTACACGAATCAATCACTGTGGTTGCGTTTAGACACAGAAGAACTTTCAGAAACTACGCTCGATACAATTGCCGAAAAAACCTGGGTTATCAATAAAAAACCTGGCGAGCCTAATTTTATTTTACCGTTTAAAGATCGTTTTTTAACACATATTGATGCTGGCCGATTAGCACTGACTGAAAAAAACAAACAATGGCTTCAAGAAAATCCGACGCTGTTTGAAAAAATAGTGGATTATTATAGTCATTATAAATATCCGGTATATCCTCAAACGGATGTTGAAGCGAGTTTATATATAAATGGATTTTGGTCGTCGATCGATGAAACTTTCTGTCAACGTTTTCATGCAGCAATAGTATCTGACAAAGTTAAAGCTGCTGAAAATGTGAAAAATCCTACTCTGCAAGGCTTAGCGCTGCGTATTCTTGGCCGAAACTATCCAGAAGCATTAGGACTCTCTGAAACAGAAAAATTCTCGACATATCTGCAATCTATTAACTCAAGCAATGTGGATGAAGTTCCAATTGATTTTCAGGGAAGAAAACGCATGAGTCCGCGGGTGGCGATGGAAGAAATTAAAACCTTGCGTGCGGAAACTGAGTTGAATTCTGAGGATCTTGTTTTGCTAGAGGATTTTGAAGCGTATTTGCAAAAAGCATTTGTTGTGAGTTGATAGAACCCACCTCCACTGTCACCTGGCATTTTAATCCGCTATCACCCTGCGCCTTAGCCCGCTGTCACCCCGCACTTTTTACTCATTGTCACCCCGCACTTGTTGCGGGGTCCGGGCTTTAAATAATAAAAAATA
>JBDTIZ010000285.1:0-6114 GCA_039936115.1 Gammaproteobacteria bacterium
CCATTAATACAACTCCTTTCCATATTGGAAAGAAGTGTATTAAAATTATTTGATTTTGGCATCTTCCTTAGGTTAGCGCTTATGCGGCTTGTCCGCGGTATCCAGTCAACTTGGCATCTGTTTTGATTTTGTAAAAAAACCTTTTAGATATTCGCTAGACAGATTTTTGCTTTTTAAATCGAATCACAACATAACAAATCGCAACAACAATCAGAATTAATCCTATCGCCCACAACGGTCTAATCGAAAACCACGCAATAGCGGTTGCAATCGCCCACAAACAAAGGCCAAAGATAAATGCAACTACCCCTGTTCCAAAACCAACGATACTGCCCAAGAATGGAATAACATCAGCTAACACAACAATAGGCTGCATTAACATTGCAATGCCGATCATCATCATAATTAAAGAAACAAGTCGTAATACCCACGTCAGCATCTTATTTGCAGATTCTGCCTCATAGATTATTTGCTCAGAGGATTGTTGCCCCATGCTTAATAAAATAATTGGCTTACCCGCAGGTGCCATGTAAGGTTCTAGCGTATCGCCGGTTTGCTGTCCAATAATGCTGACTGTTTGTGGCATGACTTTGGTGATTGCAATTTTTAAATCACCAATTTTTGGTGTATCAGTGTTTTCACCGACGTAAATATTCCCACCATCATGCAAAACCGGTTTTTTAAATTTCTCTTTTAATGCAGCAACATCAAGTGTCGAAAGATCAACAACTGTTGAACCACTTATTTCAGTAATTAAATTTTCAGGCAATTTAAAATCGCCTACCGTAACATTTTGAGCATATTGAATCTTAGATTTGACTGGCATTCTTTCAGGATTTTGATGTGTAGCCTGTTCTTTGAATTTCGAACTATTAATTAAATCATTTGACCACACTTGCACGTAAGTATAGCTTTTGACTTCCGTTTCAGAACCACCCATGTTTTTTTCAGACTTAGTTTCAACATTTTCTTCCCACTGATACATTTGTACTTGACGATTGAGTTGAATTGCATTTTCTGAAAGATCAAATAGATTATCTTTCAAAATATCAGCCGTTGTCGCCATGCCGCTAATATAAATAACACGTGAATTATTTTTCTGTTCAATAGGTGTACTTGGCACTGAGATCAGCGCTTGGCGTGTTTGTTGCAGTGATTGCGCAGTATACAATCCATTGCCTTCATTCCAAAAAATCAGAAAAAAAGCGCCGATGATAAGAAGGATTCCCACTATGATTCCGATCAAAGCATTTTTAAGACGGCCGCCCCAGGATTGAGTCGTGATTTCTTGCACCATGTATGCATCCCTCTTGATGGTAATGATTTATTGTAGCATAGCATTTAGTTGCAAATTTTTACCACCTATTTTCCCAGCTCTACTATTAGCTCAATCATTGCAATGTATAATAGACTATACATTTTATAATGTATAGTCTATTATACATCTTCTAATCATATCAAAGAGAGGACCATGCCAAGAATAGTAGGAAAATTAATGATTCAAAATAGTATTCAGGAACTACGTATCAAGAAAAACCTGACACAGCAAGATTTGGCTGAGGCCGTGGATGTCACTCGCGCGACGATTATTGCACTGGAGAAAGGGAGCTATAATCCTTCGCTCGAACTAGCATTCAGATTAGCTAAATTTTTTAAAACTAACATAGAAAAGATTTTTTATGAAACAGGAGCTCGTCGTGAATAGAATAATTCGTTTAATTCAAAATTATTTAATAATTGGTTTACCGTTTGTCATTATTTGTATGGTTTGGTCAACACTGCAACCTGAAAGTGGCAATCTACAAAATGCTTCATACATTACACAAAAAATATGGGCTGCGCTTGGTATCAATATAATGCTTTGGTTTTCGACACTGATTGTGTATTTATTTATTTTAGTTATTGCGCCAAAAGTTCGTGAAAAAACCTTGCGTCGTTTGGCTAATTTGCAAGAAAGAGATGAACGGGAGCAATATATTACTGGGAAGGCTGCGCGAACAGCTTATATCTCTACCATGAGCCTGATGATTTTTTTCTTGTTCTTTTCGATTTTTTCTTTACGCGTGATGGAAACTCCTAAAAGTGCTACGAATAAACACAAAATGAGTGTGAGCATTGGTTTGCAATTTAGTTTACTTGATGAGACTCCTGTTGAAACTAGTCCTGAAGGAAAAACATTGTTTGTTTCTAAAGATATTCCGCTTTCTAAGTCAGCAATTATCCTTATTTTGCTGAGCTGGCAGTTGCTGTCGTTTAATCTTGCTGCGCGTAAAGAACAGCTTAAAGGTATGGATTAAGTGTGTAATTACTTGCTCTCTTTTTTTAGCTAATATTTTGCGTATTAAGGCCGTAGGGCGAACACATAGGTTCGCCCCTACAGAAGATTATCTTTTTTTA
This sequence comes from Gammaproteobacteria bacterium, assembly GCA_039936115.1. GTDB lineage: Bacteria > Pseudomonadota > Gammaproteobacteria > DSM-16500 > DSM-16500 > DATIJJ01. The sequence continues at coordinate 2,398 of JBDTIZ010000285.1, forward strand.
ATCAATGGGCTACACATTTTGCCTTCTCTGGAAACACACAATTGTTTACTTATTGAGCATAAATGGGTATTATTATGATCCCAAATTAAACATAATGAACGAGGCTATATCAATGTTGCGCAAATTTTTTGGTAAAAAAGATGCTAATACTTCAGTACAAGCAGAAGACCCTAGAAAAAATAACAAGACTGTGCCATTTGTAAGAGTTAGTCATCAGTACACAGATGATGAGGATAATACACAGGCAAAATCTTCTTTTTCATGCTGCATGTGGAAGACAAAAAGTAAAAAACAAGCTCCTCTAGATAGCTCCAGTTTTGATTTTGAAGCGTTGGATGCTGATCCAAATGTGGATAAGGTGCTAGGAACACGAAGAAAATATTCGCTGTAAAATATAAGGGCGGACACATAGGTCCGCCCCTACTTTTTTAATTACGTCTGACTATCGGACGAAAAATTACATCATAACTCTGACTGCCGTCACAACCTGCTAGTGGTTTAATGAGAAGCAAACTTGTTTGAAATAAACATTCAAACAACGCCGGTGCTTTTTGAGTCATTTCATGATAAATAAAATTCTGTCCGAAATTTTCTATCTGATGAAACATGTTATTTAATCTAATATCATCAATTTGCAACCACTGATAATGTTGACCGAAGACAATTCCGACTTGAGTATCACTCATTGCTGGAATCGATAAAGTAAAATACCCTTCATGTGTTGGAATAGCATTCATCAAAATTTCAGTAGACTGATTATCGCGTATAAGATGAATTTTTATTGTTTCTTGGCGCAAGTTAATATCTTCTGGAAGAAATTCAGGATTAAAAATTCGTGAAATCATCGTACTTAACGTCAACTCTAGACTCGCTGCACGCGCTTCATAAGGATGAATCTGCGCTGACGTATTATTTTTCCTTAATGCTGAATAACCATCATTCAAGTTATACATCGTTTTCTGGCCTGTCGGACCCATATCTTTATCATGTTGGAATGTATGAAAGTAAATTACTTCGGCTCTAGTCGGTAAATAAATATGACGTCTTAAAGCAGCAATCGCAGTTTCTTGTAAAACAGCAGTTGGGAATGAAAGATTTGATTTTGCAAAAAAATTCTTTGCATCGTGAATAAAGCGCAGACATTCTGCCTGAATTGCATTGACTTTGTCATACTGTTGATCTGTTAACTTAATTTTATCGAAAATTGGATTGCCATCGTTATCGTAATCCAGCACACAACCTTCTTTAAATGTGCCACTTTGCTCAAACAAGCCATGATCACAAAGTGATGATGTGATTAATGCTTTACATAAAGGGCGATCCGGTTCATGCGATGAAATAAAATAACGGCCAACAATTTCAACATCAATCTCATCTTTTAAACACAATGTTAGAAAATGTTGAGTAACGCCAATATAACCTGTATCGACCAAAACAACTGTATCGCCTTTCTCAAGTTGCATTTCTTTTTTGATGTATTTAATTAATCGCTGACGATATGCAGCAGACTGCTCAAAGATAAGCTTTAACACATCTTCATTATGAATTAATTCATTAAACATATTGAGAGGTTGATTACTTGCTATCGAGAGTCGAATAATTTCAGCTGCAATCGATTGCGGCAAAAGAAGTTGTTCAGCAATCACGGCAAAATTAAAATGTTCGGGCTCGATTCCACTGATATAGTTATCTACATCAGAACGTGTTCGGAAGCTCGCCGCCACTGTGACAAATTTTCTAATGCGAACTAATTTCCCTAATGATTTTCCGGCATAAGCTTCGCACGATTTTTCTAACAAATAAGCATCACGCAACAAAAAGAAAACTTTAGGTTTTTTTCCTGCTTGTTGCATTTCATCAATTTCTTCACTGAGAAATTGTGCAAAAGCATATAAAAGAGGGCCGAATGTAGCATAACCAATAGACGTTTCGGGTTTAGCATCGGATAAATTAGCAAATGAAAGAACGCTTCGAAATGGATTATAACGTGCTGGGCGCGAATACTGAACAGTAGGATTTGCTAATGTAGCAATCGGTGCAAACGAATGTTGCAAGCGTAACAATTCAACGGTCTTGGGATCAAATTGTAAAAAATGCAAAGCATGTGCACCGATTTCTTGGGGGGCATCATAATCTGCTTGTGGATGATCGCCTATATGTAAAATAGAGTCTGCGGGATCCGATAGCTTTAACAACACACTTTCAAACAATCCCTCTTTTTTAGATTTATTGTATTCGCAGGAACAAAAAATCAAATCAATAGCACTCATGACATCGTTTGGCAAACTATGACTTAACAAGCGTCGCAGTTGATGTTGATCGAAATAAGTATCGCTGACAATAATGACTTTTATGCCGCGTGAATGAGCTTGGCGAATTAATTCCACGACAGGCGCGAAGGCAAAACTTGAATCCATTTCTGTTAATAATTCTTCTTCAAGTAATTGTGTTTGTTGTTCTTTTGAAAGCGATGTGAAATTATGATAAATATCGCTTAACTTAATTTCGTGCGTGCCGTTGGCAATAAATTTTGCTCGATAAGCGCGGGCAGCTGCTTTAATCCGTTGATAAGCAGTGACGTTTAATGCTTGAAACAAAGGACGCTGCTGCATTAAATAAAAAATATCTTTGGGTGTGGCTGTTTTGCGCCAGAGTAAGGTATCAAAACAATCTAGTGACAGTGTTTTTATTTTATCTGCGTATTGATCTAGGACTTGATTGAAATCAGTGGCGCGGATTTGGGTTTTGTCTTTTTGGATTTGCGGGGATAATACTGTTTGCATATGAATTCCTTTTTTTGGATCTATATTTTATGCTGTCACCCCACACTTGTTGCAGGTGACACATAACAAAGATGGCGAGCACTATAAAAACCCTAAACATACTCTTTTGTTGATTTATATTCATACCCTTTAACAAACAAAGTCAGTGCAAGCGTATTTCGTGGTGACTCATGCGCAGGAATTTCTTGAACGCAATGCCAGCTTTCATCAGTACGGGCGAAAGCATAAGCTGAATTGGGTTTGAATTGATTGGTTTTCAACAATTCAAATTGATTTCCTTTACGCTCTAAAAATGAAGTGCCTAAATGCATTTGCGAATCATCTTTTGGAAAATAAAATTGCATCGTAGCAATTTTAAAAGGTGCATCGGTATGCGGAGTAATCCGATAGCCTGGAAAATCTCGATAAAATACGGGCACTGTAACAACTTGCGGCCAGTCTTCACCATAACGTGCTTTAATTTTTCCATAAAATTTTTGCATAATTATTTTTTGTAAAATATCGGATGTCAGTGCATCTTTCATTTGATGCCAAAATGCTTGATCGTTTGAGGGAAATTTTTTGATGGTTTCATCGGTTAAATCTAATAATTTACGTGTGACTGTACCATCAGGCAACACTGCATCAGGGTGTTCAATAAAGTTGTAATTTTCATCTGCGGGAAGTCTGGTTAGAATGTCTAAATAAGTGGCTGAATCAAAAATATCTTCAATATAAATATTATCAGAGGGCTTGGGATCGATTGAAGCTGTGTTTACTTTGTTTATGATTCGTTTGAGAATTGATTCCATAGGTTTAATCCTTTATAAATAAATTTCTCCATATGTCATGCCAGTGTGCCTTTACATTAGTATCTACACAAATCAAAAAGCTTTGGCGAGAAGTCTATGCCAATTTGACTGGATACCACGGACAAGCCGCGGTACGACGGCGG
>JBDTIZ010000286.1:0-3020 GCA_039936115.1 Gammaproteobacteria bacterium
AAACCCATTTAAAGGCGGCGTAACTATCATTAACAGCAGCAGGGAATTTGTGTTCGGGTGCTACACGGTAATCGACTGCAAAAATGATTGCACCATATGTCTTAGAATCCTGCCATAAGCTATGTTCTAATTCGGGTACTAAGGGAATGATAAAACCACCACCGTGGTAATTGATAATAACGGGAATTCCCTTTTTATGAGTTGCATTAAAGACAAGTATTGGTATACTGTCTTTTGTAATTTTTATTCGTTTTACGTCTTCCTGTGGATAAGGTATGTTCGGGAGGCCTGTAGACCTGATTTGCTCAATTGGCGTATTGCGAAGTTCTTCAAGGCTTTGGTCTTTGTAATTAATAAATTTGAGCATGTAGGCCACATTTGGGTCTAGCTGCCGTGTGCCGCAAGATTGTGCAAACAATTGCTGACTGCTTAGTCCTAAAAGAAACAGCACTATTGGTAAAGAAAATATTTTATTCACTGATTGTATTTTTGATATTTATATTGTTCGTGATTTTCGCTTTCAATTGAAAGGTAGTTGGAAATAGAAATCGCACACGGATCAATTTTATGAGTGGTTGGAATTGGACATGGCGGACATCCACTAATAAAGCGTCAAATGCAAAAATACGCTACGAACATTTTCGAAGCGTATGATAATGATTATATAAAAGTAGGAACAGAGGATTTATTCTGATAGTTATATTGATCTCCCGGTGATGGAAAAATAATCGCTTTGGATGACTTATGATTTAATAAAGAATTAAAATATTTTTAGATAACAACCTACTTAAGCAAAAGCAATAGCAGCACTGTCAGAAAGCATAAAATTGTTACTAACAAAAATATCAACTTTATAATTTTTGAATTCTTCACCTGCAGTTAATTTGCTTTCAATTTTTTATAAAAACAAATAAGAATCTTTTTCCTAAGGAGAAAAAGGGAATAATTATTATTACTTGTCTTGTTTATAGCCTGCCGGTATTTCGAATAGGCTTGCAGGAAAATCTTTGCGCTCCACCTTGGTAAGTTGATCAATAACGTGGGCGCCGGCACTGTTAGAAGTCATTTTAACGGTCATACCCGAACAACCCATATCTTTTAATTGTTGCGCTGTTTCTGCAGAGTATAGTCCGGTGCCTCCCATCTTATCCAGTTTGTTTTTTAGGGAAGCCAGTATGGGAACATCATTGCTTTTCCAGATATCAACCGTATCACTACTATTATAAAATTTTCCCATTGAATGGTTGGCAATTACACGTGCGTGCACGCAATTAAAACCCATTATTGTTTCGTTGCCAATTTTGGTGGCAGTTGAATTAATTTTCATTTCACTGTTTTCTATTTTACCGGTATCTATTTGATTGATAGTATAGGATTTTGCGGAATCATCTATATCAATACTTTCAGTAGGTTTATCGGCTTTTCCTATCATGATTATCGGCGCCGTTACTTTATTTCCATTCATAGAACTTCTAACGTCTGCCTCTGTACGCATATCACCTTTTGCAGAAACATACATTTTTACCACTTCACTCATATTCAGGTCTTTCCCGGTGGTAGTTACTGTAGATTCATAATAATAATCATTGCCCGAGCCGGATGCGCCGGAAGATGAACTTGTGCTTGCTGATCCGTTTGAAGAGCCACCGTTATTATTGCATGATACGAGCATGAATGTGGAAAGCATTAAATAAGTAATTGTTTGTAAGAATTTCATTTTTATAAATTTTAAAAAAATTAATATTGAATTAAGAGAAGGCAAATAATTTATGTTTTTTTGACAAAATATTTGCTGTGAAAAATTAAAATGTTTAGATGATATCTAAAAAATGGTAGAGTAGAAAGAGATCGACAAACGATGATTTAAAATCACTATAATTATTTCTCACACAGTGCCGATCGTTTCTTCTAAAGTCCTTCGCGTATTTAAGTCAGTATGTGAGCCTTTTTTAAAGTTTAAGGTTGTGGTGGCACCGGATTACCATCTTTATTTTTATCTGTTACCGCTTTATCAATATCACTTTTTAGTGAGCGTAGCGATTCTTTGAGATTATTATCTGTTGCGCGAAACTTATAAGCGCCATAGGTCATGATAATGGCTCCTACAATTGCAAGCCATATACCGAAACTAAGGCCCACACTGCCAAATACAGAATTACCTTCGCTGCTTACGCCAGACATTGCAGACTCCCAACGAATGATGAGGTAACCAATTATGCAGATATTGATTACACCGGCAGCCAATACCGGCAGCCACATTTTAGAAGGAATATTCATTTTCTGATCACCGGCTAATGTTACAATACCTGCACCTATAAAAAGAATGAAAACCAGTACGCCAATACCGTTCATGCCATTTACAGATCCCATGCCGTAGCTAAACCAGGGAAGGAAACATGCGACTAATCCTAATGCAGCGCCTGCAATTACAAATTTGCGTTGTTTGTTTAATTGTTGAAAGTTCATACTGATTGATTTTAGATTTTTGAGCGAAATAATTTAAGATTGAATGTAATCTCTGAAAATTTTTCTCTAAGCTCTTTTCATTTTTAATATTCTACTACAAAGATGCTTTTGGAAAATTCCTGGTCTTAAAAAAAATCGACTAACGCTGTTTCAAAATCGTCGGAAAGCTTTTGTAATTATTCTTTTAATTGAAACTTTAATAAGTTGTTTCATTTAATGCATCCAGGCGCGCTGAGAGATTCTTCAGCTTTTTTCAATTTTTCATTTCCGTATGTGGCTCATGTATTGTCTTTACTAACGGTAGAGGAAAAACCGCATCTCTACTTACTCAATGATTATTAAATTAAAGATGTTCTTTTAAGTAAGCAGTATATAAATTCATTAATTGCCTGCGGGTGCTGAAGCCTTCGCTTAAGCTATGAGTTCGATTTGGAAACGGCATAAACGTAAATACCTTATTATATTTTATCAATTCATTTATCAACATTTCTGAATTGTTATAGTGTACATTATCATCCCCGGTGCCGTGAATTAAAAGCAGGTTTCCTTTCAGG
>JBDTIZ010000287.1:0-21556 GCA_039936115.1 Gammaproteobacteria bacterium
AGACCCCGCAACAAGTGCGGGGTGACAGTGGGTTAAAGTGCGGGGTGACAGTGGGGTAAAGTGCAGGGTGACAGTGGGTAAAGTGCAGGGTGACAGTGGGTAAAGCGCAGGGTGACAGTGGGTAAAGCGCAGGGTAATAGTACAGTGGTTTAAAATGCAAGGTGATAGGGAAAGATCTTCACTAGCTGGGAGCCATTTTATTTCCCAATACAAAAACTAGCAAAAATCCGCCCCAATAAATCATCAGAACTAAACTGTCCCGTAATTTCACTCAAATTATTTTGTGCTTGGCGCAAATCTTCCGCCAGCAATTCTCCTGCGCGGTGATTGATCAGTTGATCTTGCCCATCCAACAAAAATGATTTTGCTCGCAACATTGCATCCAAATGTCGACGTCTTGCTGAGAACGTTCCTTCCAACTGCAGATTAAATCCGACACTGATTTTGATTTGTTTTTTTAATAAATCGATACCGATTCCCGATTTTGCCGAAAGTGAAATAATAAATTGATTATCTTCCTGGCGAATAGAGGGATCTTCTTGCGTTAGATCAATTTTATTTCTAATCGTAAGAACAGTCGCGCGTGGCGGCATGGTTGACAACAGATCGGATAAAAAAACGTGATCATTTTGACTTGCATCCAACACTAACAAAACCAAATCAGCACGAGAAATTTCATCTTGTGCTCTACGAATACCTTCTTGTTCTATTGGGTCATCACTTTCACGCAAACCAGCAGTACCAATAATATGCATAGGCATATCATCAACCAAAATAGTATCGCGCAACACATCACGTGTCGTACCAGGAATAGCTGTCACTATTGCAAGATCTTTACCACTTAACTGATTTAACAAACTCGATTTGCCAACATTCGGTTGTCCTGCAATCACAGCAGTAATTCCATCACGCAACAAACTACCTTGCGTTGCTTCCGCTTGAATGAGTTCCAACTCGGCAATGATACCGGCTAAATCAGCAGCTACCTGTTTGTTATTCAGAAAATCAATTTCTTCTTCGACAAAATCAATCGCGGCTTCGACATACATTCGTAATCGGATTAACGTTTCAACCAGATGATGTATTTTTTTTGAAAACTCACCTTGCAACGAACGCAGCGCATTCCGTGCCGCAGACTCAGAATTTGCATCAATTAAATCTGCGATCGCTTCCGCTTGAGCAAGATCAATTTTGTCATTCAAAAAAGCACGCAGTGAAAATTCACCCGGACGCGCAAGACGAACACCTAATTCAAGTACTCTTCGAATCAAACAATCAATAACAGCCGGTCCACCATGACCGTGTAATTCTAGAATATCTTCACCCGTAAATGAGTTGGGTGCTGGGAAATAGAGCGCTATTCCTTCATCGATCGCATTACCTGCGTGATCGAAAAAAGGTGAAAATAAAGCGTAACGCGCCTTTGGTAGTTTTTTAAGAAGTGCGGTGGCAACATGAGAAACGAGCGGACCTGAAATACGGACAATCGCAACACCACCACGCCCAGGTGGCGTGGCTGCTGCTACAATTGTTTCAATACTTTTTTTCATCGAATTTTCTTAACTTTCTCCGCTTTTTCCATGCTATGCATGATGTACCACTGTTGTAGAAATGACAGTGTATTATTCACAAACCAATACAACATCAAACCAGCCGGAAATTTAGCAAACAAGACTGTAAATATAAACGGCATCAACATCATCACTTTTGCTTGCATAGGATCTGGCGGTGGCGGATTCATACGTTGTTGTAGCAACATCGATAAACCCATTAATACGGGCAAAATATAATACGGATCATACGTTGAAAGATCATGTATCCACAAAATAAATGGCGCTTGTCGAAGTTGTACACTTTCAATCAAGACCCAATACAGTGCGATAAATACTGGGATTTGCACAATAATCGGCAAGCAGCCGCTCATTGGATTTACTTTTTCTTTTTTGTAAAGTTCAAGCGTCGCTTGAGTTAATTTTTGTTTGTCATCACCAAATCGTTCTTTGAGTGCAGCCATTCGCGGCTGTAATTTTTTCAAGCCGCTCATTGAGCGATAGCTTTTAGCGGATAAGTGATAAAACGCGAGTTTAATAAACAGGGTCACAATGACAATCGACCAACCCCAATTACCCACCACGTTATAAATTTTTTGCATCATCCAAAATATGGCAACAGAAATAATCCATAACCAACCATAATCAATGGTTAACTGCAAACCAGGCGCCACTTTTTCTAATTTTTCAGCCGTTGCGGGGCCCGCATAAAACTTAGCTTGAGTAGAAATTGTTTGACCAGGAGTGGCAACCAGTTTCGGTCCGATTAAACCGACAGCATACAAACCATCAGGCATCACTTTCGTGAAGTATTGTGAAACAGAACTTGGATCTGGAACCCAAGCACTGACGAAATAATGCTGGATCATGGCAGCCCAACCGCCTTTCACGGTTTGATTTAAATTGGTGCTGTCCATTTGTTTAAAGCTGATTTTTTCATAAGCTTTTTCTGGGCTTGAAATCGCTGCGCCAAAATACGTCGCAAAATTCACAAAACCATGTTTAGTCACTGGCGGTGAATTCTTTCGCATCATTTGCAAATACAGATTACCGTCCCACGCTTGATTAGACTTGTTGTCAATTTGATACGTGACACCAATTTCATAATCGTCAGAATGGAAAGTAAAAATCTTGGTGAACAGAATGCCTTCCGGACTCTTCCAATGGAGTTTGACCTGTAATTCTTTTTCGCCATTCGCCAGTGTGTATTCGGTTTGATCTGAAGTATAAACAGCCTGACCTTTCGATGTATCAGGACCTGACGGACTTAACAAACCGCTTTGTGCAATATAACGGGTTTCCGGTTGATCATTTAACAAAGTGACTGGTGTTTGAGAATGAAGTTCTTCTGGAAACTTAAGCAAATTCACTTTGATGATATTGCCACCCACTGGATTAATATCCACATGAATCGTATCGGTTGCTACACGAATAATGTTTTGATTGGCAGATGCTTGAACAGGTGCATTTTCAGCTGCTGGCACACCTGGCGCCGTATTTGATGTTGGTTGGGTAGCAGCTAGCTGTGGCACGTAATTATTGGCTGCTGTGGCTTCTACAGCGGTTGTAGTCGGTGTCGTGGCAGGCGTTGGGTGTTCTTTAAACCAAGCTTGTGATAACACCATCACAATGACAGCTATAGTTGCATAAAGCGCTATTCGTAAATAATCAATCATATTGGTTGGCATGTTGTTTTTGATTCCGGAACTGGATCATGGCCGCCTTCCGCCCAGGGATGGCAACGTAGAACACGTTTTAAAGTTAAGTAACTACCGTAAAGACAACCCCTTCGTTGAATTGCTTCAATAGCATAAGAGGAACATGAGGGTGAAAAACGACAACAGTTACCTAGCATTGGGCTAATGAAGTAACGGTAAGCTCGTATCAAGATGATGAGCGGTTTTGATATTGAGTCAGTAATCTTTCCCACAAATCGTCTATGCCTTTTCGGATTTTGTCTTTGCTTAAGGTATCGCATTGCTGACGAGCTATCACGACGATATCCAATCCAATCAGTTTTTCTTGATTAAGTCGAAAACTGTCTCTGACTACTCGTCTAATGCGGTTTCGATCAACAGCACTATTTACAAAACGCTTTCCCACAATAACACCGATTCTTGCGTGTTTTTTCTGGTTAGGTCTGCAAAGAATCAGCAAGTATTTTTGACTAACCTTAAACGCATCGTCAAAAACTTGCTTGAATTCAGCTTTAGTTACGAGTCTATGACTACGAGGAAAACTCAAGTTTATTCAAACAATTTCTGTTATGGAATCAGTCGCTTACGGCCTTTCGCACGGCGACGGCTTAATATTTTACGTCCATCCATGGTGGACATGCGTTTACGAAAACCGTGTGTTCTTTTGCGCTTAATAACGCTTGGTTGGAATGTTCTTTTCATAGCTGCTCGTATCCATCATATTCAATTCAAAATCAGGGGGCTAATGATAGGGATCATTTTGTTCGTTGTCAAATTAAACGCGAGAATATTTGTTTGTCTCTATCTGGGTTCTAGTTTTGCGTTAAACGACAAAATAGTTTTATGCCATAACGCACCCTTTTTCACGACGGTGATTTATTTAATATAATTCTCTTATATATTTTTTTTCTTTTTTATTTTTCTTATTAATAGGGAAGGCATTTTCTGTGGAAAACCCATTTTTTTTAAATAAATTCATAGTGTTACAGATGTATTAGTCTGTGGATAAAGCCAGTACTCGCTGTGGTTTGGCTGGTGACGAAGATGTATAAATTCGGGTGTCATTGTTTTCTCCAGGTTTTCCACAGACAATACGGAGCTTTGTTACAGGGTTATATACAGCTTGTCGAGGAAGATATTTATGCAATCTGATGCACTCACTGAGTGGCTTGAACGGATCAAAAATCAACATAGGATGACAATAGATCTGGGATTAGATCGAGTAAAAAAAGTGGCAAGCGAATTAAATTTGTTAAATCCTGATTATCGGGTTTTAACCGTTGCTGGAACAAATGGTAAAGGATCGACTGTTGCAGGTCTTGAGGCGATCTATCTGGCAGCAGGCTACAGGGTTGGCGCGTTTACTTCGCCTTATCTTTACCGGTTTAATGAATTGGTCAGGGTTCAAGGCAGTGAGGTGGGTGACGAAGACTTTATTCAAGCGTTCCAGCAAATCGAGCGAGCGCGTGGTCAGTTGACGTTGACGCAGTTTGAATTTAATACCTTGGCAGCATTTATTATTTTTCAACAAGCCAAGATTGAGATAGCTATTTTAGAAGTTGGATTGGGTGGAAGATTAGACGCCGTGAATATCTTGGATACGGATCTTGCTGTCGTCACTAGCATCGCGATTGATCATGCGGAATGGCTAGGTAACACACGAGAAGAAATTGCTCGTGAGAAAGCGGGTATTTTTAGGACTGATAAACCTGCGGTGTCAGGGGATCTGGATACACCCAACACGTTAAGACAATACGCGAATGACATTCATGCGCCGTTATTTTGTCAGGGCGAACAATTTGGTTTTGAAGCAATGGCGTCGAGTTGGAATTGGTGGAATGAGACAAAACGCTTTGAAAATTTACCTTTAACACCGTTGGCATTGCAAAATATGTCTAGCGTGTTGATGGCGGTTGATTTGATGCAGGAAAGATTACCGGTTAAACGCGAAGCGATTGAAAACGCATTGTTGAAAGTCAATTTGCCGGGACGCATTCAAGTGTGTTCTGGTGCCGTCACAACTATTTTTGATGTTTCTCATAATCCTGCGGCAGCTGAATTTTTAGCGCGTTATTTACAAAAAAATGCCATCACAGGAAAGACGCGTGCTGCATTTTCCATGTTGGCAGATAAAGATATTTTAAGCACGATTGATGTCATGAAAGACTGTGTAGATGAATGGTATATTGCGGCGCTTCCTGTGGAACGGGGCGCATCGCTTGATGTGTTGGAATATTGTTTTCGTACCGTGAAGATTGATGCGGTTTGTTCGTATGGTTCGATTGAAGAGGCGTATCGGGCTGCGGTGGCTGATTCTATTAATGAAGATAGGGTAGTGGTTTTTGGGTCGTTTTATACGGTGGGTGGTATTGCGCACGGCGATCTTTTGTAAAAGCGAACCATTTGCCGTCATTGCGGGAATGACACGCAGCAAATGGGGTACTGTCCGTGCTCAAGAAATTGCCCTCGCCACCTTAAACGCCCGAGCATGCATTTCCACATCATGCACACGCAAATAATTTATGTTCTGTTCCGCTAAAAACAACGACAACACTGTCGATTCAACATCACGTTCCGCAAATGTTTTATCCGTAAACTGACCGATAAAAATTTTCCGCGAATGACCTACTAAAAGCCTGACACCCAATTGCTGAAATTGCGCAATATGTTTTAACAAAACCAAACATTGCTCGGCAGTTTTACCAAAACCAATGCCCACATCAAAAATAATTCGCTCGCGTGCAATACCATGCTGAATAATTTCCATAATGCGTTTTTCAGCCCATTGTAAAACTAAATCAACAGGATTTTGTGTCAAAGGCAAGATAACTGCTTTATCAACTGGAATGCCTAAATGGTGCATGATGACAACATCGTGAGAATTTTCTGCGAGCACATCACGCATTTCTAACTGTTGCAAACCACTGACATCATTAATCCAATCAACGCCCAAAGCCAACGCTCGTTTAGCAACGTCAGGATTTCGTGTATCGACACTGATTTTCGGTGGAATAAGTAAATTGGATTGATCAGCAAGAATTGCTGTCAGCACGGGCGCTAATCGATCCCATTCCGTTTCCGCTGAAATGCGGGTCGCTTTTGGATTAGTGGCTTCAGCGCCAATATCAATGACATCCGCACCCGCTAACACCAGACGACGTGTTAGCAAAATAGCGGAATCCGGATCACTGAATTTGCCGCCATCCGAAAAAGAATCTGGCGTGACATTAACGATACCGACTAATTGCGGCGTATCAATACGCTGCGCAATTTGTCGAGTATGAAAGAGTGCTAGCCCATCAAAACGTGACCCAAATGACGCTGCGATCTCAACTGCTGTTTTTTTCAACACAGGATGCACCCAAAAAGGCGCGACATCCGCTAAAGGAAATAAAGCGAATGGTCGTTCTAATAACGGTTTATGTGGAATGGTCAAGCTGTCATCCTGCAAAACCAACGCATCCCAAGCTAAAATATCAATATCAATAATGCGCGGGCCCCAAACATGCTCTGGCAAACGTCCGACTTTTTTTTCGATGTGTTTTAATTGTTGCAATAATTCAATCGGCGATAATGTCGTATCACAACGCACGGCTAAATTCAGATAGGGCAGGTCCGCCCATTTTTCTGGCGCATTGTCTGGTAAAAGAGGATCAGAAATATAAAGAGGCGAAACTTGTTCAACACTTAGCTTTGGAATAGCTTTAATGAATTGCAGAGCGTTGCGTAAATAGTTTAAACGGTCACCTAAATTTGAACCTAGACCTAAAATCACCACACTTATTCATCCTCATAAAAAAATGTCACACCACCTGTCAAATTTAAAATCGCTGGTTTTTTTGTAATGGAAATTTGAATACGTGTCTCTGCGCTTATCGCCTGTTTTGCGATGCGATGAATTTCAAAACCCAAATGTTCTAACAAACGAAAATTGCGCGCCGCGATTTCTGTTTTAATCGTTTTAATTAACATATCATAACAGTGCGTATCAGTTAATTGATCCGATACACAGGCAGCAGGTGGTTTTGTAAAATGAATGATGACATCGGCGGTGACAATTTGAGGTTTGATTCGCTCACCTTGCGGCCATCCTAAATTAACACTAAGTTCCAATTGATTTAATCGGATGATGCTTTTACAAGCCATTCTAAACGCCCTTTGAAAATTTATTTTAAGATTTTGTCTATTTTAGTCATGATTTCAGGCGTTAATGCCGCTTTAATTTCAATCGCTTCTAGATTTTCGATCAGTTGTTCTTTTCGCGAAGCGCCGGTAATAACAGAACTGACATTTGGATTTTTCAAACACCAGGCGATGGCGAGCTGTGAAGTTGTGCAACTTAGATTATCAGAAATTTTTGCGATTTCACGCACCTTAGCTATTTGATCTTGAAAATTTGGCGGAATCAACCACGCTTCTTTTGCTAAACGACTATCAGGCGGAATGCCATGATCATATTTGCCAGATAGAATACCAGAAGCCAAAGGACTCCAAATGGTTGTGCCCATGCCGTAACGTTTAAACAAAGGTAAATAGTCTTTTTCTAAATGATCACGGAAAAACATATTATATTTAGGTTGTTCCATCGAGGGTTTAATACAGCCTAATTGTTCGGCGGTTTCATAGGCGCTTTCGATTTGTGCCGCACTCCACTCTGATGTTCCCCAATAAAGTGCATAACCGGACCTCACCAAATAATCCATTGCCAAGACAGTTTCCTCTATCGGCGTGTCTTGATCAGGTCGATGACAATATAACAAATCCACATAATCTAATTGCAGACGGCGTAAAGAATTTCGCGTGCCTTCTAATAAATGTTTGCGCGATAAACCTGTATCGTTCGGACCATTACCGCCCCAGAAAATCTTGGTCGAAATCACCAGATCTTCACGCCGAAAATCTTTGATAACTTTACCCATTAAAATTTCGGCTTCACCGTGAGCATAACCTTCTGCGTTATCAAAAAAATTAATGCCATGATCCACCGCAATATGCATAAAATCTTTGACGGCATTAATGTCTAATTGTTTAGCGAATGTAATCCACGATCCAAAAGAAATTTCACTGAGTTTGATACCCGCTTTACCGAGTTTATTATAATGCATGGGTTCGACCTTCCTGGAAAATTTAGAGTGCGGTTATGGTATACCAAAGTGGGTGATTTTTGCAGTTAAAAAAAGAGAGGGTTGTCATTCGTCGAGTGCGGTGGTTTTCTTAACCCTCCTCTCCCCAACCCTCTTCTCCCACGAAAAGCGTGAGAGGAGAGGGAGTTTAATTAAGTTGAACCTGATTAAATAAGCTCCCTCTCCTCTCACGCTTTTCGAGGGAGGAGAGAGTTGGGGAGAGGAGGGCTACAAAAATATTTAATAAACCCCTTGATTTAATTGAGATTTAAGTTCAACACAACATCCCATTCAACACTCAATCTAAGATAATTGCTATAATTAGTACGAATACGGTACTATATGCGACCCCAAACTTGGCAGAGTTGGTAAATGCTCAGAATCAGTAAATTAACAGATTATGCGACGGTTATTTTAAGCTTTTTGGCTTTAGATCCTGACCGGATTGCGAGCGCTACCGCGCTCGCTGAAAAAACGCATTTATCGATACCCACTGTTAGCAAGATATTAAAAATATTATCTGAAGCCGGTTTAGTTGAATCATTTCGCGGCACAGGCGGTGGATACAAGCTTGCACGTGATGCACGCGAAATTACGATCGCAGAAATTGTCACAGCGATTGAAGGCTCTCTTGCGATGACGGAGTGTTGTGCCTATGAAAATAATTGTGCGATCGATTCACTGTGCGCGATTAAAGAAAATTGGAAAATTATTAATAAAATTATTTTGACTGCGTTAGGAGGCGTGACGTTGAGTGAAATGACCAAACCCTTGCATGCCCATCCGCTAACGTTACGCGGGATACCGATTAAGATTGACACATTAAAGAGTAATGGATAGTTATGACAAACCAGTTTATAAAACAAGTCGTCAACCAAAATTACCAATACGGTTTTGTAACCGCGATTGAATCAGATACGTTTGCACCCGGATTATCGGAAGATACCGTTCGAAAAATTTCTGCTTTAAAAAAAGAACCTGAATTCATGTTGCAATGGCGCCTACGTGCATATCGCCATTGGTTAACGATGACGCCACCCGCGTGGGCACATGTGAAATATCCAGAAATTGATTATCAAAAAATTATTTATTATTCCGCACCTAAAGCCAAACTCGATGGGCCAAAAAGTTTAGATGAAGTGGATCCTAAATTACTAGAAACGTATAAAAAATTAGGTATTCCCTTACACGAACAAGGACGCTTAGCAGGTGTTGCAGTGGACGCTGTGTTTGATAGCGTTTCTGTCGCAACAACCTATAAAGCGAAATTGGCTGAAGCGGGGGTGATTTTTTGTTCTTTTTCCGAGGCGGTGCAAAAACATCCTGAGTTGGTAGAAAAATATTTAGGAACCGTTGTGCCGTATCGCGATAATTTTTTTGCGACCTTAAATTCTGCTGTGTTTAGCGATGGTTCTTTTGTTTATATTCCTAAAGGTGTGCGATGTCCGATGGAATTATCAACCTATTTTAGAATTAACACAGCTAACACGGGACAATTTGAACGAACACTGATTATTGCTGAAGAAGGCAGCCACGTGAGTTATCTAGAAGGCTGCACCGCGCCAATGCGAGATGAAAATCAATTACATGCAGCTGTTGTTGAATTAGTTGCGTTAGATAATGCTGAAATTAAATATTCTACGGTGCAAAACTGGTATCCAGGTGATGAAGAAGGCCGCGGTGGGATTTATAATTTTGTAACGAAACGTGGCGCGTGTCGCGGTGTGAATTCAAAAATTTCTTGGACACAAATCGAAACTGGATCAGCTATTACGTGGAAATATCCTAGTGTTATTTTGCAAGGCGATAATTCAGTCGGGGAATTTTACTCCGTTGCATTGACGAATCATCATCAACAAGCGGACACGGGAACTAAGATGATTCATATCGGTAAAAACACGCGTAGTACGATTATTTCAAAAGGTATCGCCGCCGGTTTTGGACAAAACACGTATCGCGGATTAGTTCGTATTTTGCCAACGGCAACCAATGCACGTAATTACACGCAGTGTGATTCTTTGTTATTGGGCGCGACTTGTGGTGCGCATACGTTTCCGTATATCGAAGTCAAAAATAAAACGGCGCAAGTTGAGCATGAGGCTTGCACTTCAAAAATTGGTGATGATCAATTATTTTATTGCAGACAACGCGGCTTGCGAACAGAAGATGCTGTGTCTTTAATTGTGAATGGGTTTTGTAAGAAAGTGTTTAATGAATTGCCGATGGAATTTGCTGTTGAGGCGCAGAAATTGTTGGAAGTGAGCTTGGAAGGGAGTGTTGGGTAGGGTTTTTACCCTCCTCTCCCCAGCTCTCTCCTCGCAAATGTAGATAGATCGTGATAACAACTAGGTGAACAGAAATGCTAGAAATAAAAAATCTCCACGCATCCATTCAGGATGAAAAACAAAAAACCAAACAGATTTTGCGCGGCGTAAATTTAAGCGTAAAACCCGGCGAAGTGCATGCAATCATGGGACCAAACGGTTCAGGAAAAAGCACTCTTGCAAATATCTTAGCGGGACGTGCTGATTATAAAGTATCAGAAGGCGAAGTCTTATTCGGAGGCGTTGATTTATTTTCTCTGGAACCCGAACAACGCGCCGCAGCCGGATTATTTTTAGCATTCCAGTACCCCGTCGAAATTCCTGGCGTGAATAACACGTATTTTTTAAAAGCGGCTGTCAATAGCATACGCAAACAACGCAATTTACCGCCACTTGATGCTATAGATTTTTTAGCGTTAGTAAGAGCAAAAATCAAAGAAGTCGATATGAATGAAAAATTTCTCAATCGCGCGGTTAACGAAGGATTTTCTGGCGGTGAAAAAAAACGTAATGAAGTGTTACAAATGTTAATGCTAGAACCCCGTCTTTCTATTTTAGATGAGACAGATTCTGGGTTAGATATCGATGCGTTGCAAGCAGTGGCACGCGGTGTAAATAGTTTGCGAAATGCAGATCGAAGTTTTGTAGTCGTCACCCATTACCAGCGATTATTAAATTACATCATACCCGATGTCGTGCATGTCATGGTACAGGGTAAAATCATTAAATCAGGCGGCAAAGAGTTGGCGCTTGAAATTGAAGAAAAAGGCTATAGTTGGTTAGAGAAAGAGGCCAATGTATGAGCGACCTGGTAGCGAGCCAATCGTGGCTTGAAAAATGTTTTGCGAATAGCCAGCCATTGCCAGAAAAAAAATGGCTGCGGCAATTTCGCGAACAACAATTAAATGAATTTATCCAACGTGGTTTTCCAACGCGCAAAGAAGAAGCTTTTAAATATACTAGTGTTGCTGCGCTATCAGGCGCAACATTCACGCCCGGTATTTATAAAAATAACGCGCAAGTAGCACACACTGTACTAGATCAAAGCGCACGGTTTGTTTTTGTAAATGGTATTTATGCGAGCGAATTATCACATACAGATGGCTTATCAAAAGACATTATCGCTTGTCCATTGAGCGAAGCATTAGAAAGACATGAAGATTTAGTCAAATCGTCATTGACTCGCGAGTTTGATAAAAAACAATTTCCGTTTGTAATTTTAAATTCAGCTTTGATGACCGATGGCTTATTTTTAAAAATACCTAAAAACCAAACGATAACATTACCGATCCATTTATTATTTATTAATACTGAACAAGATGAATTTATCAGCAGTCCACGCAATATTATTTTAGCGGAAGAAAATAGTCAGGCGACGTTGATTGAAGAGCATCATGGCGAGTCGGCAAAACATTATTTCACCAACGTAGTCACTGAATTGATGCTAGCAAACAATGCGCGAATTGATTATTACAAGATGCAAGATGATGATTACAGCGCAACACATATTTCTAATGTGTTGATTGATCAACAACAAGATAGCGTTGTTAACACCTATTTCTTATCGCGCGGCGCTAAACTCGCGCGGGAAAATTTAACGCTTAGCCAGCAAGCAAAAGGTGCGGAAAGTAAACTCTATGGTTTGTACGTGTTGGATCATGATCAACAACATATTGATCATCATGTTCGCGTCGATCATTTCGCAGAACATGGCGCAAGCACAATGTTATACAAAGGCATTTTGGATAAAAACTCACACGCTGTATTTAATGGTAAAGTGTTAGTTCATCAAAACGCGCAACACATTAATGCACATCAGGCTAATCATAATTTATTACTATCAAACGATGCTGAAATTGATACTAAACCAGAATTAGAAATTTATGCAGATGATGTGAAATGCACACATGGTGCGACAGTCGGACAATTGGATGAAGAATCTTTGTTTTATTTACGTTCGCGCGGTATTGAGCGAGCTGATGCTTTCAAAATATTGACCACGGCTTTCGAAGATGAAATTTTTGCAAAAATTGAAAATGCCAACATCAGGCAGTACATACAAAAACGGATGAGCAGCCATGATGAATTGTAAAAAAGATTTTCCGATTTTAAACCAAAAGATTCATGGCAAACCATTAATCTATTTGGACAGCGCTGCCAGCAGTCAAAAACCAGATTGCGTAGTAGATGCTTTAGTTCATTATTATCAAAATGATCATGCCAATATTCATCGCGGTGTTTATGAATTAAGTCAACGTGCGACAAAAGCTTATGAAAATGCACGAATACGTATTCAAAAATTTGTGAACGCAGCTCATGCGCATGAAATTATTTTTGTTCGTGGTGCAACAGAGGCGATTAATTTAGTCGCACAAAGTTATGGTCGTTCGATGCTGAAAGCGAATGATGAAATTATGATAAGCGCGATGGAACATCATTCCAATATTGTGCCGTGGCAACTTATCGCGGAGCAAACAGGTGCTGTCATCAAAGTGATTCCTATTACAGATGCCGGTGAAATTGATTTAGTCGCGTATGAAAATTTATTTTCACCGCAAACCAAAATTGTTGCGATCGTACACGCATCAAATGTATTAGGAACGATTAATCCCATTAAACTAATGACGAAGATAGCTCACGCGCATAACGTGCCAGTGTTGGTGGATGGCGCGCAAGCGTTGCCGCATTTGCCAGTGGATGTGCAAGCGTTAGATTGTGATTTTTACGCATTTTCTTCGCATAAAGCATATGGCCCAACCGGTGTAGGTGTATTGTACGGCAAGACCGCGTTGTTAGAAAAAATGCCGCCTTATCAAGGTGGTGGCGATATGATTGAGCAAGTGAGCTTTACGAAATCAAGTTACAAGACATTACCTTATAAGTTTGAAGCGGGCACGCCAAGCATTGCTGATGTGATTGCATTTGGTGTCGCACTAGATTATCTCGCAAAGATTAACATGCAAAAAGTGTTTGAACACGAACAAGCCTTGTTAGCATATGCCACACCTAAATTGGCTGCAATTCCAGGTCTTAGAATCATTGGTACGGCAAAAGAAAAAGTCGGCGTCATCTCATTTGTGTTAGCGGATGTGCATCCACATGATATTGGAACGGTGTTAGATGATGAAGGCATTGCAGTACGCGCAGGTCATCATTGCGCGATGCCGTTGATGGAGCGTTTTGCAATCCCAGCTTGTGTACGCGCATCATTTGGAATTTATAACTCAACTCAAGATGTTGATGCTTTGGTATCAGGTCTTAATGTTGTTGCGAGGTTATTTGCCTAATATGTCAGCTGAATTACGCGAACTTTATCAAGAAACCATAATTGATCACGGGCGACATCCAAGAAATTTTGGCGCACTGGAAAATGCTAATCATCATAAAGAAGGTTTTAATCCCTTATGCGGTGATAAAATTATTGTACATATCCAAGAAAAAAATAATCTACTCGAAGCGATTAAATTTGAAGGATGTGGTTGTGCTATTTCGATGGCATCAGCTTCTCTGATGGCTGAAGTGCTGTGTGGAAAAACCAAAGCGCAGGCGGATGAATTATTTGCGGCATTTCATGACTTAGTCACTACAGGTCGTGCAACCGAAACGCTTGGAAAGTTAGCTGTATTTGCCGGTGTGAGTGAATTTCCTGTTCGAGTAAAATGCGCAACGCTTGCATGGCATACTTTGATGGCAGCGTTGACGAATGATTCAAATCCAGTGACGACGGAGGAAACCTTATGAGTATTATTACATTCACGGATGCAGCAGCAGGCCACATCAAAAATTTATTAGTGAAAGATTCTAAAGGGATTGGTTTTCGTTTATCGATCAAGAAAACCGGTTGTTCAGGCTATTCGTATGTGCCGGCGATTATTGAACAGATGAATGAGGATGATATTCATTTTGTTGCGCAATCGGGTTTGCATGTGTACGTGGATCCGGAATGCGTTAGTTTTGTGAAAGACTTAGTGATAGATTACGTGGCGGATAATGTAGGACTTAAACAAAAACGTTTAGTGTTTCTGAATCCAAATGAAAAAAATCGTTGCGGTTGTGGCGAAAGTTTTACGTTATAGAGAGAAACTATGTTTAAACAAGACACGATTGAAGTACAACGCGATTGTGAAGCGATGCTCATACCAACAGGTGTGAAAGTCACTTTGCAAAAAGGTTCTTTAGTGTATATCACGCAGGCGTTAGGCAATTCCTATACGGTATATGTGAATGGGAATCTTGCAAGAGTAGCGGGTAAAGATGGCGATGCGTTGAATATGATTATTATGGATGAGCCTGATGTCAATGACATGTCGGGAAGCATCGATGATAAAGTGTGGGAATTATTGAAAAGCTGTTTTGATCCTGAAATTCCGGTCAATATTGTTGACTTGGGGTTGGTTTATGAATGCAAAGTCATTGATGCCAGTGTTGAAATCAAAATGACGCTGACGGCGGTCGGATGTGGTATGGGACCGGTATTGGTTGCTGAAGTGGAACAAAAAATCCGAACGATCAAAGATGTGACCGATGTAAAAGTAGAATTAGTTTTTGATCCGCCATGGGACCGAAGCATGATGACGGATGTAGCGAAATTACAATTAGGTATGTTGTAACTGTTAAAAAAAAGAGGACCTGACAAATGTCAATGCAAGAACAAATTAAAAAACAAATTGAAGAAAACCCTGTCGTGTTATACATGAAAGGAACTGCACAATTTCCACAATGTGGATTTTCTTCACGCGCCGTGAGTATTTTAAAATCGTGCGGTGTTCTGCAATTTGCTACAGTGAATGTGTTGGAAGAGCCAGAAATTCGTCAAGCGATTAAAGAATTTTCTAACTGGCCGACGATTCCACAGTTGTACATCAACGGCGAATTTATTGGTGGTAGCGATATTATGTCTGAGATGTATGAAAGTGGGGAATTGCAGGCGTTGTTGAAGAAGTAAAGTGCTTTGTAAGGGCGAACCTCTTTTCTGTCATTAAATTCGTTTCTACAAATCAAAACAGACGCCAAGTTGACTGGATCCCGCGGACAATGCCGCGGGACGACGGCGGACAGGAGAGATTTTATTTCTAATATCAGTACATCCTTCTCGGCGCCGTCATACCGCGGCTTGTGTCCGCGGGATCCAGTCAACTTGGCCTCCAGTGCGATAGAAAAGCGGAGGCTTTTTTATTATTTCCCCGTCACCCTCTTCCACCAAGGCAACCGCGGTAAATACAACAACAAATAAATCAAAATTGACGTCAAAATACTTATCAAATACAAACCAAACCCAACCGCAAGTCCAACCGCAGCCGTAGCCCATAAAGTCGCTGCAGTCGTTAACCCACTGACATAATCCCCTTGCCGAAAAATGACACCGCCACCCAGAAAACCAACACCCGTCACAACTTGAGCAGCGATACGAGACGGATCAGCGCCGACCATGCTGATGGATAAAACTCCAAACACGCAAGCACCTAAGGAAATAGCACCATAGGTGCGGATACCCGCAGAGATACCATGGCGTTCTCTTTCCCAGCCGATTAACGCGCCTAAGAAAAAAGCAATCAAGACCCGGGTAAAGATTTCTAAATCAGGTTGTAATTCCATTATTGTCATTGAAAATTCCTTGTATTCTTATCCGGCCATCCTACTCGGTATTGCTAAACGTTGTAAACTAGCTACGCTGGTTTTTACCCATCTGAACATACGTACGTTCATCATTGCTTCCGGGTAGACAACAGCAAAACCTTTCTCTGCAAAAAAAACCGCCGGATAATCGTGTGGCTTTTCTTTTAAATCGAAATGAATTAGCACCTAAATCCGTTGTTTTATCTAATAACGCGTCGATCTTATCGCCACGCTCCAACACTTTATCTATATTCGAAAGCATGATTTCTTTCGTATCATCTGCCATAGCTTGAATTTTTTCAATTTTGCTTTCTGAGAATTTCTTCGGATCAACAAGTATTTTGTGAAGTTCTGAAATCGAAGTTGCAGTTTTCATCGCATAAAACAAGGTATCTAATTTATCTCTTTGAATGATTTCATCTGCTGCAAATGCAACAACTTGTTTATCCTTAAAAATAATACTGTAATATATCGCCTTGTCTCCGCCGCCAAGTGTCTTGATGGGCATATCATATTTAAATGACGGATTGCTTTGACTTTGTTTAATTGTGCCCTCAAGAATAGTTGTTTTAAGCATGTTTTCTCGTAGTTGATTTGTTGGCGTTGTTGCAACTAACGATACAGAATTATTGTCTTTAAATACCACGATGCTAAAAATTTTCATCACTATTTCCTCTCAAACTAAGTATTTAAAATAAGCTCTCTCATGCGCGCACAGACATCATGCATCACATGAATATTATGGATACAAGCTAAATTGTTATAAGCAAGCGCTTTCTGTTTAAAAAGAAAATGCAAGTAAGAGCGCGAATAATGTTGGCAGGTATAACAACTACAGTTTTCCATAATTGGATTATTGTCTTTCGCATAAATGCTTTTTTTAATCAGAATTTTGCTGTTGCCATCCAGATCCGCGAAGCGCAACCAATCATTTTCTTGAACGATGTTACCGCAATAAAGTGAACCATGTCGCGCATTGCGAGTGGGGGCGACACAATCAAATATATCAATGCCTTTAGCAACTACATCAATTAAATCCTGCGGACATAAACCGACACCCATCGTATAGCGAGATTTATTTTCGGGTAACAACGGCCTGACCCAGTCAATCACTTCAGCAGTTTTTTGCATATCAAAACCAATCACTTCACCACCAATCGCGATACCGTCTAATTCAGTCGATAAAATAAAGCGGGTACTTTCTTCACGCAAATCAGGAAAACTGCCGCCTTGAATAATGCCAAACAAAGCTTGTTGATAACCGTAGGCTGACGTTGGGTGCTTTTGATGCTCTTCTATCGACTCCAGCAACCAACGATGCGTGCGCTCCATCGCTTTCTCTGCTGCCTCTCTACCGCCATTTTCGGGTGTGCATTCGTCAAATGCCATTATGATATCGGCACCAATAATTTTTTGGGCTTGGATAGAGGATTGCGGTGTGAGATGGATCAGTTGACCACTGATGGGATGTTTAAAATGCGCGCCTTTTGCATCGATTTTGCAAATACTGCCATTTTTGGAAAGACTAAAGACTTGAAAGCCGCCGCTGTCCGTTAACATAGGCTTATTCCAGCCCATAAATTCATGCATGCCACCGGCATTTTGCAGCACGTCCATACCAGGCGAGCACAACATGTGATAGGTATTACCGCCTAGAATAATTTGACTGCCTGCCTGAGTTAAATCGGTGGGCGTCATGCAATTGACAAAAGCACGTGTGCCAACAGGCATAAATGCGGGTGTTAGAATTTCGCCATGTGCGGTGGTAATTTTAGTCACGCGTGCTTGCAGAGTGGCATGCTTTTTAATGAGCTCGGTTTTGAAGACTTTTTTCATAAGATCACGCTTAAACTTAAGGGCGGCTATTATAACAGCGAGATTGCAGAAATTGTGCTAAAAATTTTGCAATACTAAAATACGAAATAACTCGTTAAACTAGAAATCAACAATATGGGCGGATTAGGTGTTCAAAAAGACCTGATCCACCCTACGTTATATTTTTTAAGCTAATGAATAGGATGCCCATGTCAGAACACAGACACTATAGTTTGCTAGATAATATATGCTTAGGCCTCGATCAGGCATTACGAGCCGTATTTGCCAACGCCAAGACAACCGAACGCCCCTATCCTGCAAAAGACCTGGTTGAGGCTGATCTAACACAAGATCAGCGTAAACAAGTCGCAGGGTTAATGCGAGTCAATCACGCCGGCGAAGTCTGTGCCCAAGCGCTTTATCACGGCCAAGGCTTGGTCTCGCGCAGATTGGATGTTAAAGAAAAAATGCAACAAGCCGCTATTGAAGAAGGCGATCATCTGGTTTGGTGCAATAAACGACTGACGGAGTTGGGTAGCCACGCTAGTTACCTTAATCCTTTATGGTACACAGGATCATTTGCCATTGGTTTAACAGCAGGCTTGATTGGCGATAAATGGAGTTTAGGATTTTTAGCGGAAACAGAAAACCAGGTTGTCAAACATTTAGAAGAACATTTGCAGCTTTTGCCACAAATAGATCAGAAAAGTTTCAGGATTTTAGAGCAAATGCATCAAGATGAGGCGGAGCATCGCGATCATGCTTTGGATTCGGGGGCTGCGGTATTGCCTGTTTGGATTAAAAAAATGATGCAGATGGCGTCGAAGGTGATGGTGAAAACGGCGTTTTGGATTTGAAAGAACCCTCCTCTCCCCAACCCTCTCCTCCCACAAAAACGTGAGAGGAGAGGGAGCCTATCTCAGCAATCCCCGCTAAAAAAAGCTCCCTCTCCCCCCGCGTTTTTTGTAGGAGGAGAGTTTTATGACAAGCCTATGCCTTATAAGTCATAACCAACGCCGACGTCTGCACCAACCAAATAATCCAAATTAATTCCATAAAATACGGAAACCAATGACGTTTGATTAACCAATAAATAAGCGATGGCACAAGACCAACCACAACAGGCATCACTAATAAGGCAATTAATTCTCTAATAAGATTACCCGCCATGCCGACTGAAAAGACTTGTTTCAACTGTTCAGAAATCCAGTCATGCGATGTCACAATAAATTGTAACCCTTGTTGGGCGTAAGCCATGCCCAAAATAATGACGATGCTTAAAATAATAATTGCAGTAATTTGTTTTAACATGGATGCCATCCTTAACGTTTTAGCAATTTAACAATAATGGTAATCATCAAACCAATAACACCGGCAATAATCAATTCCCACGCATCAGAAGATGATAACCAGGCATCGCCAGTAGATTGTATAAAATATAAATCAATACCAGCTAAAGCTAGCGCCAACAGTGGCGCGATTAATGAACGGGCTGAGGCGATAAGAAGTTGAAATGCAATAATAATTTTAATTGTCCAATTGATGTAATCAATCCACTGCGTAAACAGACCATGGTTATTGATATAATAAAATATACCAAAGAAAAGACCGGCAATGATGATCTGAGGAAGAATGGAAAGAATTGCGAACCAGTTTCTATTGACCTCAAACGGCCGGTTGCTTTTGAAAATGGGTCGTTGTGGATGCCTCATGCAGTGTTCCTTCCTTCAATAAATTAATTTAAAAAGATAGCATAAATTTGGAGTTTTGCAGATCAATTTTTAAAAATTATGTGCGTAATCCCGTTCCTTTTTCTAACAAAATAAAACACCAAATGAGTAAGACGATAAATAAAGTGCAGATTAATCCAAATCCAAAATAGATATTAATATCGGTGGTGCCCAGCATGCCAAATTTAAAAGTGTCAACGATGTTTAAAACAGGATTGAAAAAAGAAACATGTTGCCAGAAAGGCGGCAATTGTTTTATCGAATAAAAAACGCCGCCTAAATAAGTTAAAGGTGTCAAAACAAACGTTGGAATAAAAGAAACATCATCAAATTTTTTGGCGAAAATCGCATTGATTAATCCACCGAGTGAAAATAACAGGGCAGATAAAAATGCCATCGACGTTACAATCCAAAAATTATGAATATGCAAATGCGTGAACGCCAAAGAAATTAAAATCACCACAATGCCAACCAAGATTCCGCGCAAGGCACCGCCCAACATATAACCGATTAAAATAATATAGCTAGGCATAGATGAAACTAACATTTCTTCCACACTCTTACTGAATTTCGCGCCAAAAAAAGAAGATGAAGTATTAGAATAAGCATTCGTCATGATCGCCATCATCGTTAGACCTGGTACGATATATTGCATGTAGGTATAACCGTTGATGTCTTTTATTTGTGAACCGATTAATTTGCCAAAAATTATAAAATATAACGTCATGGTAATTGCGGGCGGTAATAATGTTTGTGTCCAGATGCGCATGAAACGCGTGATTTCTTTGACTAAAATAGTTTGAAGTGCAATCAGATTTTTTTTCATAATTTTGCCTTGTTATCAGCGATCAGCCGAATAAATAATTCTTCTAAACGATTAGTTTTGTTGCGCATGCCGATAATGCGAATATTTTGTTTGCTTAAGTGAGCAAATAATTCATTAAGAGATTGTGTTTTGCGAAATTCAATTTCTAATGTTGTCTTGTCTAAAATACGAAATGGATATTCGTTTAAATCGATAGTGTGCTCGAGCGTATCCGCCACATCAAAAATCAGCGTTTGCACATTTAATCGATTTATTAATGATTTCATATTGGCGTGTTCTATGATTTCACCGTGATCGATGATGGCAACGTGTTTGCAAAGATGTTCAGCTTCTTCTAAATAATGCGTCGTCAAAATAATAGTCGTATCGGATTGATTAAGTTCGATCAGAAATTCCCATAAACCATGACGTAATTCGATATCGACGCCTGCGGTCGGTTCGTCTAAAATTAACAGTTTAGGCTGATTAACCAATGCGCGCGCAATCATCAGACGACGTTTCATACCACCCGATAAACGCAACGCAATTTGATCGCGTTTATCCCATAATCCCAATTGTTTTAAATAAAGTTCTGCGCGTACTGTCGCAATTTTTCGTGGAATGCCGTAATACCCTGCTTGATTAATGATGATTTGGTTTATTTTTTCAAATGGATTGAAATTGAATTCTTGCGGCACGACGCCAATACAGGATTTGGCATTCTCGAGATCGTGATCAAGATCATAATCAAAAATTGAAACTCTGCCTGACGTTTTGTTGACGAGTGAACATAACACGCCGATCGTCGTCGATTTTCCTGCGCCATTTTGGCCGAGTAATGCGAAGAAATCACCTTGATCCACAGTTAAGTTGATGCCATTTAAGGCGATTAAACC
>JBDTIZ010000288.1:0-9970 GCA_039936115.1 Gammaproteobacteria bacterium
CAGTCAACTTAGCTTCTGTTTTGATTTGTAAAAAAAGAAAAATATGCGTCGATCCCTCTGAAACGTAAAAACATTAGGAAGATTGCAATGATGGAGATCCATTCTTCGGCTCGTTACATAGCACTTGCGTTCCGATAGCTTCTTGCGTGGTAGAAACTGCAGGAAATAACGATTGTTTTTTCAATCCTGAAATAATCGCTTCATATCGTGTTTTTTCTGCAGAAACTGCTTGTGCACGCATTTGCATTTCGATTTCTAAGTCATCTGGCTTAAGGGCAAGATATGCTTTCCGTATCTCCTCCAATTCTAACAGAGCTTCCCTTAACGTTGGACGTGCATCTATTTCGACCTCTTGCATGGCAGAAACCAAGGAAGACATTCGCTCTTTTATTGCAAGATACAAATCTAAAAAATTGCCTTTGCCATTCAGATTCGTAAATTCAACATTGACTTCACGTAGAACACGGTTCTCATTATCATCTTTATACTCAATCTGGACATCTTGATTAAATAAGATCTCTTGAAGCAGCCTTCCTAGCGTGAATACCAGTGATTTTTCTGTATAGGTTCGACGATGCGAATAATCATAGAATTCTGGAGCAAGGTATGCAATCGTACCTTCTAGAGCTGAAAACTTAGATTCTACACTAACAGCACTTAGCTCTTCTGTTTTTTTAAACTGCAATGCAATACCCAAATCAATCAATGATAATTTATTTTCTACAAAGTCATACATCATATTAGGTGGTTTAAGATCTAAATGCATCACGCCTTTTTTTAATAATTCTATGACAGCTTCAACACTTTTGATTCCGATATTAAGCCATACGATGCCAGGCCATTTTGATTCAGCGGTATCTGATGTATTCCGGAGTTCCATTAACACATTACAATCTTTACCTTTCTCGTAATTCATCACAATAGCCGCTTGCCTTTTCTTGGTTTCCGGATCGCGGAAAAAAATAATAGGTTCACTCGATTTACCGACAGCATTTAGAATTTTTTGTTCCTCTCTAGCATCAGTAGTCTCATGAGGTGTAGTGTTAGGTAGAATCTTTACGGATTTATATGTATTTTCTGATTCATCTAATGATGATGCTGGTGAGAACAAAGTGACAGAACCAAAATCTCCCGCACCTAATATAGCATCGCGACGAAAAAAACTTTTACTTGTTAAAAGTAATTATACTTTATTGTCTGGAAAATTATAAAGCCCGCTTTTTTTTCCCGCTAATTCAAAGCGTGCCTGTTTAATTTGTTCATCTGTTAAACTTCGACCATTAAATTGCAGATTTGTTATGTTAGCTTGAGGTGGATAATAAGAAATAGGAATTGAAGGTATTTCTACTTTAGATTGTACTGATTCTGTTGATGCCATTATATTTTTTTTTATCAGCGGATTTTCTTCATCTGCGCTCAGCTTTCTTTTTCTCTGCATAAATCTACCTCGTTTTAAGTATAATTAAACTACGATGTTGAAAATTATATGCAGTAAAGCTTAAGAAAATATTAAAATTAGCCTATTTTAGATTATCCTATTCAAAATCTCTAAGCCCCACACAATACGTGCGGGGCAGAGTAGATTAATTTCGCAGCCCAAAAAAATCATCATCTTGTGGCTCTAAATTTACATTCGCATCACAAAACTCTGCGTCATCGAATGGATCCAGGCTCCTATTACGCGTTTGATTTAATGATGAATCCATGGATGGTAGTTTGCCTATTGAGAAAAAAGTAGCTGAAGAAGAGGAGGAGTGCGGATTGAGTTCGTCTTCCCATGCAGATTGATTTGGTTGTGTGGACTGGCTTGACTCTCGTGGCAACGACACATATGCCGATTGATCAGGTCTTATCATACGGTCATGAGAAGATGCGTCATTTATTCTGTCTGCAAGTGGAGTCGTCATTTGAAATAACTGCGAGCCCGGAACAGAATGTGTTCTCCCAGTCGTCGGTTTAGGTTCAACAGCTCTTCGAGGCTGTTGGCTGCTCTGCGGCATAGAAGATGGATTTATTGCAGATTGAAGACTAAATGATTCCATTAATCTGCTTGTAGTGGTGTTGGTTAAGCTACTCGTATTATTGCTCACATATCTTGGCTGAGAAAGGGGGATCTGATTCAGTAATGAGTTAGCAATTGCGTGATGTACCGGACGCTGGCTTGGAAAATGAGGTGCGGATGTTGAAGACAAAAATGTAGGCGCTGCATTAGTTAACTCTTGGTTGTCTGGCGTTTCATCGGACCATGCAAATGTTGACCTACTCAGTGATGAGTAACTTTGATTCGTTACTGGGTCTGAGACAAAAAAGTCATCAACTGGATCGGGCATAGACGACGAATATATTCGGTGAGATTTTGGGTATCCTAATAAACCATACAACTCATCCAATCTATCATAACTGTTGATGTTGCTTGTACATAACTGGTTTATACGGAGGAGTTGGCTCTGTGTGAGGAATAATGCCTCGTGTGTCATTGATGCAGTACATTTCATTAGCTCTAATTGATCGTTGGTAATGATACAGGCAGATGGGTTATTTTGTTTGCATCTTAATAAATTTTCATAAGCATACAGACGAATAGCTCTAGTGGCATCATATAAATTAGAATCTGTATTCGAAAGCCCTAAGGATGCTTGTTCTGACATTGATGATGGAATCGATTTTCGTCTGTCTACAGGAGATGGCGTAGACGACGATGAACTGGAATAGGATGTAAATGAATTTGAATGACTTGATGAAGTTGAAGCAGTAAATTCATTCCGAGCAATAGCGTGTTGTGTTGTCGGCAGCATCTCTAATGACGAGTGTGTTGCTTTGAATGGTCTTTTAGTTTGGTGCGTAACCGCTGAAAACGTACTATTTTGTTTTGAAGTCGAAGAATGTGATGGTGTTGCAGTTGCCATAAACGGCACATGCTGCGTAACCACTGAAAACGCACTTTTCTGTTTTGAAGTTGAAGAATGTGATGGTATTACAGTTGCCATAAAAGGTGCATGGTGCGTAGGAGTAAACGCCTCTTGCTTCTGACTTTTCTTGACGCGCGGTGGTTCCAAATCGGGTAAAGTTGCATATCCAGGTTTTGATCTACGCTGCTGTGTGTGACTTAGAAAATCTCGATTAGGAGTAGAACTGCTGCTTGCAGATGAGGATTGTGATGTTTCACTTATCATAACAGATTCATCGCGTGTTTGATTTTTAAGAGAGAACAGCTCCTTTTGACGACTTGTATCATCTGAGCGTGGCGACCTTTGCAAATCTGGTAAAGTTGCACGGCCAGGATTTGGTTTGCGTTGATGTGTTTGACTTAAAAAGTCTTTCTTAGGAGCAGGCTTGCTGTTCGTGTTGATGCTTCCAGTATGTTTTGTATTTATGAACGATGTTTCGAATTCTGATGTAGATTCTGATTCTGAGCTAGAATCTGATTTGCGCTTACGTGTCTCAGTTATAAAAGTTTTCTTAATAGCAGGAGTACTATCTGAGTTGGCTTTTGTGGCAAGTTTTTTATTTGCAACAGACGAAGTATCTACTTGGCTCTCTGCAATCCAAGTCACATTGGTAAGATATGTTTTAACTTTTTCTAGAGGATAATTCTCAATGAAAATATCCAATATTGTTTTGATAATTGTAGCGTCGTCAGTTCCAGCCTGTTGCAGTAATTTGTAGTTTATAGATTTTCCAGATCTACGAGTTATTTCCGCAGAGAATCTTTCCATCGTCCATGATTTATTTCTTTTATCTTTACATTTTCGTAAATTTTCAATGACCTCTCCATCTAAGCTCTGAGGTGCTTTGTATTCTTGCTTCGCAGGTACTTGTACTGGCCATCCTAGCTGTTCTGCAGCAGTTTCGGCTAACATATCTCGACGTAATGTACAGGAGATAATGGGTAGATTTGTTAAAGGATCAGTATGAACGCCTGGTTTTTTTAGCCAAGTTTCTTCAAGGGTTTCGCGATTATAGAGCATCCCTTCATCGTTATATTGAATTGTAACGGGTCCAAGAACTTTACTAAACGAACCAATTGGATCATGAAGGGCTGAATCTAAGGACCATGCCAAACTAGTATACTTGCGCACAAGTTCAGCCAGTTCTTTCGGCTTAGCCGATCGAATTTTGTCAGGCGTTATTTGGCTTAGATGATTGTCTAACTGACTTTTTTTATCATCTGCATTTGAATCAGAAATATTTAAAGTTTTATGAGTGGCCAATAATAGTGGATTCATTTGATCAGCGTTAAGACGTGCTGAATTGGGTGCGGTTGACACGCTATCAGTCTCAAGTTTTGTTTCGGTAGGAGATGACAGGCTAGAGTCAGAGCTATAGTTATAGCTATAACTAGAGTTGGAGCTATAACTTGAACTTGAAGTAGATTTAGCGTTTGAACTAGAACTAGAACTAAAACTAAAGCTAGAAAATGAAGCTTCCTTACTACTTTCAAAATCACTACTATTATCATCGTCAGTTTCTGGAGATGAAGCTCTTAAATTTGTTTTTGAAGAATGTCGTTTGGATCTCGCTTTGAGAGAGGGGGCTCGATGTTTACCAGAAGAATAGGCGGAGCAACAATCTGGTTCTACTCTATTTAATATATTCGACATTTGTTCTGCTAAATTTTGCAATGTTTCTAAAACAGAGCAAGATGTGGCGAGCGGATTTTTTTTGGCAGCAATAATGCCTATTGTTTCAGGGAAGGCTGGCTTTTTAAATATAGGTAATAGGCTTATATAGACAGTTCGCTCTCTACTCTTACCCACGCCTTCCTGTCTAAACATGGATGGTGTATAAGCTAGTCTTTCCTGTTGTCTATGCTGCGCTAATGTTGTGACTAATTTTTTTGGCCTATCTGGCATTGGTTCAGATAATGTAGGACTTATAATTGGCCAATCCATTGCATCAAATAATTGCATCATGTTGTTTGCAATTTTAGATAATTGTAATTGCGTCGAATCTTCAGCTTTTTTTAAGTTAAGACGTGGTGCTGGAGAAGCAGGTAAAGCGTTATTCGAATATTCTCTTAATACATTAGAAAAACGAGTGAATGCAGCAATCATGTTGACAGTGCGTTGTTGAAATCGAAAGGTTATACTTTCGGGCTCATCTAAGAAAGTGGCGACAGTCATATCTGAGCGATCAATAGCAATTGTTTTTTTTCTTACATGTCGAGGTAATTCGCCAACACTCACATTATCGTATCTTAGCCTATCTAGTCTAGGACCGTTGTGATTATATTTTTCGAATAATTTGAATTCAGCTAAAAATTCGTTTCTTAAGTTCATAAGGCTGTCTAAGTAATTCATTAGGTTACTTACCGCTTTACCAACTTCTTTTATTGTTGCGCGAGTTTCGGAGGGTATAGGCTTAGTTTTAAGATCTACTCCATCGTCTCCTTCGGGATTCATATTGCGATAAACAAGTAAGTCATCCGGCTCTCTATTATCATGAGTGATGGCACCTCTAGATTCTATTGTCCAAGGATAGGTAAAGCTTTGTTTTTGAGGTTTAGTTTTAGGAGTAGTTTTTTGCTTATTTTCTAGTGCGGGCAGTGTAGACCAGCTTTGCAATCTTGCATTTGCATAATCAAAAAGATTAAGAAGCTTAGCGGCATACTCATTTAACTCTCCAGTGGATAAGTTATCAATATCCGGCAGTGCTCCAAATATAAAATCTACCGATGAAAAATTTTTATATGCTTCGGGCTTATCTATTCGTTTATTAATGTTATGGTCAATAGCTGAATCATCCAAAACAATTGGATGCAACGCTAGTAGGTGAGCTTTATAGGAATTCAGATGAGACACTACATTTTTATATTGATAAAAGAATGCATGGTCCATATCTAAAAAATTTCCTCTACTATAAGCTGCTTTCCATTTCATCATGATTGCTTTCGTTGAAACCGCAATAAATAATAAACAATACTTTTGTAATAAAATTCTATCTGAGTCATCCAAGTGACGTGAATTTACAAATAGATTTTTTAATTGCTCTAACGGCGCGAAGAAGTCTGAGACGGTATCTTTGATTGTGATTGATCTATGGTTTGAAATTTCTTCTAAGTATCCCATTACCTTGTGTATTACTTCGTGAGTAGCTGTTTTATTTATTAATCTCGTTGCAGTTTCAACAGCATGTTCTTTAATGCTTGGATCTTTGATTTTTTGTTCTATATCTTCTATCAACTTTGGAAAATCAAGTTGCTTTTGTGCAATTAAAGTATGCAACGATTGAGGTCTTTTACCGCCGCTTTTCATGGCTAACTGACTATAATGATCTTTTATTAAATCATTACTCTCATCAAAAGAAGTTTGCAATGGAGCAGATAACATTTCCTCTGCATTGTGTAAAAATTTTATCGCTAGTGAAAGTGCGTCTTGTAATGCTTCATTCATATCATTAACCCCGAGGTTTTTGGACTAAAGTGTTTTTATTATCATCCTTGCCTGGTATTTCTATAGATAAATTTGTTCTGCGATTGGATACAGCCGATGATCCAAAAAAAGTAGGTTTCCCGCCTAAGCTCATTGTTGCACTGCTAGGGTGAGTTAACGTTTCTTCCTTGGTGGGTGGTTTGGGTTTAAGAAGACTTACCTTTAAAAGTTGCTCAATATTACTAAGCATTTGAATGCTGTGAGCATAAGCAATTATCCCTTCAATCACTAGGGGATCACGCGTACCCGTTCTTTTTAAGTCAGCGAAAACAATTTTTCTAGAGGAGGCGTATAGGCCAATGTATCTAGTCGCATCCGTTATTTTAAATTTGATTCTTTTATGTTTTATCTCTGTAATTGCCGTAATTTCTGCTCCAGTTAATTCCTTGGGTAAGTTATATTGACTTGCTTTTTTTGCGATCTTTACCGGGAGATCGAGCATATTCATTACTTTCACGGCAAACTGATCCGTGTGGACACTAGTTGATACCAAAGGTTTATTATCAACAGGATCTACATTTCCATTGGTTGCCCAGAATGTATCGAGGCTAGCACGGTCATGCGTTTTACCATATTCACTATGTTTAATAGTGACAGGGTCTGTAATTATTGTTTTTGAAGACGTATCTACCAAGCCTAAATTCAATTGATAATTGAGTGTATAGAAACTTTGTAATAACGCAGCAAATTTTTCCGGATCCTTTTTGGCAACTTGTGCTACTTTTGCTTCAGATAATTGATCAGTCGCTTCTTCTGACTCATTAGGTTTGGTTACACCGAACAAACTAAAAGTTCTTCTCAGCAAATACTCTTTTTTTGCCTTTTCATGGATTGGATCGCGTTGCTTATTCATAACATAGCGTGGCGCTACTCGTGAAGGAATGGCTACACTTGGTTCTTCATCGTTGCTGGTTGATGAATTATTTGTTGTGGTTGAGTGGGTTGACGCTGAAGATTCAAGGTCGCTGTCGGATACGATTTCCATATCTACAGCAGATTTTGATTCCATTGCTGGTAATGCAGTAAGGGAAATCGGAGCTAATGCACTAAATGATGCTCTGTTGTTGTTTGATAAGGTGCTGCTTACTGCGCTGCTGCTCACTGCACTGCTGC
Organism: Gammaproteobacteria bacterium; assembly: GCA_039936115.1. Classification (GTDB taxonomy): domain Bacteria; phylum Pseudomonadota; class Gammaproteobacteria; order DSM-16500; family DSM-16500; genus DATIJJ01. Next base: position 7,545 of record JBDTIZ010000288.1, read on the forward strand.
TTAAACCATTACTAGGTGCATTTATCAAATCAGATAAAATTAAATTTTTCTTCAGAATATCTAACAAAATTTTTGACTTACTTTTCTGATTAGCATTTCTAAGTTTACTTTTTTCCACTATAAAGATATCAACAATGTTCTTATGTTGATAAACACCCATGGCTTGGATAGGAGTGGTGATCAAACCTCTGAATACATTTGGATCTAGTGTATTTTCTATTATTCTTAAAACACTCTCAGGAATCGCGCTATTCAAAAATACGTAGGCAATAAGTGTCATTCCTATCCATTTTTTTTCAGTGAGATGTTCGGATGTGAGAGTAACGTTAAATATACTAGCTTTAGCAGACGTGAGAATTTCAACTAACTGAATTTGATCCTCATCGCTGGTTAACCTGATCGCTTTTAAAAAATTAATTATATCTTCATTACTGTGCGTAACCATTTTGGATTCTAATTGAGATAAAGTATCAAGATGAATGTCAGCTTGTGCTGAGAATTCAAATGATTGCACAGCAGGAGCTGCAGTCGTAACTGCTAAAGAGGGTGTTGCGGCAATATCACCACTCATTGGCATTTCAAATGTGCTTGCTGAGACAGTGTGAGTCAGAGGGCTTTCAACAGTAGTTGATTGACTTGTTGTTAATGCAGGAACAGGAATTGCAGATACAAATGTTGGTTTTTCAGCTTCGATAGCTTTTTCTTCAGCCGAATCTTTTTCTTGTTTAAGTTTTTGAAATTTAGATAAACAGGTTATTATATTTAATTTGGTTTGATGTCCTCTTTTTGAAAATTTTTGGACGATGTCTTCCAAACGCAAGCCTTTGAATTGACCTTGGCGAGCTATATCATAGGAAATTAGATCTGGATTTTTAGATAATAAACAATCAATAAAAATCTCATTTCCTTCCACGCAAGCCATAACTAAAATATTGGCAGCTGCGCTTTTACCATTTATATAGAAATCAAAGGTAATTGTTGTATCGGCTTTATCTTGTTCTTTTCCTACTCTAAGATCTAAAAATTGATTAATAAAATCTTTATCGGTGATGAATTTTGCAAAATACATGATCGGTGTGAAACCCGCTTCATCGCTTGACCAAGCCTTCTTTATTCTAAGTGGATTTTTGACGGATGCATTAATTAAACCTTTGGTGTTATTGATGTACTTAAAAAATAAGGTTTTGTCTTCACTATATTTCTTTGAGTTTTTATCTTTTGATAATTGAATAGATTTTATAAGCGGAACGAGGCTACCTAACACATCCTGTGAAACTTCTTCCTCGTGAACAGTTAGCCAAACCGGTTTGAATACATCTCTTGGTCTTTTTTTTAAATTTCTCTCATTCATAGTAATATCATCTAATTCCTGGTTCTAAGAACCGATTGTTGATAACTCTTAAGACAATGAATTAAATAGTAATACAACCTCGCCTCACCCGTTTTGATCTTCTGTTTCTTATTTAATTTTGGACTTTAACAAGTGGTTATAGCATCTGTTAAGCGCACTTGTGTAGAAACATTAACAAATTTATTCAATATTGGTCAAATATTCGTGTATTTTTGACCTATATTATCATTGCCGCGTAATTCTGACCATATTATGACCAAAAGTCAATTAAATAATCACCATTTTGAAAGTGATTAAACGGCTGGGGCGAACACATGCATCAGTTGCAGAAGTTCAAAGCTAAGGCCTCACATGTTGATTTTTAGCCTCAGAAATTTCAATGTTAGGATAATTTGCTAAGTCTGCCACTAATTCAGTTAGCTCGGTGTTGGTGATGTTTTTGAATCCATTATGCTGGACAAAATACGTTAATAAAAATTCTGCTGTGGCGATACGTTGGTTCTCCATTTTTTCATCTGCGCCATCCAGCGCGTGGCGTATAGCAAGATAAATATCCTTAGAATGTTTGATATGTTTAGGAACAAGATGTTGCACCATGGCTAATTGTCCATTTGCTGCGGCTAAGTCTAAAGGCGATAACATTTTTTCATTACGTTCTTTAATGTTAACGCCTTGTTGAATCAAGCAATCGACGATATCGAGATGACCGAACGCAGCAGCTGCCGCGACAGCTGATATATTATTTAAATTTGTCGCATTAATATCAATATCATGTTTGAATTTTTTCAATAAAAATTTGACTTGATCGATCAATCCATTTCTTGCTGCATGAATTAAGAGCGTGTCTCCATTTAATTCATTTCTAACTTGTGGGTTTAAAGAAACATTTTTCTTAGAAAATAAACGATGTTGTGATCTCCCTAACATATCTGTCATCCTCAAATTTTTAGTGATAGGAGTTAGTATAAGGATTGAGAGTTGACGAAATCATGACGATAGAATGACAGATTGGTAATACAGCTTATTGTTGGGGCGAACTTATGTAAGCCTTGGCGAGAAGCTGTCATTCTGTGCG
>JBDTIZ010000289.1:0-11292 GCA_039936115.1 Gammaproteobacteria bacterium
TCGTGCGGTGACAGGGGGCTCGTGCGGGGTGACAGGGTCGTGCGGTGGCAGGGGCGTGCGGTGACAGGGTCGTGAGGTGACAGGGGCGTGTGAGGTGTGGGATGAGTAGTGTAAAGTACGCTCGCGAAGGCAGGAATGATTAATCAATGAGAATTAGTCACAGGACTATTTACCAACGATGCCTTTTGCGATTTGTTTTCTTCGGCTAATTTAGAATTATTGACAAAACTCAATCTGGTCTGACTAATGTTAGGTGTAAACAATGGAGGATTGCTCAAGCAAAATCTAATGATGTCATTCGTAGCGCAGGCAATATTACGTTCTTTCCCACTTGAAATACCGACTAAGATATCATTCAACGTGCGCCATTGCTTTTTTTGAATTTTTTCGATGAGTTCTGCTTTTCTCCGATCAATTTCCTCATGAAACTCCGGAAATAATTTTTTTAATATCCCAGCGGATATGAATTTATTAATCTGATCGGAAGCATTAGGTCGGGAGAGCAATTTGTTTATCCATTCTATGATTTTTGCTGGTGTTATGATTTTAAAAAGGTAGTCTAAAGTCGGAGTAAGACTCAGTTCGTTGGATTGATTTAATAGAATGCTTCCAAGTCTGTTATCCACTTTATCGACAACACCTAATCTCATTAGCGCAGCAATATTTTTTTCTGCGCCCTCTTCCAAATACACTGTAAGTATCCAAGTCAACATGTCTTGACGCGTAACTGTCGAAATTAAAGATTTTACATTTTCAGATAAGATCGAGTGTTGGTATTGCATTTGCTGAGAAATATAATTTGTTAACCAAGGAAGCATCACTAAATTAGGATATTTTTTTTCTAATGCGGAAATATACACTACAATGTTTTGTAGAAAATTATCAGCGGTAAATATGGTTTTAATACCCGGAAATAGTTTATCAACCACACCATGCTGGATTATGACATTCAAATTTTGTTCGGCATCAGCTCTTGATAAAAAATTGACAAAGAATGAACACAGAGTTTTCGGATTAAGTTTGGAGATGCATTGGACAACATCCGTAATACTATTTGCAGATTTGATACCTAGACGAGAAAATATTTGTTCTCTTACGCCGGAGACAGCTAGCTGATCAAAATTCTTTTGCCCATCTTTTTGTAGCACCAATGTCAACAATGGGTAATACAGAGCGTCAGGACTCCCCTGTTGTAAAATTTTCAAATATTGTTGTGCTGTTTCTGTCGTTACTTGAAACTTATGTGAACCCGAAAGAAGTTTGAATAACCAGGTATTAACTTTACCACGATTTTCGATGTATAAATGCTTGATTACGGCAAGAATTTTTTCTTGTTCTAGCAATTTTTTGTCGAGTGTAGGCATGAGTACATCTGTCATGCCAAATTCATTTAGCAGCGACAAATTATCTTCCGCAGTGACTCGCGAAAATAATTTCAATAACCAATAAACGATTTTAGAATCAATCTGAGAGTCAGTTTTCAGTGCATTTGATTTTTTACGTAATTGCGTCTGAATGGAATTTGAAAATGAAAATTCACGGTCGAAACGCTCCGATAATTTCGTCTTGGCATCGATTGCGCGTAATATGCGTACGGGATCATAAGGAAGCGATTTGGAAGCAGGCATGATGGCCGCGATACGACCCGCTCTAAAATCTCGCAAGCCTCTTTCAGTTGGATCCAATAATTCTCCATCGCCCGTCAAGTACATCGCACTAAAAGTAAGATCTCTGCTGTAAGCGTCCGCTTTAATACGGTCTTGTGTATTCAATTCTTTGTTAGCAAGATGTGCGCTGCTATAAATACCTACAGAAATTTTTCCAACTACATAATGTGATAGATTTGGATTAAAAAAATCTGGGACAATATGCCCATTCGGAAAACATTGTCGAATTTGTTCAACGCTTGCTTCTGTGACAATATCAATGTCATCGGTAAGTTCATTTTTCTTTTCGAGCGCATTTAAAACTAGGCCGCCGGTTGCTAATGTAAGAAAACCGTGCTTATTTAATTGATCAATGACATCTTTAGCGTCTTTAAGTAGTTCGTAACGTGTAGTGTTTACATTTTCTTCTTTAACCTCAGATATCACTGTAGTTGTTACGGACTTGGGTGTAACTATAGTTTTTGATTCTGGTACTAGTTCTTGAATTTTCACTTCGGGTGATGCTATAGCTTGCAAGAGCGTTGCGGTGGCTTTTCTTGCTTGTGATGTTATTTTTCTTTGATTTTTCTTTTCTTTCTTTGCATTCGCCTTTTTTTCTTGATTAATTCTATCTCTTTCTTCACGGTATCGTTTTTCTTCATCAGCTTTTTTTGCTGCTTCAATTTTTTCTTTTTTACGATTTTTACGAGCTTCTTTCGCAGAAACTTTTTTGGTATCGATGAGTTCAATAGCTATTTTTTCTTTTCCAATAGCTTCCTCATTTAACACCTTTTGATCAAGCTTAACCTGGCGTATCTTATTTAGGATTTTTTCCCTTTTAGCCTTATCCCCTTCTAGCATTTGAAATGCCATGGTATAAATTTCAATTGCTTTATCAAAATCTTTTAATTGATGAAGGTTTTCAGCTTCTTCGCGTAGCTGTGCGCCAAACATACCTTGTAATTTAGTTTTTTGTTTGGAATCTGCGGGGCAACAAGCTATTGCTGCTTTAAAATCTTTTCGATTTTCCTCGATGTTATCGATACGATGATGCATCTTCGCTCTGAGAGCAAGAAGCTCGGGAAGTTGAGCTTTATAATCAGGGTCTATTTGTGTACGACACATCCATATAGCAATGCCCAGATCATTAAAAACAGCTTCATCAATTTTTTCTTTAGCTAACAGTTTTGCGCGCATTGCGTAGAGAGAGCTATCTCTATTTACTAGATTGATGAGTTGACTAATGCAAATAAGTTGCTGAGCCTTTGATTTTGTAGAATTTAATTTTAAGGTTAGCGCTACGCTATCAAGATTATCAGGATTTAAAATCTTCTTGGCTTGCATTTCATAGAATTTTAACCAGTCTAGAGCGAGAGCTCTGTCTTGAATGAAAATCGCATCGCCTGCTTCATCTAAAATCATACCTTGAGTAAGCTGTTTTAACGCAGATGCGTAATCATTCTTTTGAGCATCAGCAATACCTAAGTTAAAATGCGCCATTGCCCGACTCCTTGATGTTACGGGAATAGGTTCGGGCGCCTGAATAGTTATATTCTCTACGGACATTTCACTTTTTGTTGTGATTGGATGTTCTTCGACTAGTGTAACAGCTACCGGAGCATCTTGGGGATTGTTGTCTGTGAGTGTTGCATGAGGTATTTCAATTGGAGGTTCTGCAGCAATTATAGGTTTCGTATAAAAGAAATAAAAATCATTAGAACATGGCTTATCTTCCGTATCAGCCGGTTCACTAGCCTCAATTTCATCTTGTTCAATTTCTTCTGCTAAATTCGCAGCTGCAGCAGCTTTTTTGGCTAAAGCAGTAAAGTGAAATTCATATTCTGCACAATTGCTATATTGTGCTGCTAGTTCATTCATATAATCTATGAACTGTTGCGTGATTTGATTTTTCGCTGCAACATCTACAGTTTGCTTTATCGTTTCTAGATAGATGTCATAACAGTCATCATCCCAATCGGTCTCATCATCAAGTTCAAAGTAGCCGTCGCCATTATCATCCATGAATAAATCACGATTAATTTTCATTTCAGACGAAGTGTCTGATCTGTTTTGTGAAAGAGAATCTGGACTATCTTGGATCAATCTGTGAGATGCAGTATCACTAGTAACAGAGGTAGTCTCTGACTGGCCCAGGCCTAGTTTTTTTATTCTAGCATTGAGTTTTTCTTGTAAAGTAAGTTGTGAAAACATATCGACTCTTCGTTACAAATTTTGGAACAACGAGATAGAAAACACTTCTGCTTTTAAATTTACAAAAAGCAGAAGTGTTGTTATGGATTAGAGAGAGTCTTCATCTTCACTAGAAAGTCTCATCGAAGGTGCTTGAGATCTCGGCTTTCTAGCTTCATCTGCAGCATTCAATCGATCTGTAACGTCTTTCTGCCACGTTTTCAATATTGGAGAATTTGGATTTTGTGAAGACAGGTTTTTGTGAATATCAGTTAATGTCGTACGCGCCAGATCATTTCCATCTACTGCCAAATCTACATAGCGTTTGACATTGCCTTTAGCTGCCTGCCGAAACATATCCAACATCCTAGGTGCAGCTCTCTCATAGTCTATTCGTGCTAACTCTAGCTTGGCGTCTATTTGCACTGATTTTGATTCTGACTCATTGCCAATTCTTTCCATTTCTCGATAAGCAGCTCCTCTACCTTCAGGGAGTTTAAAGTTTCTTTTCGCGCTCGCCAATTCACCAACAGCCAATAATTCATTAATTGCTGGGATTTTCTCAGCAGCGATTGCTGGATTTATTCCTGCAGTCAATGATAATAACTTTAAGCGTGCTTCAGAGGCTTCTTCTTGAGTTCCATTTAACAGCGCAACTTTCAAAGCAGCTATTAAGTGATCTTCTCCCCTGCTAATTTGTGCAAGCATGTCTTCCGATTTTTGTTGACGTTGATATTTTAAATTAAGTTCGCATAAGGATGCTAATTCCAATGCCGCTGTACCATTTGTCTCTCCCAGCTTCCTAACTGCTGAGAACAAAAATCGAAATTTACCCGACATGCGGTCACGAACTACTTCCAAATCCAAAAACGAACCTGTAATCAGCTGTTGCATTTCCTTTAGACGCTCACGTGACCAGATGAAAGTAGTTATCAATTGACAAGCCCCTTTCACAGCATTTTCATCTTTGCCTTCCTTCAAGATCTGGAAAAATTCTTTTAGTAATAGTGCGCGATCGTGCTCACTTGTTGCAAACCTTTTACTAATAATTATGCCATCTCTTATTTGTTCTTTCTCCGCTGCTGTAACAGTTGTGTATTTAGCGCATAGTTGAACAAAATCTTCTGCTTTCGCTTCTGCATGACCTTTAAGTGCTGCCTCAACATTCACCCTAAAATTTTCGCCTATCTTTGCTATTTCTTGCAATTGTATCTGTGCTTGACTAGCAGCATCTAAATCCTCTTGTTGCTTGGCAATTTCCGCATACTGCTTAATTTTGTCACGTTGAACAAGTTCATATTTCGCGGCAAATAATTTAGATGGTAAATGGCCACGGCTTGCGGCAGATTTTGCATAGATTATTGCTGTATTAAGACCTGATGTTTCGAACTGCTTTGCTGCCAAGAATAAAACGTGATTATAGGTTTTAATAAGATCTGGCGATTTGCAAACGCTGGCTAATTCCATTGCTTCTCTAGCATATTCACGTATGTAGGGATCTGCTAATTCCTTAGGCTCGACTCGAGTTAAATAGATCACAGAGTTTTTGATGACATCTGCCGAAAAATTAGGCGAGCTCGGATCAATTGCTTCTACTCTACGATAAGTGTTCAATGCATTTTGCTGATAATGAACCACCCACTCAATTGATGAATTTGGACGTTTATACTCAGTAGTATAACATTGAGCAAGTACTGACAATAACGCGGGATCATTTGAATACTTTTCTGATTTTGAAAGTGTTTCCAACTTAGCTAGAACAAGACGCATCGTACAGTAATCATCTTGCATAGAAGCTTTTTGATATGCCATAAATAGATAATCAGAGATGTGTCTCTTTCCTGTGATCTCATCAATTTCTTGAGCACTTTTTTCTGATGCTAATTCCTCAATACAACAAGCCGCCATGTACTCGTACTTGCCTACTTCAAGATCTGCCGCTGCTGCTGTCATGAATTTTTTATAGGCAACGATTTTATATTTTACTGGCATAAGGCCATAAAAAATTTCAATGCCGTCTAGATAAGCCTGATAAGCAGGATTTGCTTTAATTAATTTTTTAACTTTTAGGTCTAATTCTTTAAACTCTCTAGTCAAACGACCTTCAGGTTTTTTGCAAACAGAAACATACAAATCAAATAATGCAGCGGGTTCTTGGTCTACATATTTTTTCAATCGATTGTTAACGTTTTCAATCTCTATAGGATCTACAGTCAACGATTTGGCGCGTAATAACCAATAGGTTGCTTCACTATAATTTTTAGTTTTAGCAATTCGTTCTTCTACAGCCATTGCTGAAAAGTAACTGCCAAGATAAGCAGCTATTTTGTGATTACCAAGTTGTATCGTTTCGTTCTGTGTTTTAAAATAGGTGTATATCGCTTCAGGTACTGATGTTTTGGAAAAATCAGCAACTAATTTCGTATTATCATTAAATTGATAACCATCACTCGTGTCAAATAATACTGCGTTCCCCATTGCTGTAAAGACTTGAGCATATCTCTTCTTATTTTGAAATATTTTTGGAATGAGATAGCCATTAAGAAATACATTGACAAGAAATTGTCTATGCCTGATAGATGGAACAATCCGCCCTGAGTCAATAAATCCTTCCAGGCCTTGTTCAAAGAAAGTATTATTACCTGTATTAGAATTCTCATCTTTTGCATCTACGGGTTTTGTTTTAATATGTTGGGGGGCGCCTTGAGTAATCAGATAATTAACTGATTGCGTATTCGCATGATAAAATGCCCAATGCAATGCGGTATTGCCCTCTGCATCAGTTTCGGCTAGTCGGTGTTCTAGAGAAGTCTTCTCTGGATCTTTGCTAAGCTCCGGCTTACTAACCAGGTATTCAATGACAGATACCCCATACTTGGTATTTTTTTTCGCTACATCAGCTATATAACTTTCTCTTGGCTGCATATTAAATAAACCCCTCTGTAATGTGTTAAATTTTTCAACATTTTAACGCGATTTCCTTAAGGTAATCTTAACTGCGTTGTTATATTTAGACACCGAACTAATGCTTGTAAGGATTTTGTTTTTTATCAGAGAGTTCGCGGCTTATCTATCAAATAGACGCCAAATTGAATGATCCCGCATAACTGCTAATCTTAAATGCCCCTCCTCTCTCCAAGGTACAAGCCGGGTACATTGGGGAGAGGAGGGGCATTTAAGATTAGCACTTATGCGGACAATCTAGTCAACTTGCCATCTGTTTTAACAAACCCATCCCTCTGAATACTAAGTATATTTTCCCCCACATATAGCTTAACCCCCTCAGTCTTCGTTATACTCTTCTACTATTACCTAACTAACGAAGACCTATGTCAATCGGTTCAAAACTGAAACATTATGTAATCGGTGATCCACTAAACCCCTTCACTCCCAATATCTTGCGTCACGTTTCGTTAGTGGCTTTTCTTGCATGGGTGGGTTTAGGAGCAGATGGATTATCGTCCTCTTGCTATGGCCCAGAAGAAGCGTTTGTGGCGCTAGGTCACAATCCGCATCTGGCCATTTATATTGCTTTGGCCACGGCTATTACTGTTTTTGTGATTTCATTGGGCTACAACCAAGTGATTGAGTTATTTCCTAGTGGTGGCGGTGGTTATAAAGTCGCAACTCAATTACTAGGATCTTATGTAGGATTGATTTCAGGCGCGGCGTTAATCGTCGATTATGTGTTAACGATTGCGGTATCCGTTGCCAGTGGCACTGATGCACTTTTTAGTATGTTCCCAAAAGCCGTGCTACCTTATAAATTATTGGCAGAATCTATGATCCTGATTTTGTTGATGGTAATAAATTTTCGCGGCATGAAAGAATCCATTAAATTGCTGCTGCCGATTTTTCTAGGCTTTGTCATCATCCATTTCTCATTGATTGTTTACGGCATTGCTGCACATAGCAAAGATTTAATTGGAATTATTCCCGACACATTGTCAGAAACAAAAAGAATGGCAGCGGCAATTGGCTGGATTCCGCTGCTTGCGATTATGTTACATGCTTACTCATTAGGAAGCGGAACTTACACCGGTCTTGAAGCGGTTTCAAACAATGTGAATCGACTAAGCGAACCGCGTGTCAGAACAGGTAAGTGGACGATGTTTTATATGGCAACGTCTCTGAGCTTTACTGCAGCTGGTTTCATGCTGCTTTATCTATTGTGGAATGCAACGCCCACTGTCGGTCAAACTCTAAACGCTGTCGTGTTTCATTCTATCCTGGGTGATTCGATGACAGGCAAGATTTTACTTATTATCACGCTGGCATTAGAAGCCAGTCTCTTATACGTCGGTGCAAATACTGGATTTTTAGCAGGTCCCAGCGTACTCGCAAACATGGCGGTGGATAGCTGGGTACCGAATCGTTTTCGACATCTTTCAACCCGACTTGTTATTCAAAATGGTTTAATTTTATTTGGTATTTCAGCGCTGGCGATTTTACTTTGGACTCACGGACGAGTTTCTGTTCTGGTGATTCTATATAGTATCAATGTGTTCATCACATTTTCACTTTCGTTACTTGGGCTCTGTGTTTATTGGGCAAAACATCGAACTGAAGCATCGCCGCAATGGAAAGCACGACTTGCGTTTTCTTTTTTCGCTCTGTTTATCACTACAAGTATTTTGTGTGTCACGATGGCAACAAAATTTGGTTCTGGCGGTTGGATGACTGTCGTGATTACCTGTACCGTAATAGCATTATGTTTATTTATTAAAAGACACTATAACTCTGTTAACAAAAAATTAATTGAGCTTGATAAACAACTAAAACAACCTATCAATATAATAAAATCGCCTCCCATCGTACCTGATCCTTCACAGCCTACCGCCGTTATTTTTGTCGGCAAGAGTTTTGGTGTAGGTATGCATACTTTGTTGTGCGTATTGCGCATTTTTCCACGCTACTTTAAAAATTTTATTTTTGTGAGTGTAGGCATCGTCGATGTAGAAAGTTTCTCCGCAGGCCCCGCGCTTGAAAAAATGCAGCAGGAAGTCAATGAGATGTTAAAATATTTCGTTGATTATTGTCAGGAATATGATTTGGCTGCAGAAAGCTATGCTGCATTTGGGACTGACACAGTGGATAAATTAGATATTCTGGCGGAACAAGTCAGTGAAAAATATCCGAATTGTATTTTCTTTTCGAGTAAATTAGTTTTTGAACATGATAATTGGATTACGCGAATTTTACATAATGAAACGCCCACCACGTTACAACGACATCTGCATTTACAAGGCAAAGAGCTGATGATTTTGCCAATGAAAATATAAAATATAATCTCTAGTTACTGCCCCCAAGACAGATAAATGCAAAAATGCTGTATTTCATTAGTAGGCATCTATAACGCCTCTGAACTATAATATATGTAAATATATAGATTGTGTGAATCCAATATAAACAATAATGAGTGCAAACAATAAGTTGCTGTTAATGCAAAACAGAGGTGGGTATGTTCAATAGAGTTCTGGAAATTATACAAACTGAGCTAAAAGTAGCTGAAGAAGAAAGAGCTGAAGTTATTGAGAATAAATTAACTATATTAGTGACAGCAATTAATGAAACGATTGCAGCTATTAATTCTAGTCCGTCGGAAGAACCGAAAAATAAAAAAATTGCTGAACAGGTGGAAAAGTTAGATTTAGTAAAAAAAGGGCTGGAATCAAAAGAACCCAATATAGATACCCTCAGTTTACAAGCTCAGAAAATATTGCAATCTCTTGCGAGCCTCATGTTAACTATGGGAACCAACTCTAAACCTGAAGACGTGGCTTCCTCAGTAATTGGCGAATCTACTGAATTTCGCATATTTAAGGAAGCGGGCAATTTTAACCGAGAGGTGGAAGAAGGCGGCGAGTCCGAACAAATGGTAATTGCAGGTAATGCAAGAGCAAAACTTGAGATTAAAGTTAAAACACTTTCAATACTTGAAGAAAAAGAGTTAACATCAGACCATCTTAATACATTAATACAACAAAAACGCGATGCTCTCATTCGACATCGACAAGCGGTTAAAGCTGATAAAACGAAAGATGCAAATATAGGACCTGTTTCAATTAGCGAGGAGCAAGCGGTTACAATCGATGTATTAAGCGATATTGTCAAATCACAAGATACTGAAAAAAAACCAGACATTATTGTCAAAGGGAAAATTAAAGAATATAAAGATCTCATAGAAATAATCAATAAATTTTGTAACGCATCTCAAAGACATACCCAATTTCTTAAAGCAAAAGCAGCCATCGATAAACAAATAACTTTACTAAGAAATTCTTTTCTAACTTCTTCCCAAAACAAAAGGCCTTTAATGAAAGCGCAATTAGTAACAATGCGCACTGATACTGATAAGGTCAAAAGTGCTGGTGCAAAAAAAATTATTAAAGTATTAGACAAACTACAAAGCATGATAGCAAAAATTATTCCGGACCATGAACTTGCTTATATAGATAGTATAAGATTTGCGGGTGCCAATTATACAAATCAAGATGCCCAAAAATTTTATGACATCAGCGGTATCCTAGATAATATAAAAAGAAGATTTGAAAACGTTCAAAATATAATAAAAGAATGGTTAGAATTTTTATTATCAGAACAAGCACTCGCGCCTATAAAAGATAAATCAAATAGTGATAAATCGATGAACAGTGGTGGTTTTAGCCGCGAAGGTCTTGCGATTAAAAAACAAGAATTAAAAGACTTAGTTCTTGCCCTGAATAAAGAAATAGATGTTCTCAAATCACAAGCTAATGAATTTGAAATGCTACCTAAGCAGGCGTCTAGTCGATTTTCACTTTCAGTCAAAACCGACATGACAAATACAACGCCAGAAAAACGGTTGCACAGCTCATCTGTATCATCCAGATCTAGTCAAAGCACTCCCTCTACCTCGGGAAGTACTACTCCAAAAAAATCCGGAAAGGATTCACCTTCTACACCAAGTAAGTCAGGTTTGTTATCAACATTTTTTCGCAGCGGGTCGATGAGTAGCTCGCGCTCTAGCTCTACGCCAACTACACCTAAGTCTGGAAAAGAGTCACCCAACACTGATTCCCCTATACCTCCTTTCAGTTTGTCATCTATTCCTGAAGAGCAAAAATTTAAAACCACCCTGAAAAAGAAATAATTGAATCTATTATCGTCGTGTGAGTTTTTTTGTTGGGATGAATCCTGATGAACGGATACATCTTCTACAAATCAAAACAGATGCCAAGTTGACAGGATATCGCGGACAAGCCGCGGTACGACGGCGTTATAAAATTAAGAATGTCTTTCCACAAGCTGCACGATAACGTCGTATCTCTCTACCAGCCGTCATACCGTCGTTGTTGCAGATTTTTTTGCTTTTGTAGGCGCGAACCTGTGTGATTGCCCTGCGGCCTAAATATGCAGCATTATTTCTTCGATAGAGAGGGCGAACACACAGGTTCGCCCCTATAAAAGCAAGAAA